>JAAYED010000155.1 GCA_012728955.1 Chloroflexota bacterium
AACCATCCCTCGGCGCTGGAACCCTTTGGTGGGGCCAATACCGGCGTTGGGGGCGTGGTGCGCGACATCATGGGCGTCAGCGCGCGGCCGATCGCCAATACCAACGTGCTCTGCTTTGGGCCCCTGGACACGGATCCCGAGACGCTGGCCGCCGGAGTGCTGCATCCCCGGCGCATCTACAGCGGCGTGGTTGCGGGGGTGCAGGATTATGGCAACAAGATGGGCATCCCCACCGTCAACGGGGCCATCTACTTTCACCCGGGGTATACGGGCAATCCGCTGGTGTACTGCGGTTGCGCGGGCATCGCGCCCGCGGGGGCACATCCCAATGGAGCCCGGACGGGCGACCTCGTGGTGGTGTTGGGCGGCCGCACCGGGCGCGACGGCCTGCATGGAGCGACCTTTTCCTCCATCGAGCTGACGGACGAGACTGGCGAGCTCTCGGGAGGGGCCGTTCAAATCGGGAACCCGGTGATCGAAAAGATGATGCTGGATGCGCTGCTCGTCGCCCGCGACGAAGGGCTCTACACGGCGATCACCGACTGTGGTGCCGGCGGCCTCTCCTCCGCCGTCAGCGAGATGGGCGAGGATACCGGTGTGGTCGCCTATCTGGATCGGGTACCCCTCAAGTACCAGGGCCTGGCGCCCTGGGAGATCTGGGTGTCGGAAGCACAGGAGCGCATGGTGATCGCAGTGCCGCCCCAGAATGAGGCGCGCTTGAGAGAAATATGCGATGCGCACTCGGTAGAGATGACGGTTATCGGCACCTTTACCGATGATGCCCGCTTGCACCTGCAATATGGCGATGCGGTGGTGGCCGACCTCTCGATGGCCTTTTTGCACAAGGGATTGCCCCGACGCCGCCTGCAAGCAGAGTGGAGCGCCCCCACACTTGCCGACCAGCCGCAGACAGATAATCTCGCAGGCGACGCGCTGGCCCAGTGTCTGCTGAGCATGCTGGCCGACCCCAATGTTCGCAGCAAGGAAGACGTTGTGCGTCGTTATGACCACGAGGTGTTGGGCGGCACCATTGTCAAGCCCATCCTTGGAGCGCGCAACCACGGCCCCGGCGATGCCGCCGTGATGAGACCCATGGAGGTCGGCGAGGGTTGGCAAGGCTTTGCCCTGGGCGCCGCCTTTAATCCCGCCTATGGCGCCGTGGATCCCTATGCCATGGCCGTCTCTGCCATCGACGAAGCCGTACGCAATGTGGTTTGCGTAGGAGCTGACCCTGAGCGCACTGCCATCCTGGACAATTTCTGCTGGGGCAATCCGCGCTATCCCGATCGTCTCGGGTCGCTGGTACGGGCGCTCAAAGGATGCTATGACGGCGCTCTGGCCTACCGTACGCCCTTTGTGTCGGGCAAGGACAGCCTGAACAACGAGTACCTCGACACGAATACGGGACAACAGACCTCCATACCGCCCTCGCTGCTCATCTCCTCCATCGGATTGTTGGATGATGTGCGGCAGAGTTGCACCTCGGACCTCAAGCCTGTGGGAGGCGTGCTCTATATGCTGGGCGTGACGCGAGCTGAGCTGGGAGGCAGCCTGTACAGCGCCCTGGGACACGCAGAGGGCTACCCGGCCCCCACCCACGCACAGGCTGGTCCTGCCACCGCCCGTATGCTGCACAAGGCCATCAAGGCAGGACTGGTGGCCGCCTGCCATGATTGCTCCGAGGGGGGCCTGGCAGTGGCCGCCGCAGAGATGGCCCTGGCCGGCGCCCTGGGCGCAGAGTTGTGGCTCGAACCGTTGCCCAGGGATGGTGCCGATGTGCTGCCCGCTGATGTGGCGCTGTTCAGCGAATCTAACGGTCGCTACCTCGTCCAGGTGCGAGAGCAGGATGTGGCGGCCTTTGAAGCCCTGGTGGCAAAAGTGCCGCACGCCCAGATCGGCCGTGTGAGCGATCGTCCCGCCCTGTCGGTGACCAGTGGCCCTGAAGGCAGCCCCCAGTTTGTGGTGTCGCTGCAGGCGATTGAGTATGCCTGGCGTGGACATGTCGCGCCCGTACCAGGCGAGGAGCACGCACGATGAGCGATCCGCGCGTCTTGATTCTTCACGCCCCGGGCACCAATCGCGATCGCGAGGCCGCGCAGGCCTGCGTTGCTGCCGGCGGCCAGGCCGAGATCGTGCACACCAACCGTCTTGCCGGTGAGCCTTCTCTGTTGGATCGCTATCAGATGCTGGTCATCCCTGGGGGGTTTTCCTATGGGGACGACCTCGGCGCCGGTCGCCTGTTGGCAAACGAGTTGCTCATGCGCCTGCGTGAGAGCATGGACGCATTTGTCGCCGCGGGCAAGCCGGTGCTGGGCATCTGCAATGGCTTTCAAACCCTGGTCAAGGCGGGCTACCTGCCGGGCCCCGCTCCGGAACAGACCGTCAGCCTGACCAACAATCGGCGGGGAGGGTTCCAGTGTCGCTGGGTCCGTCTGCGGGCGCTGCCCCACAGTACCTCGCTCTTTACCCGTGGCCTCGAGGAGGACATTCTGTGCCCCATCGCCCACGGTGAGGGCCGACTGGCCGTCGCAGACACCGATCAGGCTCAGGCCCTGTTAGCCCAGGGTTTGGTTCCTCTGCAGTATGTCAACACTGAGGATCCGGCAGAGCGCGACAGGGTGGCCAATACGGTGCCCGTCAGCCCGGCAGCGGGCTTTCCCGCCAATCCCAGCGGATCTGTGCTGGATGCGGCCGCCCTGTGCAACGCTGCCGGGAATGTGATGGGCTTGATGCCGCATCCTGAGGATCACATCCATGCGTTCCAGCATCCGCGCTGGGCCCGGGGTGCGCGGGGAGGCATGGGCCTGGTGTTGTTCGAGAACGGCGTGCGAGCCGCTCGCGCCTTTATGTAGGAGATTCGGTCACCTGATGGATGCTTTCACGCACGAGACCTTTCTCTCTCCATTCAGCTGGCGCTATGGCAGCGCCGAGATGCGCAACATCTGGTCTCAATTCCACCAGCGGAGGCTGTGGCGCCGCGTATGGGTGGCGCTGGCCAGCGTCCAGGCCGAGGCAGGGCTGGTAAGCGAGGCGCAGGTGGAGGATCTGCGCGCCCATCAGGATGCCATCGATTGGGAGCGCGCCCAGGAGCTGGAACGGGCGCTGCGTCACGACCTGATGGCCGAGGTGCGCACCTATGCAGAACAGTGCGCCGTGGGAGGAGGCATTATCCACCTCGGCGCCACGAGCATGGATATTGAGGACAATGCCGAGGCCCTGCGCATCCGAGAGGCGCTGGCGTTGGTGCGTGCGGGCATAGCCAAGCTGTTGCGGGCCCTGATGGTGCACATCCAGGCCGAAGCCGACACGGTGGTGATGGCCTACACCCACATCCAACCGGCAGAGCCCACTACGGTGGGCTATCGCCTGGCACAGTATGCCTACGAATTCCTGTGCGACCTGCAGAGCCTCGATGCCTTTGTCGTGCGTGGCAAGGGGTTCAAGGGTGCCGTGGGCACCGCCGCCTCCTACGCTCACCTGTTGGCGGGCACCGACATGACTCCTGAGGAGATGGAGCGTCGGGTGATGGAGCGGCTGGGCCTGGAGGCCATGCCCGTGACCACGCAAACCTATTCGCGCAAGATGGACTATGGCGTGCTGGCCATTCTCGCAGGCATCGCCGCTTCGGCGCACAAGCTAGCGCTGGACATGCGGCTGCTGCAATCGCCTCTGTTTGGAGAGATGAGCGAGCCCTTTGGCAGGCAGCAGGTTGGCTCCTCAGCCATGCCGTTCAAGCGCAACCCTATCAACGCCGAGAGTGTCTGCTCGCTGGCGCGTTATGTCGCCTCACTGCCACAGGTCACCTGGAGCAATGCCGCCCTCTCGATGCTGGAGAGGACCCTGGATGACTCGGCCAACCGGCGCACGGTGCTGCCCGAGGCCTTTTTGGCCGTGGACGAGATCCTTTCCCGCCTGACCCGCATTGTCACCGGGCTGACCATCGGCCGGCCGGCCATCGCACGCAACCTCGCCGTTTACGGCCCCTTTTCAGGCACCGAGCCCCTGCTGATGGCATTGGTCAAGGCCGGCGCAGATCGGCAGGCCATGCACGAGGTGATACGCGATGCCAGCATGACGGCCTGGGCGGCCATCCAAACCGGCAGCCAGAACCCATTGGTTGATTTGCTCACCACGCGGCCCGATGTGCTGCGCTGGCTGAGCCCCGAAACAGTGCGCAGCATCATGGCGCAGGGGGCCGATGCCGGCCAGGCACCAGCCATGAGCCGCGCCCTTTGCACCCGTATCGAAGCGTATCTTGAGCAAGCGCCCCAGCATACCCAGCGGTAGAGGCAACGACAATGACCCACATCACAGCGTTCGGAGAGCAACTTGCGGATGGCAAGACCAAGACGGTCTTTGCCCACCCCACCCGTCAGGACCTGGTGTACCTCGTCCACAAGGATCGTATCACCGCTGGAGACGGCGCCCGCGCCAACGAACTCCCTGGCAAGGGCGCGCTCGCCTGCCGTACGACATCCAACGTGTTCTACTATTTGGAGCAAGAGGGAATCGATACACACTATATCGGCATGGTGGAGCCCGCCGTGAACCTGGTGGTCCGCTGTGAGATGATCCCCCTGGAGGTGGTCATGCGGCGGATCGCAACCGGGTCGTATCTCAAGCGCAATCCTGAGGCATGGGAAGGCCAGCGTTTTGATCCGCCCCTTGTCGAATTCTTTTACAAGTCCGATGCTTTGCACGACCCGTTGGTGGACGACGCCGAAATCCTGAGGATGGGGCTTGTGCCGCAGACGGATGTCGACGCCATGCGCGACACCGGGCGCCAAGTCTTCCGTGCCCTGGAAAAGGCCTGGGCCGCGCAGCGCATCACGCTCGTGGATCTCAAGATCGAGTTCGGCAGGGATACCCAGGGTGCCCTGATGGTGGCCGATGTGGTGGACAATGACTCGTGGCGCCTGTGGCCCGGCGGCGACAAGAACCGCATGCTGGACAAGCAGGTTTACCGCGACATGTCCTCCGTTACCGACGCAGGCTTGCGCGCCCTGATGCTCAAGTATGCGCAGGTGGCGGAACTCACCGATCCCTTTGTGGAAGAGGACTAGAGACCGGTGTCGCAGGAGGGTATCGTGTCCGGCAAGGTCGTGATTTTCATGGGATCTCTGGCCGACAGGGAGCACGTCGAACGCATCGCTTCTGCCTGCGCCGAGTTTGGCTTGAGGGTCGAAAAACATGTGGCCTCGGCACACAAGAGTGCACGTTATCTGCTCGACCTGCTGTCAGCACAGGAAGCCGCCAACGAGCCTGTTGTGTACATCACCGTGGCAGGGCGATCCAACGCCTTGAGCGGGATGGTCGACGCCAATGTCAGCGCGCCTGTTATCGCCTGCCCGCCCGTCTCCAGCGCCTTTGGCGGAGCCGACATTTTTTCCTCCCTGCGCATGCCAACTGGCGTGGCACCCCTGGTGGTGCTGGAGCCCGCCGCTGCTGCGCTCGCTGCCGCCAAAATACTGTCTCTGGGTGACGACGCCCTGCGACAGCGAATCATTGCCTATCAGAACGCACTCAACGCGCAAATCATCAATGACGATAGCGCCCTTGGTTTCGCCGCCGACGGATCTTTGGGTGAAAGGACTGCAGGATGACTTGCGAACTGGGATGGTCGGACAAGCCACACGAAGAGTGCGGCGTGTTCGGGATCTATGCGCCCGGTGAGGCGGTAGCCCGCCTGACCTTTTTTGGACTGTACGCCCTCCAGCACCGCGGGCAGGAGAGCGCGGGTATCGCCGTAACCGACGGCGTTATGGCGCGCCTGCACAAGGATATGGGCCTCGTGTCACAGGTGTTCAACGAGGAGAACCTCGCTCCCCTGCAGGGTCACATCGCCATCGGCCACACCAGGTATTCGACCGCGGACTCGTCCCGTCCCATTTCCGCGGGACCCTTTCTGGTCGAATCGATGCTGGGGCCTCTGGCGCTGGCGCATAACGGAAACCTGATCAACACCGGTCAGCTGCGGCGAAAACTGTTCGAGCGCGGTGTGGGCCTGTCTTCCAGTTGCGATTCGGAAGTGATCATTCAGATGCTGGCTGGTGCTCAGGGCGACAGCATGCTGGACCGCATCCAGGACATGATGAGCATGGCCCTGGGTGCGTACGCACTGACGATCCTGACGCGGGACGCCCTGTATGCCGTCCGCGATCCGTGGGGCTTTCGCCCGCTTAGCATGGGGCGCCTGAGCAGCGGATGGGTGGTGGCATCTGAGAGTTGCGCGCTGGAGACCGTAGGGGCACAGGATATCACCGAGATCGGTCCGGGCGAGATCGTGATGATCGATGCTAATGGTGCCCGCACCATCCAGGGTCGGGATCCGGAACGTTCCAGCCTGTGCATATTCGAGTTCATCTACTTTGCGCGGCCGGACAGCATTATCGATGGACAACTGGTTCACGATGCGCGCCAGGAGCTGGGCCGTCAGCTGGCGCGCGAACACCCGGTGGAGGCGGACCTCGTGATGGGCGTGCCCGATTCGGCCACTGCCGCCGCCATCGGTTACGCGCAAGAGTCTCACATCCCCTACGGAGAGGGGCTTATCAAGAACCGCTACATCGGGCGCACCTTTATTCAGCCCGACGATCGGCTGCGCAAGTCTGGTGTGGCCCTCAAGTTCAATCCACTGGCCATGGGGCTCAAGGGCAAGCGCCTCATCGTGGTGGACGACTCGATCGTCAGAGGGAACACCAGTGCTCCCACCGTCGAGCTGCTGCGGCGTGCCGGCGCCGCCGAGGTGCACATGCGCATCTCCTCGCCTCCCATCAAGCATCCCTGCTTTATGGGGGTGGACATGGCCACCTATGGCGAGCTCATCGCTCACCGCATGAATCTGGAGCAGATCCGTGCCCACGTGGGCGCCGACTCGCTTGGCTTTCTCAGTCAGGAAGGCATGCTTCAAGCACTGAAACGGGCGACTGGCCACTATTGCACGGCCTGCTTTTCCGGAGACTATCCCTTTGAGCAAAAGGCCGGCGGCTTTTTGGAGCGCGAGCTCCAAGCCTGCGGCGTGATGAGTACCGGCGCATGCCTGTGAAACTGCTGGTAGTTGGTTCCGGCGGGCGTGAACACGCGCTGGTGTGGGCACTGGCGCGTTCACCTCAGGCCACGCAGTTGTATGTGGCGCCGGGTAACGCGGGGACAGCCCGTCTGGCCACAAACGTACCCATCAAAGCGGACGACGTGGCCGGACTGGTAACCTTTGCCCGCCAGCAAGATATCGACCTGGTGGTGGTGGGGCCCGAGATACCGCTGGCGCTCGGGCTGGTGGATGCGCTGCAGCGCGAAGGCATCCGTGCCTTTGGGCCAACCGCAGCAGCAGCGCAGCTGGAGGCCTCCAAGGCATTCAGCAAGGCTTTTATGCGGCAGCACCGTATTCCCACCGGTGCTTATGGCAGCTTTTCTGACTATGCCTCGGCGCTGGCGTATCTGGATGCGCACCCTGCCCCCATCGTGCTCAAGGCCGATGGTTTGGCCGCCGGCAAGGGCGTTCTGGTGTGCCAGACGGATCGGGAGGCACGGGAAGGGTTGCAGGCGATTCTGCGGGATCGGCGTTTTGGCACCGCCGGTGAACGGGTGGTAATCGAAGAGTACCTCACCGGACAAGAAGTCTCGGTGCTGGCCTTTTCCGATGGCAAGAGCCTGGCTCCGATGGTGCTGGCACAAGACCACAAGGCAGCTTACGATGGTGACCGTGGTCCGAATACGGGCGGAATGGGCTCGTACGCCCCGGCTCCTCTGCTGGACCCCGTCATGCTGCACCGCGTTTCGACCGAGGTGCTGGAGCCGGTTATCGCAGGCATGGCACAGGCGGGCACCCCTTACGTAGGGGTGCTGTATGCCGGATTGATGGTGAACGGTGACGATCTGCGCGTGCTCGAGTTCAATTGCCGCTTTGGCGATCCTGAAACACAGGTGATCCTGCCGCTGCTAAAGACTGATCTGCTCAGCATTGTAGAGGCGTGCGTCAGCGGGGGGCTGGATCAACTGGGACTGGAGTGGTCCCCGCGCAGCGCGGCCTGCGTCGTGCTCGCTGCGGACGGGTACCCCGGTGATTATGCCCGAGGGTTGACCATCGAGGGCCTCGAGAACGTGGCAGAAGAGGACGTGCTGGTGTTTCATGCCGGCACGCGGCAAGACGGCTCACGCGTGATCACCGATGGTGGCCGTGTGCTTGGCGTCACCGGCCTGGGCGACACACTGCAGGGAGCGCTGGATCGCGCCTACGCGGCGGCCGGGGCCATCCGCTGGCCCGGCGTATTCTATCGCCACGATATTGGTGCCAAGGGCCTGGCGAGGGGGGATGCATGAGCGACAGTGCCTATGCCCGCTCTGGTGTAGATATCACCGCCGGAAACCGAGCCGTAGAACTGATGTCCTCAGCAGTGCGCTCAACCTACGGCCCTGAGGTGCTGTTGGGCATTGGAGCTTTTGGCGGCCTGTACGATGCCTCACGCATTCGCGATATGGCCAATCCCGTGCTCGTGGCGTCGACCGACGGTGTGGGCACCAAGACGGTGGTCTCCAGCGCCCTCGGGGCCTGGGAGAACCTCGGTCGCGACATTGTAAACCACTGCGTCAATGACATTCTCGTACAGGGCGCCGAACCACTGTTCTTTCTGGATTATGTCGCCTCGCCCAAGCTCACTCCCGAGTCCATCGCACAGGTGGTGAGCGGTATCGCCGCCGCCTGCCGAGAGGCAGGATGTGCGCTGTTGGGCGGAGAGACTGCAGAGATGCCGGGCGTCTATCTGCCGGGACAGATGGATATCGCAGGGACGATCGTCGGCCTTGTGGACAGGGCAGCCATCATCGATGGCAGCACCGTTCGTGCCGGCGACCAGCTGGTGGCCCTGCCTTCCGCTGGCTTGCATACCAACGGATACTCTTTGGTGCGGAGCATCTTCCCTCAGAGCAGTTATAACGGTTACGCTGACCGACTGGGCTGTTCGCTGGGAGAGGCTCTGGTGCGCCCGCATCGGTCCTACCTGCCGGTGGTGCGCGCCATCCGTGAGACTGCCGAGCCGCACGGCCTGGTGCACCTCACCGGCGGCGGCTTTTACGAAAACATCCCACGCATCCTGCCCGAGGGGCTGGGCGTTCGGATCGACCGCTCGGCATGGACGGTGCCTCCACTCTTTGGACTGATTCAGGAGATGGGACAGGTCGACCCACTGGAGATGTACCGTGTGTTCAACATGGGCGTGGGAATGGTGGTCATCGTTGCTCAGGACGAGGTGGAGGCCGTGCAGCGCGCCGCCCGCACTGTGATGGGCGAGCAAGCTCCAGTGATCGGCACAGTCTGTGAGGCGGGAGCAGGAGCCCGGGTGCAGCTGTGAAGCAGCTCGCTGTGTTTGTCTCTGGCAACGGGTCCAATCTGCAGGCCATCATCGATGCCATCGAGAGTGGACGCCTGCAAGGTGTGCGCATCGCCGTGGTCGTATGCAATCACAAGTCCGCGTATGGGCTTGAGCGGGCGGTGAAACACGGCATCCCAACCATTTACCATCCCTGGCAGCCCTACGCCCACGCCGGCCTCACCCGCGAGGACTATGATCGCGACCTGGTGGCCAAGCTTCAGGCCTATCCGCTGGATCTGATCGTGCTGGCGGGCTGGATGCGGATCTTTTCCATGGCGTTTCTCAGCCAGTATCGGGCTGTGCTCAACATTCACCCCGCCCTGCCCGGAACCTTTCCGGGCACCCACGCCATCCAGGACGCCTGGGAGGCTTTTGGGCGCGGCGACATCCAACATACCGGCGTCATGGTCCACTGGGCGCCAGACGAAGCGGTGGACGCAGGCCCCGTGGTGCGCAGCGCCATTGTGCCCATCTATCCAGCGGACACGCTCGAGGAGCTGACCGAACGCGTTCACGGTGTAGAGCATGACCTGTACGTGCGTGCCATCGCCGAGGTACTGGAGGTGCCCCTGCTGGACGGGGCGCCACGAGAGGGTTCGAAGGACGGAGTTACTGCCTAGTTCCAGTTCCCCGCACGGCGGATGATGGCCGAGTGCAGGTGTGCCGTGCAGCGCGGACAAAAGGGCCACCCCAGCGACCGTTCCTCCAGCGCCAGTGCCACCAGCTGCTCCACGGTCTCGGCGTGGCGCATCACGCAGCGATTCACGCAGTGCATCTCCAGCCCGCGGCGCTGCACGAACTGTCTTTCGCCAAATCCAGGAACAGCCAGGAGATGGCCCAGGTGGTGTTGCACGAGCCTGCGCAGCGCAAGCTCCCTGGTAGGCGCGTCTGCGATGGCACGGAGTCGGTGCACCGAGATCACCGCCGCCAGCTCCGGATAGCTCGTGCCGAGGCTATAGTAGCCCGGGCGTTGCCGGGCTAGGGGTGCCGGCATATCGGTCAGGTCCTGGTCGATCAACGACAGGTCCAGATGGGGCTCGGCCCTCTGCCAGGGCTCTTGACGGACGAGCTCCAGGTACTGCGGGCCGAGCACGCGCTCACTGGCTGGGTCGTACGCCGTGTCGACGTACCATTGCGTTCCCCAGTAGTCGTGACGATTGACCAGCGACGGGATGACCCAGTTCCCAAAGACATGCAACCGTACAGGGGGATCAAAAAACACGTCAAAACGACGAAAGTAGAGCCAGTTCAGCACCGCCTGTACGGCATGCACGAGCGTCTCTGCCTCCGGCTCGCTGACACCCTCTGACCAGGAGAGCATGAGCGACGTCTCCATACGCCTCCCTGTTGGGTCGCCCGAGGAAAACCATGGTGCCTGTGCAAGGCAAGTATGCCACGCCCGGCGAGGCCTACCAAACACGGCTCCACAGTGATTTGATCCAGTGTGTAGTAAACGGTAACATAGGACCTAGTCAGGTACAGTACCCACAAGGAGGCAACGTGGCACTCTTTGGACCGCCCAATATCGATCGACTGGTTGCAAATCAAGACGTACCGGGCCTGATCCGCGCCTCAGAATATGACCGTGACCCCGACATTCGTCGGCAGGCCTGTGAGGCGCTGGGCCTGATGCCCGACGAGCGCTCTCTCGCACCGCTGATCCGCCGCATGGTAGACAGCGAGTTTGCCGTGCGCGAGGCAGCCGCCCGTGCTCTGGGGCAGATGGGGGATCCGCGGGCCATCGATTCACTGGCCGCCGTGGTGGAGAGTGAGCAGGAAGACCTCTCCCCTATCGCCATCGAGGCGCTGGGCTATATCGGCACGGAGGATGCGGTGCCCACACTGCTGCTGTGCCTTTCGGATGAGCCGCTGGCCGAGGTAGCCATCGAGGCCTTGTCGCGCACTGGTGCGCCGGCGGTGGTACCCCTCATGAACATCATCAATGGGCGCGACCGCAAAGCCGACGAAAAGGCTGCGGCCTCTCGGGCCTTGCATGGAATGGACCCGGAGGTAGCGCTCGACCTGGCGCCCCTGGTGGGCGATCGCCGCAGTATGGAACGCTTTATCGCTGCCCGTGCCCTGGGAGAGCTGGGAAGCGAGGAGGCCATTTCGGTGCTCGTCACCATGCTGGGCTCTACCGATCTGCAGCTGCAGCCGCATGTTCTGGCGGGCCTGGCACAGATCGGCACCAACGCCACGCCGGCCCTGGTTGCGGCGCTCCAGTCGGAGAGCCGCCTGCAGCAACGCTCCGCCATCGATGCGTTGGGCCGCATCGCGGATCCCATGGCTGCCGGGCCGCTGGCTCAGGTGATTGCCGGAGATAACCCCGTGTTGCGCGACCTGGCCCTGCAGGCCCTCGCCCGCATCCCCGACGAGGCCGCTCTGGAGTCCATCGCCACCGTACTGCACTCGGACAGCTGGACGGCGAGACGGCAGGTTGCTGCTGCGCTGGGCCTGGCAGGACGCCGCGACAGCATTCCCGTACTCTTGGAACTGCTCAAGGACAGCAACCAGACGGTGCAGCGCGCCGCCGCCTCATCCCTGAGCCAGCTTGGGTGGCGTCCCGCCGCCGATACGGACCCTGCCGCCGCGGCCAGTTACGCGGTGGCGCTGGGCCTGTGGCCCAGGGTGGCCCAGTACGGGGAGGCTGCGGTGGAACCGTTGCTCTCGATTCTGGAGGAGAACGCCTGGGAGCAACGGCGCCAGCCGACTGAGGTGCTGGCCAGCCTGGGCGACGTGGCTGTAGAGCCCTGCATCAGGGCCCTTGCCCATGCCGATCGTGGAGTACGTCACTCGGCAGCCTTTGCGCTGGGCCGACTCGGCGACAAACGCGCCGTAGAGCCACTGATAACGCTGATGGACGATCGCATCGAAGAGGTTCGCGCCACCGCAGCCCGCAGCCTCGGCCAGATCGGCGATCCAGCGGCCATCCAGGTGCTGGGCGAGCATCTGACTGACGTACAGGCCGTGCGCGGCCCCGCAGCGGATGCGCTGGTGCGCATGGGCGAGGCGGGCACGCCGGTGCTGCTGGCAGCGCTCGATTCGGAGGACCCGGGCGTACGCGCCATCGTGTCCGACGCGCTGGGGGATACCGGATCGCACGAGGCGGCACTTGCCCTGATCGATCGCCTCACGGACGACGTGGAAGCGGTGCGCCAGGCAGCGGTTCGCGGTCTGGTGCATCTGGATGAGGTCGCCATCGAGCCGCTCTATGGCCAGCTGGATGCCGAGGCGGTGCTCACCCGGGTCTCGGTAGCGGCCATCATGGGACAGATCGGACGTCCCGAGTGCATCCCTGGGCTCTATACCCTGGTGCGGGATTCTGAAGAGGCCGTACACGTGGCGGCAGCAGCGGCGCTGGAAAAGATCTGGCTGGCCGCCGCCTCCAAGGCACAACCGCTGGATAACGTCGCCGAGATGTATGTCATGACCTTTACAGACGCTCCTGAGGACGAGGAGCTGCAGGCATGGCTCATCTCCGAGGCCTTTGGCGACCTGACCACGGCTCGAGCGGACCTGCAGCAGGTGCATACGCGCATCATGGTGGACCAGTCGTTGCTCCACGAGCAGTTCGAGTCCGCTGAGGAATACGACTATGCCTATGGCAGCATGTACAACCGCTACACCTCCTGGATCGAGGCCGAGGGCGGCGTGATTGAGGAGTGGGACTCGCGCTTTTACCATCGCGAGATCACCACCATGGGCGATGATCCGGCTACGCATGTGGTGTTTCTGTACTATGCCGCCGGTCCTGACGAGCCGGAGGAGGAAGAGGCGGAGGACGGCCCGATCGACGAGGACGCTGCCGACAGCCCTGAGGCCAACGCAGAGGATGACAGCGCCGCCGAGGCTGACGCGGATACAGAAGCGGAACTGGATTGAGAAGAGAGTCTCTATGAATAACCAAGGGCCGCTCCCATCCGGGAGCGGCCCTTGCCATTTACTGCCTAGAGCACGCGCTCCCAGATCGGGGTCATGCGATCGTTCTTTTCCGGCCCCAACACCACCGGCGCGATGCCACTCATCTCGCACAGATAGGTGAGGGCTCGCACCTTGTCGCCCACGGTGCCGTGCACATGGTTGGCGGGGAACACGGAGAGAAACTCGCTGAAGGGGGCCCGCACACGAGCGTGCACATGCGGCCAGGTCGGATCGGTCTCGGCATTGACGGCCCTCGCCTGCTCGACCCCCAGATCGACGCTCTCACCCTTCAGGATCGCCATAAAGGGCTTGTCGTCCCACAGGCCCAGGCGGGCATAGGTCATGGGGCTTGCCATGGCGTTGAACTCGACCGAGGCGCCACCCGCCTTGAAATAGAACTCGAGCGCCGGATAAAAGGTAACGCGCTCCATGTTCACCGCTGGATCCATGCTCTGGGCCGCATACCAGCTGGCGTGGTTACCCGAGTTGCACCAGTCCCACAGATCCAGGTCAGGGCGATAGAGGCGCACATCCATGAACAGAGAAGGCAGCCCGCCGGAGACGTACTTGAGCAGCTGCATGGTTACGGCGCCATAGGAGTCAGCCTCGGTGGCACACACCGTGGGTTCCTTGGATCCGTACCAGTCGTAGGGATCGTTCAGCAGCATCTCAGCCACATCGCCCAGGCAGACATACTCGGTCAGCTCGCGCTGACCCTTGAGCCCGCAAAAGTCAAAGCCATGCTCCTTGTTCACCAGCTGCATGGCCAGGTACAGCCGCAGCTGGGTCTTGAGCGTCTCTGGCGTGAGCACCCGTCCGTCATAACGCAGGCGATCGCCCAGCATGCCCTCGAACCAGCGCAGGCCCTTTTCTACCTCGGCCTCGTCAATTTCGTTCTCCATCACCTTGGTGAGCAGCAGCTGGTCGACCTGCTCCGTTGTGCAACCCAGTGCCTTGAGGGTGGGCACCAAGTGGAAGAATCCCGTGTCCATACCCATAGAAGCGCCACCATACAGGCCATAGACCTCGCTGCGAATGGTGGCCACGGCCTGGGCTGCCCGAATCCAGTCAAAGACGTCGGCGTGGACGCCGGGATCGTCGATGTCGCCCACGATGCGGTGGGTGCGTACGCCCGCCTGCCGCAGCGCCCCATCGGTTGCCAACAGGCCCACGTTACCGGGATACTGACCACTGTTGTTGGACAGGCTCAGCACCGGAACGTCACGCCCGACAGAGTTGTAAAAAGGCCACACGAGATACGGAAAATTCCAGACCGTGTAGCACATGATTACGATGCGACATCCGGCGCGGCGCAGCTGCTCGCCCACTGCCTGCGCCGTGCGCACGGACTTGATGGATTCGGAGCCGACCACCACCTCCGGTGCCGTTCCATCCACATTGCGCACGCCCTTGCGGATGATGTCAGCCCAGCGGTTCACCACTCCCATGGCGAATTGCTCATTCTGAGCGATCACATGAGGACGCGCGTCGTTCATCATGACGATGCCAATCGGCACAGTACGCATACCGTCACCTCCCCTGAAAGCGATCCGTCTCCCTGCCTGCGATTCTAGACGCCCCACGCCCCAGCGTCAACCTTTTCGGCACGGATCGGAACACTTGCCGCAAGGCGGCAGGTGTGGTATATATTTTGCTCACAGGCGCCCACACTAACCAAGGAGCAGGCCGTCGGCATGGATACCCAAGACAAGGCATGGCTTCTGGACAACCTCAGGATTTTTGGCGGACTCTCACATCCTGAACTGGCTGAAGAGATCGCCTCGCACCTGCAGGTTCCTCTCTGCAAACACACCAACTCGCGATTCAGAAACGACAACATGTATGTCCAGCTGCTGGAGAGCGTGCGCGGCAAGGATGTGGTGATCATCCAATCTTTTTCGCCGCCCAACGTCAGCGACAACATTATTGAGCTGCTGATGATGATGAACGCGGCGGCCAGCGCTTCGGCGCGTTCCATCCATGCGGTCATTCCCTACTTTTCGTATGCCCGCTCCGACAAGAAGGATGAACCCAGAATCTCGATCGCCGGGCGCCTGATGGCTGACCTGATCGCTACGGCAGGCGCCACGCACGTGATGACCATGACGCTGCATTCGCCGCAGGTGCACGGATTCTTTAGCGTGCCGACGGACCACCTCACCTCGCGGCCCGCCTTTGTGCAACATTTTCGCAAACAGGACCTCTCCAACACCGTGGTTGTCTCACCGGACATCGGGCATGCCAAGCGCGCTACCTCCCTGGCACGGGACCTGGGCGTTGGCGTGGCTGCCGGAGACAAGACTCGCGTGTCAGACACCGAAGTGGTGCTCAACACGATCATTGGGGATATCGCCGGCAGAGACGTGATTGTCTTTGACGACGAAATCGCTACCGGTGGCTCAACCATCGCCATGGTGGAGGCGCTGCGCCAGCAGGGGGTGCGACGCATCACCCTGGCCTGTACCCACGGCGTCTTTTCGGGCAACGCCATCGCTTCGCTGGGCGCCCGGGACGACATCGCCGAGATCGTCACCACCAACACGGTGCCGGTGCCCGAGGCGAAACGGCTGCCCAATATGACGGTTCTCTCCGTGGGCAGCATTTTTGGCCAGGCCATCCACTGCAATCTGATGGGCCGCTCTGTGGGACCGCTGTTCGCCTACTGGCACGAAAAGTGAGGCCCGCCCTGCCCGCTCAGGCAGATTGACCGCACCATCAACGACCCTATAATATCTCCTCGTGGCTCCACAGCACGAGGAGATGTTTATGCATATCGCAGTAATCGGCCTGCCGCAGTCTGGAAAGACCATGCTCACCACCGCGATGACCCGTGGTCGCAGTGAAACCTCCGGCCGCCGCGGCAGGGTCGAGATCCGCAGCGCCACGGTGGACGTACCCGATCCGCGGGTGGACGTGCTCACCGGTGAGCACGTCCACCCGCGGATCGGGTACGTCCACCGTGGCGCTGCGGATCTCGACCC
>JAAYED010000156.1 GCA_012728955.1 Chloroflexota bacterium
GCACGGTGGCGGAGCCGGTCTGCAACGTCAGCCACCATACGAGGGCGAACTGCACCAGGCTGCTGCCGATGAGGGAGAAGGCCTGGCCGGCCCAGATGGTGAAAAAGGGCGTCATCCAGGAGCGCCATCGAACCCGCATACAACTCCGTCCTCGCCGAGATCGGCGGAAAGGAGGGGCGACCCGAGGTCACTCCCCCGCGATGGCCGCGTCCTGTATGGCCGTGGCCTGCAGTCCGGGCAGCGGCGGTGCGGCGCTCGGGGCATCCTCCTCCATGCGGAGGAAGGGCCGGAAGCGCAGCCCCGCCAGGCCCATGGCGACGGCCATCAGCCCTGCCGCCAGATACCAGGGGCGCAGGCCGACGGCGTCGGTGATCGGCCCGGCCAGCGCCAGGCCCAAAGGCGCGATGGCGCCGCACCCGCTGCTCAACACGGTGAACACGCGCCCCTGCATGTCGGGCTCTACCGTGCGCTGTAGCAGGGCAAAGAGGGGGCCGTTGGCCAGCGGGTTCATGGCGCCGGCCAGCAACATGCCCGTGATCACGACCCAGAGGCTGCCGTCGGGCGATGCGCCGATGGTGAGCACCCCTACGCCCATGCCGATCACGCCGAGCATCGAGGTGTGCACGCTCTTGCGGAACCCGCCCCAGACGCCCAGAAGCAGGCCCCCGGCCACCACGCCGATGCCAAAGGCCGAGTTCACCGTCCCCAGGTGGATCGCCCCGCCGCCCATGTGGCGCGTGATGAGGAGCGGGATCAGCGAGAACGCGGGGTTGAACAGCAGGTTGATGAGCATCGCCATACCGATGACGCCCATGATGGCGGGCCAGCGCCACACGTAGGCAATGCCGGCGCGCATGTCGGTCAGCAACGACGTCGCAGAGGCGGCCCCCGCCGCCTCGGAGCGCGCCGGCTGCGGGATGGCGACGACAAAGAGGGGCAGGATCGCCAGCGTCGCGGTGATCACGTCGATGCCCATGACGCCGTGGAGGGGCAGGAGGCCGATGATCAGTGCCCCAAGTGGCGGGGAGACGATGTTCAGCACGCCGTGCACCGTCTGGTTCATGCCCGCCACGCGGGTGAGCTGCTCCTTGGGCACCATCAGCGACGTCGAGGCCTGCATCGCGGGCCAGTGGAAGGCGCCGCCCAGCGAACGCAGCGCCATGGCGACATAAACGTGCCACACCGCCAGGTGGCCGCCCCAGGCGAGGGCCGCCAGGCCGGCGGAGGCGGCCGCCACGATGCCGTCGGACACGATGAGCACCATCCGTCGGTTCCAGCGGTCGACGCAAGCACCGGCCAAGGGCCCCAGGATGATCCCAGGGAGCATTCCAGCCAGCGTGGCGGTGGCCAAGATGGTGGCCGAGCCGGTCCTCTCGGTCAACCACCACACGAGGGCGAACTGCACCAGACTGCTGCCGATGAGGGAGAATGCCTGCCCGATCCAGATCGTAAAAAAGGGCGCCATCCAGGAGCGCCAGCGCATATGCATGGCTTGCCATCCTTTACCCGTCGCCTCGGGGCGTGTGCGGCCCGGTGGCGCTGCCCCTCATAATCAGAAGGACGCATCGGGCC
>JAAYED010000157.1 GCA_012728955.1 Chloroflexota bacterium
ACCGGCTGGAAATCCATCGGGACGGGATCAGGCCGGGCGAGCGCGTGTTGATTGTTGACGATCTATTGGCCACAGGCGGCTCGGCGGCCGCCGCGGCAGAGCTGGTGCAGGCGCTGGGCGGCACGGTAGTGGGTATGACCTTCCTGGTGGAGCTGGGGTTCCTCGGTGGGCGCATCAAATTAAAGGATTGCGACGTGCGCTCCCTCATTACGTTTGAAGAAGGATCCTGAGATGAGCAAGCGTGACGAAAAGATTCAGGAGCTGGAAGCGGAACGGCTCCGGACCCTCGATGAAATAGTACACCTGAGAGAACAACTCCAGGAAGAGATCGAGCCGGCGTCAGCGACCGATGAGGACTCGGCGGATGCTGCTGCCGCCATTTATGAGCGCGGCAAGGTAATTTCGCTGATTCAGAATAGAGAGGATCGTGTGCGTTCGCTGGAGGAGGCCATTGAGCGGGTGCGCAAAGGTCTCTATGGCATCTGCAAGAGCTGCGGCAACGAGATCGACCCCGAGCGCATGGCAATTATGCCCGAAACGAGCCTGTGCGTGCGTTGTGCCAATCTGCTGGAGTCGGGCGGCAGGGCGGTAGCGCCCCGGCGCCGCGAACGCCCCATTCACGTGCTGGATGACGAGGTCTGAGCACCGGTGACCAAGCGCCGCGATGATGCGGATCTGGACAGGATGATGCCGACCGTTTCGGGAGGGCCAGATCGCTGGCCCTCTTTTGCGTGCCACAATGGAAAGGTATGACTTGGACCCGACCTGCAGGTTTGACAAGCGTTCCGCCATTGTCCTAGAATGACTTGGTTTGAGGCACGGTATGGAGGCGGGCTTGCAGCTGGCCCCGGGAATCGGTGTCTCTTGCCTGTACAGCCCCTGCCCAGGAGCGGTGTTTTGATATGGTGGTGAATCGGCCGGGCCCCGATCGACAACAGAGGGTATCCACTTTTTGTCTATAGGAGGACACGATGAGCAAGATGCTCGAGATTCGCTGGCACGGCCGTGCCGGCCAGGGCGTGGTGACGGCAGGCGAGTCGCTGGGCGAGGCAGCACTCCACGCTGACATGTTCTTTCAGGCCTTTCCCGAGTATGGCGCCGAGCGCATGGGCGCCCCTATCAAGGCATACACGCGGCTGAGCGATCAGCAGATCGAGATCCACTCCCCCATCCTCGAGCCTGACATGGTCATCGTCGTCAACCCCAACCTCATCGGGATCGTCGACATGACGGAAGGCCTCAAACCCGATGGCATGCTGCTGGTCAACACCCCCCAGACCCCTGCCGAGATCCGAGAGCGCCTCAACTTTCACACCGGTACGGTGTGGTGTGTGGACGCCACCGGTATCGCCATGAGCGAGCTCAAGCGCGACATCCCCAGCACCGTGATGCTCGGCGTGGTGGCTCAGGCGTCGGACGTGATCGCCCTGGAGACGATCGTTGCGGCGACGCGGGAGAGCCTGGGCAGCCGCCTGCGGCCAGAGGTTGTGGATGCCAATGTGCGCGCCCTTGAGCGTGCCAACAAAGAGTGCGTGCGCGGCTAGACCCAACCGGGGTCCTGGCTCATACGTATTGCGAATCTAGTCAGGAGGTTGTTCGATGACGACCAAGCATCAAGAGCCGCGGCTTGACAAGCCCTGGCAGGAAGTATCCCCGGGTGGCGTCGTAACGACGGGTGGCAACTCGGAGACATACGTAACCGGTACCTGGCGCACCATGCGCCCCGTCCGCGATGAAGAACAGTGCACCCAGTGCCTGGTCTGCTGGATCATGTGCCCCGATGCGGCCATTCCGGTGCTGGATGGCAAAGTGCACGGCTATGACTATGTGCACTGCAAGGGTTGCGGCGTTTGCGCCGAGCGTTGCCCGGCCAAGATCCGCAAGCCTCACTCGTTCACCGGCGAGATGGCCAAGGTCATTCAGATGGTGCCCGAGTCCGAGTTCGAAGACTATAGCCAGTAGGCCGCACGCCAAGCGCTGCACTAGGAGGGAACATATGGTCGCAAGCAAATACATGCCCTTGGATGGCGCCAACGCCGTCTCGCAGGCGATGCGTCAGATCAACCCTGACGTGGTAGCTGCCTACCCCATCACACCGCAGACGGCTGTGGTTCAGAACTATTCACAGTATGTTGCCGATGGCATCGTCAACACCGAGTTTATCCCCGTCGAGAGCGAGCACGCCGCTATGAGCGCCTGCATCGGCGCCTCTGCTGCTGGCGCGCGGGTCATGACGGCAACTGCCGCTAACGGCCTCGCCCTGATGTGGGAGATGCTGTATATCGCCTCTGGAATGCGCCTGCCCATCGTGCTGACGGTGGTCAACCGCGCGCTCTCCAGCCCCTTGAACATCCACTGCGACCACTCGGACGCAATGGGTGCCCGCGACGCCGGCTGGCTCCAGTTCTTTGCCGAGAGCGGCCAGGAAGCCTATGACAACACCATCAAGGCGATGAAGATTGCCGAGAATGCCAACCTCCTGCTGCCCGTGATGAGCTGCCAGGATGGCT
>JAAYED010000158.1 GCA_012728955.1 Chloroflexota bacterium
CCGCTCGCAGGCGCTCTCCTCGCGGATGGACAGGCAAAGATTTTCTTTGGGTGTGCCCATCTGTTCCTCCATCTGTACCGTCTGGCGGCCCCACAACGAGCTGCCGGGATGGCCTTTAGCAGTTGATCTCGGTGTAGCAGGCCCGACAACAGAAACAGGCCATTACGGATTATGCGCTTACCGTTGACCGCGAGCGATGCAGGAGGGATGATGGCCAACGATACTATGGCACCGACGGAGGATTTGCGCAAGGGAGAGAAGGCGCAATCTCCCTCACCCGCGGCACTATGTGCCGCACCCTCTCCCAGAGGGCTTCAAGGGCGGATAGTTTGTAGGCGCGCCATTCTGGCGCGGGCGCGCTTGCAAGGCGCGGCTACCTGTCCGCCTCTGAACCCAGAGGGCGAGGGAACCGGGGCAGTCCAAGTCCCTCGTATCTCCGATAGCAGATCGGTGTTCTGACGGGTATATGTGTGAAAGGAGCAGACGATGGATACAGCGCGACCGCGTGGCTATTACTTTGAGGAGCTTGAGGTGGGCATGCGGCTCAGTAGCCCCATGCGCACCGTGACCGAGACAGATGTCGTGCAGTTTGCGGGGTTGTCGGGCGATTACAACCAGTTGCATACCGACGCCGAGTTTGCCAAGGGCACGCCCTTTGGGCAGCGGATCGCCCACGGATTGCTGGGGCTATCTATCGCGTCGGGATTGGCCGCCCGAGCGGGCTTTATCGAGGGGACGGCCCAAGCCTTTACCGGCCTCACCTGGAAGTTCAAGGCGCCCATCTTTTTCGGGGACTCGATCAAGCTGGAGGGAGAGGTTGTCAAGACACGGCCCATGCCCAGCATGGGGGGCGGGCTGGTGGTGTTCGCCGTGAAGGTAGTGAACCAGCATGGCAAGACGATCCAGGAAGGGGAATGGACCATGCTAATGAAGGGCCGTCCGGCCTGAGCAGCCTGGGCTGGATAGGCAACGAGGATACCCGGTGATGAGGGGTATCCTCGTTGCCTATCGTTCAGGTTAACGCCGTCCGATATGGTCTGCCCCGCGAATAAAGAGCACCAACAAACGCCGCAGTCCCTGTCGGGAAAAGCTACGCAGCCTGGCCCAGCGATAGAGCAACCAACGCCACACGTTGCGATAGCCGGGGACCACCGTCTCGCCGGGGGCAATGCTCCACTTGATTGCCGTCGCGCCCCACGTCAGACCTGCCCCAAAGCCCACCAGGACGATGTTCTGTCCTGGCCCGATGCGTCCCGCCTGGATCGCTTCGCACAGGGCGATGGGAATGGAGGCGGCGGAAGTGTTGCCATACTCCTCCAGGTTGGTGACAAAGCGCTCGATGGGCAGCTTGAGCCGCTTGGAGGCGGATGCAATGATGCGCATGTTCGCCTGATGGGGCACGACCAGGGCCACATCCTCGATCTGCCAGCCTGCTTTGGCCACCACCTGTTCCGTAGCCTGGGCCAGGATGGTGGTGGCAAAGCGAAACACCTCTTGCCCGTTCATCTGGATACAGTGGAGTTTTTGGTCCACTGTATCATGACTGGCGGGCGTAGCGCTGCCCCCCGCCGGGATGATCAGCAGGTTGCTGCCCGAACCATCCGACCCCATGACACTGGCCTGGATGCCCGCAGGCCCCTCGGTGGCGCGCAGCAGCAGCGCCCCGGCCCCATCTCCAAAGAGGACGCAGGTTCCGCGATCCTCCCAGTTCAGCACGCGGCTCAGCGTTTCCGCTCCGATAACCAGCACCAGGTTGTGCTCGCCGGAGGCGATGGCCTGCTGAGCCAGAGAAAGAGCGTACACAAAGCCGGAACATCCAGCATTCAGGTCGAATGCTCCGGCGCGAATGGCTCCCAGCGCATCCTGTACTATGCAAGCCGTGGAGGGCATCATGTAGTTGGGTGTCACGGTGGCCAGGATGATCAGATCGATTTCGCGGGGGTCTGCGTCTGCCACCTGCAGGGCGTTATGGGCC
>JAAYED010000159.1 GCA_012728955.1 Chloroflexota bacterium
ATCGTCTATGAAATAGTCAAGTTCATGCTGCCTGGTCTGTTGCCTCACGAGCGCAAATACCTGACACTGCTGGTGCCCGGGGCGGGGGTAAGCTTTGCCGCCGGTGTGGCCTTTGCAGTGTTTGTCATGATGCCGGGAATGATCCAGTTCATGCAGGGGTTTCTGACCAACGTGGTGGAGAACAAGTGGACTCTGCAGAACTATGTGAACTTTACTACCTTTGTGATGTTCTGGATGGGTATTCTGTTCGAGATGCCGCTGGTGATGTTCTTTCTGGCCAAGCTGGGAGTGGTAACCGCACGTCAGCTGGGCGCTGCGCGACGCTGGGCCATCATTGGCAGCGCTGTGGTGGCCGCTGTCGTGACGCCCTCCCACGACCCGGTCAACATGTTGGTGTTGATGGGCCCTCTGGTGGTGCTCTATGAGCTGGGCATCTTCCTGGCGCGCTTTGCCCGACCCAAGGAACCAGAGGGTTCTGAGGGGATGATCGCCTAGCAACACGGCAGAAAAAAAGGAGGCGTGCCCTTGGGCACGCCTCCCTTGTCTTCCGAGCGCTAGAGCGCTGCCAGCACCTGCGCCACGTGTCCATCCACTTTGACCTTGGGAAAGACCTTGATGATCTTGCCTTCTTCGTCGATGATGAACGTCGAGCGCGTCATACCGGTGGTCGTCTTGCCGCAGACGATCTTTTCACCCCAGGCACCAAAGGCAGTGGCAACCTCGTGGGTGGGGTCGCTCAGCAGATAAAAGGGCAACTGATACTTTTCGCGAAAGTTGGCGTGTGACTTCAGGCTGTCTGGGCTCACGCCGATCACTACCGCACCCTTGTTGGCAATGGCGGCGTTCTCATCGCGAAAAGCGCAGGCCTCCTTGGTGCAGCCAGAGGTATTGTCCTTGGGATAAAAGTACAGCACCACTTTCTTGCCGCGAAAGTCGCTCAACGAAACGGACTCACCCTGATCGGATTCCAGTGTAAACTCGGGAGCCATCGTGTTTTCAGTCAACATGTTGCACCTCCTAGCATCCATGAAATGATACGAATAATTACCAAGATTGTCAACAACATCGCGAATGACTGGAGGTTGGTGCCGGTGCTGTGAGTGGTTAGAATGTGCCCATCCCAAGGGGAGTTGCTGCCATGCTCGGGTACCACATCAGTCTGGGGCGTCTGTCAGGCGTACCCGTTCGCCTCGATGTGACCTGGTTCCTGCTGGCTGGGGGCCTGGTGTGGGCGCTCCCTCGACTCTTTCTGCAGAGCCTGCTCCCTGATGCGTCCCTCGCACTGTTGCGCGCGGCAGCGGTGGTCATCGCTCTTCTCTTTGGGCTTGTGGTGCTGATTCATGAACTGGCCCATGCCCTTGCCGCTCGGGCGCGCCACCTCAACCCTTTGCACATCACGCTGAGCCTGGCAGGCGGGGGGCTCAGCCTGGCTGAGGACCACGCCAGTCCGCTGGATCAACTGTCCATCGCGCTGGCGGGACCCTTGAGCACTCTGATCATGGGGGCGGTATTTGCGGGGTTCTGGCGGGTGCTCGAGCCCTTTGCACCTGTAATGGGTGCCATTGCCCGTACCATGGCGCTGGTCTGCCTCACGTTGGGCGGTCTCAATCTCCTTCCGGCGCTGCCACTGGATGGTGGCAAAGCGCTCAGCGCCGGCTTTTGGGCCCTGGGCGTGGATCCTCTCTCGGCTGACCGCTGGGCTGGGCTCTTTGGGCGTTGGGCAGGCCTGTTGATGACGCTCTTTGGCATTCTGATGTGGTTCAATACGGGTGTGCGGGAATGGGTCTGGGTGGCTGTGATCGGCATCCTGGTGGAGGGTGGCGCGCACACCGCGCTCCGTCGTCAGGGTGTGTTACGGGCGCTGCAGGGCCGCACCGCCGCCGATGTGATGGTGCGCGGCTGTGTTCCGCTGCCATCCAGCCTGACCTTGGATCAGCTGGACAGTGCCTTGGCGCAACGCAGCGTGCCCTGCCTGCTGGTGGGTGATGAGCGGGGTCTTGCAGGCCTGTTGCGCGTCTCGCGCCTGAGGCGGGTGCGCCCTGAGGCATGGCCTGCCACCACCCTTCAGGAGGTCATGTTACCCTTGGACGACCAGCTGCAGGTGCCGCCCGAGTTGCCCCTGGCGCGGGTGTTGCACCGCCTCACGGAGTTGGGCTTGGATGAGATCCCGGTGATGCGCGACGGTGCGCTCCTGGGGGTTGTGACGCGCCAGGCGGTCCATCGACTGATCGAAACCAGCCTGGCGATGGGTCTCCACGACTAGCAGGGCCCCTGAGTATCGCCTGCCGACCACTCAGAGGCCCTGCATGATACTCAGCTCATGGCGCCGCCGTTTCCCGTGTATGCCACCTGGGGCAGCGGTCGCTCTGTGGGCCAGGGGATGCTCCACTCGATCCCAGGCAGCAGATCGAACAGGTCGTCGGCCAATTCCTGGTCACCAACCGGGTCGAGGCACACGCCCCACACAAACCGTGCCGAGCTCAAGACGGCCCGCTCTCCCCGGCGGACGATACGGATCTCGGGCGCGGGCCAGTTTACCTCCCGGAAGCGCGCCAGCAGCAGCCGATTCTGGCGGATGCAGATGCCATTCTCCCACAGGGTAGCATAGGCCGCGGCACGCCGTTCGCCCAGAGCCTGCCAATCTGCCAGAGGAAACTGCGCCAGCAGCGTAGAGACGTTCGGTGGGAGCACCACCTCCAACTCGTCTCGTGTGCCCTCGCTGCCATCAAAGGTAAACAGGCCATAGCGCAGGGTTCCACGCCACTCGCTCTGGCCGTCATTGACGCCATAGATGCTCACCGTGTCCCCATCGAGAGCCGGGATCACTTGCAGTGGATCAAAGGCGCGCCGCGCCGGGTGAAAAGCAAGCTTTCGCCGCAGGTAATAGTCCACAATGGTCCAGCCGTGGGTCACTGGCTAAGAGTCGTTATACATCCAAAAGATGGCAGAAGAGCTGCTGAACATGCGCCGTCGGTAGTTGTTGATGTACTCGACCAGCGCCTCGGCCTGTAGCGCACCGCTGTAATAGGCATAGTCGGCCAGGTTCATGCTCGCGGGGTCCAGTCCGTACCAGGTGGCGAACCACGTCTCTGTGATGGACTTGCGGCCAGGGCCGTTCCCCCTGGGGTTCGGTCCCAGCGCCAATTCGTTATCGTGATAATCCCACGAGGGCGACAGATAGTAGCGCTCGCTCTCGGGCATAAAGTCATTCAGCGTTGCGATGGAAGAGGCGCCCAATGCACCCCCTTCGTTGGGAAAGCGACTCTCATCCACCCGGTAGGCCCAGTAGTTCTCCAGATCGCCAAAGAGGGACACGTGCCAGGGGTGTTGGTCGCCCATGGTGGGATCGTTGGGGTGCACGCTCGGCGACGAGTAGGGCGAGCTGGGCCAGTAGGGCCGTGAGGGATCCTCCTCAGCCAGAATGCGCGGGATCTCCATGTGATACAGGGCATAGTCCGGATGGGCGTGCAGCTGGTCATAGCCCCACGACCAGGCGCCCCACTCGTTCTCATTGTTGCCGCACCACACCATCAAGCTCGGGTGCGGCGACAACTCCCGCGCTACGTGGCGGATCTCCTGTCGCACTGATCTCAGGAACTGTGGATCAGACATGGGATACTGTGAGCAGGCAAAGATACAGTCGTGCCAGACGAGGATCCCCGCTTCGTCGCACAAGGCTAACAGTTCATGATCAAGGTATCGACCGCCGCCCCACACTCGCAGGGTGTTAAAGTTGGCAGCCACCGCTTCGTCCACCAGCCTGCGATAGCGCTCGTTGGTCACGTCGGCCATCAGCATGTCCGCCGGAACCCAGTTTCCGCCTTTGGCAAAGATGCGCTGCCCATTCACCACCAGCACAAAGTATTCGCCGCCCTGCGGATGGGGGGATCGGTCGATAGAGATGGAGCGGATGCCCGTCCGGCGCGTACACGTGTCGACCACACTGGAGCCAACGATAACTTGTGCCGCGACGGTATAGAGCGGTTGTTCCCCATAGGGCCGTGGCCACCAGAGGGACGGGTTGCGCAGGCTCAGGGTGACCTCCTGCGTGGATGTGCCCGGTGGCAAGGTAACCTGCACCCTGCGGCTGGCCAGGTCGGGCCCGGTAACCGAGACCTCGATGGTGGCCTCCAGGGCGGTGGACTGTACGTTCTCGACAAACAGCCGGGTCACCAGGGTGGCTTCAGAGTGGTCCTCTGAAAGCAGGGGGTACACAGACATTTGGTCGATCCGCATGGTGTCGGTCCAATCGAGGCGCACCGAGCCCGATACGCCCACGTTGACCAGACGGGGGTTCCAGTCCCAGCCGAACTGGAACTGGGGCTTGCGCAGCCACATGCGCTTGTGCAGCAGGCTGTCGGGGTTGCCGGGGGTGAACCCAAGGGCAGGGCGTTCCCCAGCGTCGTACAGCCCGGATTCGATGGCGATGGCCAGCTGGTTTTCACCCTCTCGCAGGAATCCCGTCACATCCAGGCGGCAAGGTACAAAGGCGTTGGCATGGGTGCCTGCCAGTTGATCGTTCAGGTAGATCTGCGCTGAAAGATCCAGCTCATCCAGCACCAGCCAAACCCTCTGGCTCTCCAAGGCCTGCTGAGGCATGCTGAACTTTTTTCGATAGATCCAGAACTGCTCCTCCACCCAGCGGGCATCCAGCGCATTGGTGCCCACGCGAGGATCCGCGATGCGACCAGCTCGCATCAGATCGAGGTGTACCTCACCCGGGACACTGGCTTGAACAAAGGAACGTTCATCGACATCCGTCAGGCAATAGGTGCTGACCTCGCCGCGCCGTCCATCCGTACCCTTGAGCAACCAGGTTCCGTCCAGGCTGACGCTTGAAACCATGCCAACTCCTTATCGTCATCATGATCGTGGTGATTATCACGTGCTCGCGGTCCCTGGTCAACCCCGGACCCTGTCGGGCGTGAGAGGTTTTCGTGTCGGGAGTTAAGGTGGTATCATCTGAAAAAAGGGGAGTCGTCATGCAGATCTTTGGACGTACGCAGCCATTGGAGCGATACCCGATTCTGCAGAGCCTCGAGGTCATCAAGCGTCTGGGTTTTGATGGGGTGGAGGTGTGCCTGGAGACTGCCGAGATGGCTCCGGACCGCCTCACCCCTACGCTCTTGAACGAGGTCCGCGAGCGCCTCGAGCGCGTCGGTCTGTGCTCTTTCTCAGTGGGGTATCATCGCGACTATATCTATGACGATCGCGAGCTGGAGCGCACGTTGTTGGCCATCGACGCCGCCAAGACTCTGGGCAGCTCCATGTTGATCTTTTCCGGTACCGCAGCCCGTACTGGGGACGAGGCCGAGTGGGTGCGCATGCGAGACCGTACGGCGCAGCTGCTGGAGCGTGCCATTCAGCACGACATAATCCTGGCTCAGGAGTTTGAGCCCGGATTCATCGTCGGCTCTACCGAACATCTGCTGCGCCTGTTTGAGGAGTTGCCCTCGCCCCATCTGGCGGCCAATGTGGATCTGGGCCATCTCTTTTTGTGCGATCCGGATCCCATCGCCTCGATTGGCCTCTTGGGCGAGCGCATCGTGCATGGCCACGTAGAGAACATGGCGACCGGGGTACACAATCATCTTGTGCCAACCGAGGGCGACATGGATCTCGGACTGTACATCCAGGCATTGGAGCGGGTCGGCTTTGCCGGCGGACTCGCCCTGGATCTCTACAACGAGGATTATGAGGAGGTGGCTCCGCAGCAGATTGGCTACCTCCGGTCGTTGATGTCTGCTGGC
>JAAYED010000160.1 GCA_012728955.1 Chloroflexota bacterium
ACCGGTGATCTCGCCCTTGATGGCAACCGGCGTCTCGGGCAGTTGCACGTTCCCCTGCAGCAGAAAGTCCAGGCCGGCGGCATAGGCGGCAGAGGTCACTCCATAGGCCAGATCGTCCTCCAGATAGGCCAGGTACAACTGCTCCAGTCCTGCATCCAGGTCGCTGTTGCGATTCACCAGGATGCCGCCGTTCTGCATGCTGATACCTGGGAACCGCTCGCTGAACTGGACGTACATGTTCTCAAGGTTGCTCTTGCGCGGGAGCCTGGGCCAGCTGGGTATCTGGGGAAAGCGATGCACCAGCGACTGCCATGCAGAGGCTGCATCGGTATGGGGCAGGCCGCCATTGATAAGTGGCAGCCACCGTGGTGTAAAGCGCCGCGCGCCAAGGTTATCGGCCATTACAGGCTGGGACCCCCGGACAAAAAGAAAGTCTCCCGCAGGGGAGACACACGAAACCGGCGATTCATCTTCCAGGCGCTCCCTCCGCCTGCCGGACTTGGCACCATCGGTCGCTTGGGTCGACTGTCAGGTTGCCGGGGCTTCGCAGGGCCAGGTCCCTCCACCCCTCTTGATGAATCCAGCGCATCATTTGATGCCTGCAAATGCTATCACAGGGAACGGTCGGTGTCAAACAATCGGCGGCACAGGCGCTTCTTGGGCATCGACGCCAACGCTGCTAGAATGCCCAGCATGACTCAGACAGCATCCTCCGGCACCCGCCACGTCCACTCTGAGGCCACCATCCGACGCAACATCGGCTGGAGCGCTCTCAACCACTTTTTTGTAGAGGGTGGCATGACCCTCTCCGACCCGGCGACGGTGTTGCCCCTGTTGATCCGTGAGCTGGGCGGGTCTCACGCTGTGGCCGGGCTGGTGCCCTCGGTACGCCTCTTTGGCTGGCTGCTGCCCCAGTTCTTTGTGGCCGCCCCCATGCAAAGGCTCAAGCGCTTTCTGCCGACGGTTCGCGCCCTGGAGGCAGTACGTACGCTGGTATACCTGCTCTTGGCGCTGCTGCTGGTGCACCACGATCGTACCAACCCGGGCCTCTTTTTGACCGTGGTGTTTGTGCTCTTTATCATCGCACGTCTCGCCGCTGGCAGCTCGGCGGTGGCCCGTTCCGAGCTGGTGGCGCGCATGGTGCCTGCGGGGCAGCGTTCGCGTGTGGTCTCCATGCGCAGTTTCACTGGGGACATCGGGGGTTTTACCGCCGGCATTCTGATCGGGTACGTGCTTTCCGCTGAGGGGCTGGCCTTTCCCGTCAACTATGCCTGGTTGCTGGGGATCTCGGGGCTCTCTTTCCTGCTGGCCATCAGTGCTCTCAGCATGGTGGTGGAACCCAAAGGCGCACCTTTGGGAACCCGTGTGGATCTGTGGCAGCAGCTCAAGCGCGCGCCGGACCTGCTGCGCCAGGACCAGCGTTTTCTGCGTTACATTGAGGCTCGCGCGGCCACTGCAGCGGTGGGGATTGCGGATCCCTTTTTCATCCTTTACGCCACCGAAGTGCTGGGCGTATCACCAGCCATGTCGGGCGTATATCTCTCGGCCAGGATGCTGGTACGTCTGTTCAGCAATCTACTGTGGGCGCGCACCACCCGTGTGCGGGGCAACCTCTGGACCTTTCGCGTCGCTCGGCTGTTGGGCGCGGTGGAGCCCCTGGCCGTACTCTTGTTTGGACTGCTGGCCCGTGGCATTTGGGGCAGCGAGGTTCCGGTGATAGTGGGGGCGCTGTTTGCCGTGCCTTTTTCGCTGCAAGGCCTCGCCATTTCTGCGGACAATATTTCGCGTACCTCATACCTGTATGACATCGCCCCCGATCAGGAGCGGCCTACCTATATCGGCTTGAGCAACACGCTTCTCGGCCCGCTGCAGTTTCTGCCTACCCTGGGCGGACTGCTGGTGCAGGCCATCGGCTTTCCGCCGATCTTTGTCCTGGCGACGCTCTGTGCCCTCTGGAGCTATTTCCTCAGCCGGGACATGGACGGTGCCGAAAAACCTGAGGGGGGAGCCAGGATTCAGGCTCGCTGACGCCGACTTGATCGGTTGAAGGCTCGCCCGGCGATGCTGAGCAGCGCCACACCGCCTGCGATCACCAGAAGCAGCTTGCCCACCGGGCCCCAATGTACCGCCCGGTACAGTACCTCCAGCGGGCGTTCCTGTCCCCAGCCCAGCAGCCAGGTTTGCGGAGCCAGTGCCGACGGTTCAGCAAAGGTTACCGAATAGCTCCAATAGGTCGAGGCGGACAGGCTCTCCCAGATCTGCCGCTCCTGGCGCAGCGCCAGTGCCACCAACTGCTGTTCCAGCCGCGCTTTTTCGGTGCCCGCATCCACGCCCGTGATCTCGGCCAGTCGCCAGCGGGTGTACTCCAGTTGCTCATCGCGGACGGTGATCGGGTCCAGCAGCGTCGGTTGCTCCCGGTACCGATAGGTATCAAAGAGCAGCGAACGCTCCACAGAGAGCAACACCTCCCCGGGCTTCCAGGGCGCCGCGATCAGTGCAGCCACGAAGGAGGGGTCGCCCTCCAGGGAGGCGTACAGCGCCTCGCGCTGCATCCGTTCGCCCATGGGGTCGGCAAAAGTGCTCACCACATGGAGCACGGCCTCGTAGGGATCATCGCCCGCAGGCAACAGGGTCGCCTCGATGCCCTCCAGGGCGTCGATCCGAGCGGCCAATTCGTTCAGGTGTTGGCCGACCGACCCGGCGACCGGGGGATACAGCAGCAGGGTGTAGGTCGCCCCGCGGCTGGTCTCGTCACGGTTGATGTCTGTGCGAGCGGCACGTACCGGCGGTGCGTAACGATAGAGGGCGTCCTGAACTGCAGGAGCCAGCTGATCACCGAGCTGCAAGAGACTGTCGGCCACCTTGCCCCGTGCTGCCAGGTCGACCGCCTGCGTGAGGATCAGCACATCGCGCAACTCACTGTCCACAGGCGCCGTCTCTGGGCTGGCCCGATTGGCGGCGGTCAGATAGGCCAAGGCTCGAGAGGCGTCACCCGACTGGGCTGCCCAGGCCGCCATGTCGGTATACATCGCAGCCAGGCCCGTTCGCACGGCATCGTCGCTGTGCCCCGTCTCGATAGCCTGCTCCAGCGTCTCGATTGCCAGGAGACGGTAGTTGTTGTCCTCCGTCTCTGTAAAGCGTTGCTGATATTGATCCGCCAGTGCCAGGTAGCTCTCTGGGGAGGGAGATCGCTCTATCGCCTGCAGCAAGAGGCCCAGGATGCGGGACCACGGGTCCGGATAGGGCGCCTGCTGCGCCTTCGCCTCCTCTCGGAGCGAGCGCAGCAGTGCCACCTGAGTAGGAATGTCAGCGGCCTGCTCAAGAGTGGTCAGCTGTGCCCAGGCAGCGGGGGACAGCATCCAGGTGCCGTGCGGGTGGACGGGCAGTTGCCCTTCGTAAGACCACTCCAGCGTGCGGCCGTCAAAAGTAAAGCCCTCCGGCTCGCGCGTCAGGAAGATGTCGTCGCTGACATCGTCCGGCAACACCAGGGTGAGCCTGACGCTCCCCGGAATGCGCCAGGCGAGGGCAGGGCCCGGGTCCCACTGATAGTGCAGCAGATTGGTTGCGTTGGATGTCCAGGTGTAGCGCAGGAGGGCGATGGCACTGCTATTGGCAGGCAGATCGACCGTCCAACGATCCGACCCCACAGCAACTCCCGGATCGAGCTGCACCTGGGGAACGATGTCAGTCCCCTCAGGCTCCAATCGCAGTGTGGCTGTGGCCGCCTCTGTACGGCTGGAGTTGGAGATCCGATACTCTTCCTCAACCAGGAACTGGCAGCCGGTCTCGTCGCACTGCACCTGGGTATCCACGGTCAACGAGGCCAGTTCCAGTGTGCCCAGTGGCCCCTCGGGTACCAGCGACACCTGCGGCATCGGGTCCTGAGCTGCCGTTCGATCACTCAAGACAAGGCAGAGCGCGAGCATCAGGAACAGAACCAGCGCGGCGTGCATGACCTGTGCCGGTGCTGGAGAGCTGGTCAAGGTTCGGCGTGAATTGCCCACAGGTGCCTCGGGGAAAAGCCTCGCTCACCCAGAGCGGTCGGTACATATTATCACAGGGGTTGTGCTCCTCCAAGAGCGCTCCGGGCGGGCCTTGTGCCGCTGACGGGGCGTTAGAGGCCGAGCCTTGCGTGCGGCGAGGAGACCTGCCCTCGCCGCACGGGTATTGGGAGGTCAGGCGGTGGTCTCTTCGCCAGACTGCGCCTCTTCGGCGCGGCTGCGGCGACTCCAGTCGATCCCCTCGGCGCCGGCGGGTTGCTGGGTCGCGCGCCAGGCATCAAAGTCCGCCGTGATGGCATCGGTCCACTGGGTGTCCATCTGGCTGGAAGTGTAGATGCCTTCACGCAGCCGCATGTGCGAAAACACCTCGCGCAGGTGCGTCCGTTCGGCGTGCTCGAGCACCTCTTCGGCCAGGTGCGGCGGCACAAACAGCACCCCAGAGTAAGTGCCGATTACAATGTCGCCCGGCAGGCAGATGGCGTCTCCGATGCGGCAGGGGGTGTTCAGTCCCACCAGGGTCACGTCACGGATGGGCGTAGGATCCACGCCTTTGCAGAACGTGCAAAAGTCCGGGATCTCCAGGATCTGCTGGGCGTCACGGATGCCGCCATAGATCACTTGTCCCACGCCGGTGCGGGTAGCGATAGCCGTGGAGAGGTTAGCGCCCGAAAAGGTGCCTTTGTACACCTTGCCGAACAGGTCGATCACCGGCACGTCATCCTTTTGGAGCGTCTCGATCACCCAGGAGTTCATGGCGCCGATGCGGCCTTCCTGCTCGTGCCCATAGCTCATCAGCTCGTCGTGCAGATCAGGGCGGTGGGGAACAAAGGTGGCGGTTACCGCGCGTCCGATCATGATGCGGTCCGGCCGCAGGTTCACCCAGTTGCCTTCAAACTGGCGCTCATAGCCATGATGCCAGAGCACCGACCAGGCCTCCTCGGTCACAATCTGCAGTGCACGCAGCCGCTGCAGGATCTCATCGGGAACGCGCGGCCGCCCGTCATCAAAGCGGTCGCCTTTCCACTGTGACGTGATCTGGATGATTTCCTCTCGGTTGCTGTATGCGACCATCACTGCCTCCTCTGGTCTTGCGAACATGGCCGGAGCATAGTCCCTGGGATAGTTCTGTGTCAACCATCTTGCGCGCTCGCGGTACTTGCCACCCGAACCAACCATGCTAAACTTCTGGAATGCGCGGGCCAGCTGCGCACAGTTTTTCTCTGGGAGAGCGGATCATGGGCCGGCGAGCGGAGCGGATCCCCTACAGCTCACATCCCTGCGTGTACCACACCTTGCGTAGAATCATTTGGGTGTTGATGCACACATTCTATCGCTTTCGTGTGGAGGGCAGGGACCAGCTTCCCCTCGCTGGACCCACCATTTTCGCCATGAATCATCTACATCTCTTTGACCCGGTCGCCGCTGGTGCTGCGCTTCCAAGGCAGGTGGTGGTGTTGGCTGCCGCCAAGTGGTCCAAGAACTGGCTCGTGCGACAGTTCCTGCGGGGAGCAGGCACCATTTTCGTACGCAGGGGTGAGGTCGACCGGACCGCTTTGCGGGCCTGCCTGCAGGTGCTCAACGCGGGCGGAGCCCTGGCGCTGGCGCCGGAGGGCACCCGCAGCCGAACCGGCGGCTTGCAGCGCGCCAAGGCTGGCGTGGCCTATCTGGCCAGCCGTACCGATGCCATCATCGTGCCGGTTGCCTGCTGGGGCATTGAGCGTATCGGCGACTTGCGGCGTCTCAAGCGTCCGGAATGTCACCTTGTTTTTGGGGAACCATTCCGGTGGACCTTTGAGGGCAAGCCCGATGCTGACCGGTTGCAGGACTATGCGGACGAGGTCATGCGGCGCATCGCTGCACTCCTGCCCGAAAAATATCGTGGCGTGTATGCAGATTCCGTTGATGATGGGCGCGTTGCCAGCCCCGCTGCTGTGCACGGAGAAGGACAGGGATTGAAACAGTGCTCGCACTGAATCTCGATGTGGGCGATGCACCCCTGACAGAGTGGGATGCCGCGAGGCTTCAGAGCGTTGTCGAGGCGACGCTGGTGCTTGCCTCCGCCTCCGATGAGGTGCAGCTCTCGATCACCTTGACCGATGATGCCGTGATCCAGCGGTTGAATCGCCAGTTTCGTGGTGTGGATGCGCCGACCGACGTTCTGTCCTTTGGCTCAGGGCCCGTGGCTGGTTTTGTGCAGCCAGAGGTCAATACTGAGCTGGGGGACATTGTCATCTCCTATCCTACGGCCCTGCGGCAGGCGGATGCCATGGGGCATCCAGTCATCGAAGAGCTGGCATTGCTGGTGACCCATGGGACGTTGCATCTCCTGGGGTACGATCATGCAGATCAGGACGAACAAAGGACCATGTGGACCCTGCAGGACCAGGTACTCTTCCAATTGGGGCTGCGCCTGAAGAGCTATGTCCCGGAAGAGCCCTCTGAGGAGGAGTCCCTTGGATAATTGCAGTGGACCGCGCCGTGGCCGGCGCCCTGACCAGCTTCGCCCGGTGTCCATCCGCACGGGATACATCGAGCAGGCGGCTGGCTCAGCGCTGGTGAGTATGGGCAACACGCGTGTGGTGTGTGTGGCTACGTTGAGCGATGGTGTGCCGCCCTGGCTCGCGGGCAAGGGGGTGGGCTGGCTGACCGCCGAGTACATGATGCTGCCCTATGCCACCGACGGGCGGACCGATCGACAGCGGGGACTCGCCTCGGGCAGGACCCAGGAGATTCGCCGTCTGGTGGGCCGCAGTTTGCGCATGGCAGTGGATCGGTCCGCCCTGGGAGAGCGCACGTTGACGGTGGACTGTGATGTACTGCGAGCCGATGGGGGGACGCGCACCGCGTCCATCACCGGCGCCTATGTGGCGGTGGCGCAGGCGATGGCCGGCTTGCGTCGCTCGGGCGCTCTGACGGTCGATGCTTTGAGCCATCAGGTCGCCGCCATCAGCGTCGGCATGCTGGACGGTTGTGCGCTGCTGGATCTCGACTATTCGGAGGACTCACGGGCCGACGTCGATCTCAATGTGGTGATGACCTCTGAAGGCACGCTGGTTGAGGTGCAGGGCACTGGTGAAGGGGCTCCTTTTACCCGAGCGCAGCTTGGCGTGATGCTGGAGCTGGCGGAGCAGGGGCTCGAGAGGCTGTTCCGCGTGCAGCAGGACGCGATAGAGACTGGAAAAGGAGACTGGTCGTGAGACCGACAAGAGAAGACGCTTGGAACCTGTTGACAGAGCATGTCCATTCCGACAGCCTGATCAAGCACGCTCTGGCGGTAGAAGCCGCCATGCGCTATTATGCCGGTGTGTTTGGGGAGGATCAAGAGCTCTGGGCGGTGACCGGCTTGATCCATGATGTGGACTATGAGGAGCACCCCACGGCTGAGGAGCACCCGCTGGCAGGCGTGGCGCTCTTGCAGGAGCTGGGCTGGCCAGAAGAGATCGTCGACGCCGTCAAAGGACATGCACTCTATCTGAACGTCCCTCGTGAGACGCTGATGGCCAAGACCTTGTTCGCCGTGGACGAGCTCACAGGCTTGGTGACCGCGGCTGCCCTCGTGCGTCCCAGCAAGAGCATATTGGATCTCGAGGCCAAGTCCGTTACCAAAAAGTGGAAAGACAAGGCCTTCGCCCGCGGCGTGAACCGTGAAGATATCGAGCTGGGCATGGCCGAGCTCGGTGTGGAACGTGCCGAGCACATCACCCGGGTGATCGCTGCCCTGCGTACCATTGCCCCCGCATTGGATCTCGTCGGGACGCTGGCCTGATCGGTATCTGTTGCGATGTTGAATTCGAAACGTTGTCGCGCCTGTGGGGCTCGCTATCCGCATAGCCTGAGCATGTGCCCGATGTGCGGATACGAGGACCCGGGTGAGCACTCGGATGTAACCTGTCACGAGTGTGGCGCACGACTGGAGCGGACCTCCAGGAGCTGCCCATACTGTGGCGCCGAGCGGCGCACGAGCCTCCTGACTGCTGTTCCCGTGTTCGTTCGCGTGCTGTCGAGCCTGGTGATTCTGGGTATCGGCATCGCCCTGGCGTGGTGGATGCTGCCCGTGGGTGGCGGCACATGGGTGGAGTTGACTCCTACGCGCACAGAGTTGCTCGCTGCAGTGGCGCCAAAAACCGCACCGGTGGGTCCCGGCGCGGTTACCACAGCGCCGACCCTGACACCACAAACGGAGGTGGAGCCAGGACCTGAAGGGGAGACATCTGGTGCGGGCACGGCTTCCGGTCAAGGGGAGGTCGAGGCCTTTGCCCCGCAGGAGGATCCGGGGGCGCAGGAGCCTGCTCCCAGCGAGGTGCCCTCTGAGGAGGCAGAGCCCGCAACGCTCGAGCCCACTCCTGAACCAACTCCCGAAGCCCCGCCAGCGGCGACGGAGGAGCCACAGCCCGCAGGTCCATTGACCTACACTGTGGTGGCGGGAGATGTGCTGGGGCGAATCGCGGTCCGCTACGGACTGTCTGTAGAGGACCTGGCTCGCGCCAATGGCATCAGCCCGTCGGCGGTGCTGCGCATCGGCGATGTGCTCACCATTCCCACGCCCGTGCCTACAGCCGGTGCAGCATCCGAGGCCGAGACCACCACGGTGGAGCGACTGGTGCACGTGGTCGCTGCTGGCGACACCCTGGGGGCGCTGGCCGTTCGCTATGGGGTGGATGCTGCCGCCATCGCTGCCGCCAACAACATCTCAGCTGGGTCCATTCTAAGCCTGGGCCAGGAGCTGGTGATCCCCAACGCCGCGGTTCCCGCTGACGCAGCGTCCGAGCAGGCCGAGAGTACCCCCGAGCCCGAAGTGGCTCCCTCGGCACCCCAGGTGCACGTGGTGCAGCGTGGTGAGAATCTCTTGCTCATCTCGCAACGCTATGGTGTGACCAAAGAGGAACTGGCCAGCGCCAACAATCTGACTCTATCCAGCATTCTTTCCATCGGCCAGGAGCTGGTGATTCCCACGCCCGTGCCCGAGGTGGCGGCGGCCGAGCCGGCGGCTGAGCCGACTGCCGAGCCGGCGGCAGAGCCGAGCCCGACGGTGGAGGAGCCAACCCCGGTGCCCACGGAGGAGCCCACGGCCACGCCCACCGCGCCCCCCGCCGAGGACACCCAGCCTCGGGTGCATGTGGTGGTGCAGGGCGACACACTGGGCTCTATTGCCGTCCAGTACCAGGTCTCTTCGGCCGATATCGCCCGAGCGAACAACCTGTCGCTAGAGTCCATCCTCAGTATTGGCCAGGAGCTGCAGATACCGCAGGAGGAGGGCGAGGCCGAGTCCTCGGCAGAAGCCGGCTCGGGTGAAAGCCCAGTCGCGTCTGACTCGATGGGTTCCCAGAGTGGCGCAGGCACGCCTGCGCCACTGAGCGACAGCACGCCGCAGGTGGTCTGGACCTATCGGGCGCCGCGTCTGCTCAGCCCGACGGATGGCTCGGTGGTCAGTGCCACCGACACGTCTCCACTTTTGCAATGGACCTCGGTGGGCATCCTGGCCAGGGAAGAGTGGTATCGCGTGCGGGTGTGGTCGTCGTCGCGCGGGGAGGAGCCGGTCGAGTATCGTACCAAAGCGACCTCGCTGCGGCTCGGCCGTGAAGTCCAACCGCGCGGGCGCAGGGACGATCGATTGCGGTGGGATGTAACGGTGGTGCGCAGTGAGAACGGCTCCGAGGCGTGGCTGGAGGTTTCACCCACCAGTGCCCTGAGGACTTTTCGCTGGCGATAGGCTCGGACAGGTCGCGTCACGAGCAACGCAGGGGCCCAGCGTCCCTGCGTTTTCTCTTGCAGGTGCCGTCTCGCTCACGTAAGATGGATCCATCAAGACAGCCTGGGGGCTGCCCGTCAAGGAGAATCGCCACCGTGCCTGAGCGAAATCTGTCATCGATCCGTGCCGATGTCGACGCGCTGCCGGTTTATTCCGACCATGAGCACCACCTTCCCGACTCTTTCTTTACCGAGGGCATGTCCCTGGACAAGTCCCTGTCCAGGACGTATGTGGCCTGGACCGGATTCGTTCCGGACTCTGGCCCGGCATCCCGTGCGGCGCTCCTGGACAATGTGCGCTACAACTCGTACTTTGTCTGGTACGAGCGCGGCCTGCAGCGCATGCACGGCATCACCGAGCCGCTCACCATGGAGAACTGGGAGTACATCTCGGGTATCGTGTCGAAAAACCACCGACAGAACCCTGACTTGCACTGGCAGGCGCTGCTCAACAATGGCTATGAGCGCCTCATCCAGGACGCCTACTGGAATCCGGGCGATGACATGGGCCATCCCGAGGCCTTTGTGCCCACTTTCCGCATAGACAAGTTCCTGTATGGCTACCACCCCGACCAGGTGGCCCCGGATGATATCTATCCCTGGGAGCTGTACGGTTTCGAGGGCGGTACGCTGGACGACTATATCGCCTGCCTGCGCGAGACGGTAAAGCGGCGTCATGCGGCCGGCCTGGTGGCGGCACTCAAGTGCGCCGAGGCCTACAACCGCCGGCTGGATTTCGACCAGGACGACCGGGCCGCAGCCGAAGCAGCCTTTGGACGGCCGCCGGAGCTGGTGTCCTCCGAGGCGCGGCGTCTCTTTAGCAACTATGTCTTTAACCGCTGCTGTGAACTGGCCGCCGAGCTGCAGGTTCCCTTCCAGATCCACACAGGCCTCGGTCACCTGGGCGGCTCCAATCCCATGCTGCTCTTGCCGGTGCTCGAGCGGCACGCCGACACCCGTTTCGTGCTGTTTCATACCGGCTACCCCTGGATCGCCGAAGCCGCAGGGCTGGCCCACAACTATGCCAATGTGATCTCGTCCCTCACCTGGACGGCCACCATCAGCACGACCACTGCCGTCCGTGCCCTCCAGGAGCTGCTGGATGTGGCCCGCTCGGTCAACCGCATCACCTGGGGCAGTGACTGCTGGGTGCCGGAGGAAAGCATCGGCGCACAATTGGCCTGGCGGCATGTGGTGGCTCAGGCTCTCACCGAGCGTTATGAGCAGGGAACCCTGCGCGCCGCCGATGTGCAGCCGCTGGCGTGCAAGCTCCTCTTTGAGAATAACCGTAACATCTATGGGGCGATCGACTAGACCAGGCTACTTGTTGGCGCCTGAAACGCGTTGCTCCGGCGCCGGGAGGAATACATGGCCGCTCATCTCTTTGACCTTTCCGGCAGGCGTGCCCTGGTGACAGGATCCAGCCGTGGACTTGGTTACGCACTCGCCCGTGGCCTGGCCACCTATGGCGCCCAGTTGGTGCTCAATGGCACCCGCGAGCAGAGCGTTGCGCCTGCGGTAGCCTCGCTGCGAGCGGAGGGCTTTGAGCTCTCTGGCTATCCCTTTGATGTCACCGATGTGCAGCAGGTGAACGATGCCGTGGCCCGCATCGAGGTCGAGCAAGGGCCCATCGATATCCTGGTCAACAACGCGGGCATCCAACGGCGAGCGCCGCTGCTTGAGATGCGGCTGGAAGACTGGCAGGCCGTGCTGGAGACCAATCTCACCTCCGCCTTTACCGTAAGCACTGCGGTAGCCCGAGGGATGATCGAGCGCGGGCGAGGTTGCATCATCAACATCATCTCGCTGAATGTGGAGGCCGCCCGGCCCTCTATCGCCAACTATATCGCCTCCAAGGGCGGGCTGGATGCACTTACCCGGGCCATGGCCACCGAGTGGGGTCCCCGTGGGATAAGGGTCAACTCGATCGCTCCGGGCTATTTTCTCACCGACATGACCCGTCCGCTGGCGGAAGATCCTGCCTTTGACAAGTGGGTCAAGGGGAACATCCCTCTCGGACGGTGGGGAGACCCCGCAGAGCTGATTGGCGCGGCCGTGTTCCTGGCCTCGGATGCCTCCTCCTATGTCACCGGTCGCACGATCCACGTGGATGGAGGTTGGCGCGCCTCTCTGTAGCGGCACAGCGAATCAGGCGACTTCCAGGCCAGGGACTTGACCGAATAGAACATATGTTCTACGATGCAGCATCGGCAGCCCACAATGCAGAGACAAGGAGCAACATGGGCGAGATACTGGATCAGGAAAAGCTCAGGAAGCTGGCAGAGCCCTTTCGAGAGGATCAGGTGCGCTGGAAGCCGCAGGTGGTTTCGGAGGGAGGTCGCGCCCTGGCGGTTGCCTATGTGGATCCCCGTGTGGTTTCAGAGCGCCTCGACCAGGTGGTTGGGGGCGACTGGTCCTTTCGCTGGGAGTCGCTGGGCGTGCAGGGCGATCGTTTGGTGGTCAAATCCAGCCTGACGGTGTGTGGAGTGACCCGCGAGGATGTCGGCGAACACCTCCTCTCTGAGCGGGAACAGGCGGACCCGTGGAAGAGTGCCGTGTCCGATGCGCTCAAGCGGGCCGCCGTACACTTTGGGGTAGGGCGCTACCTTTACTGGCTGGAGACGGTATGGTGCTCATACGATACGCGGCGGCGCGAGTTCATCGACGAGCCGTACATCGATGGGCAGGGCCGCGTACGGGTGCGTCGGCGACAGACCGAGTCAGCCTCAGCCTCGCTTGAGACAGCCAACGTCGCGGAGCGGCGTCCTCGCGGCACCGCTCGCAGCCGGGCGACTGCGCCACTCAGCGGGGCGGGCGCTGCCCGCGCCCAGCAGCAGGGCACTCCAGCCGGACGCAGCGTGGCCGAGCCGGCCTCTGTGGGGGTCACCTGGGCCAACGACCTGGTGATCTGGGCAGAACGCTATCTGGAGCACAAGGGGCTGGCATCCTCCCGTGCAAAAGAAGTGATTGCCTGGCTGATCGAGCAGGGAGAGATGCAGGCAGATCTGACTGCTTACGGATCCCTCAGCGACGCGCAGGCCGAACTGATTCGCGGATTGCCAGACTATGTGCGTGCACACACCGGCTCTACATCGTGAAGGGCCCTTTGGGCGCGTCCACCGATCTGTCGGCAGGTGGTCGCTGGCTGACGCCCTGCAACCGTTGACAAGGTCCGGGGCGCTACTATAATGGTTGCGATCGAGCAGTCCGAAAAAAGGAGGGGTCCATGCCCGTGAGAAATGATCGGACCGGTGGTACGCGCTCCGTGCAGGAGGCCTGGCCCCGCTGGATGTATGTTGCTGTACCCGCTTTGGTGGTGTTTGTGGTGGTAGGGCTGTGGTGGGCGCTGTTCTCGCCTCCGGCAGAGCAGACGGCTCAGGCCACTGTAACCGCCACACGGCCGGTAGGTGTCATCGAGCAGCCCACGCAGGGCCCCACCGAGCAGGCCACCTTGGATGCCTTTGCTCCAACCGCCACTACTGTGCTGCCGACGCTGCCGCCCACCACTCCTGGGGCCGGCGAGGGTGCGCCTCAGGTGGATCTCGCCGCAACCGAGACGGCAGTGGCTCAGCAGGCCGAAGCGAACACGCCGCGCACGCCCCTGGCCATCAACGACAGGGCAGCTGTTTGCTGCACTGACATGGCAGGTCTGCGACTGCGCGCCGAGGCAGGCACGGAGCACCCCGTGGTCAAGCTGCTGGAAGAGGGCAAGATCGTCGAGATCATCGGTGGTCCCAAAGAGGCCAGTGGCTTTACCTGGTGGCAGGTTCAGGACGAGGTGGGTACCTCGGGCTGGGCTGCCGAGGACTTTATGCTCAAGCAGGAATAGGCGGTCGGCCAGCGACTGCCACGGGAGATCGCCTATGGCGCCCGGCGTGCTGCCCTCGTGGCGCGTCCGGGCGTTTTTCGACCGCAGGAACGGAGTGCCATGACCATCGATGAACCTCTGCGCATTGCCGAGCTGCGCGCACTGATCTCGCACTATGGGCATCTTTATTACACAGAGGATGCCCCCGCCGTGTCGGACGCTGAATACGATGCGCTCATGCAAGAGCTGCGCACACTCGAGTCACGCCGTCCGGAGCTGATCACGCCCGACTCGCCCACGCAGCGGGTGGGTGCTCAGCCGGCGCCCCAGTTCGTGCGGGTCGTACATCCCCAGCCCATGACCAGCTTGGAGGATGCCTTTACAGAGGAGGACGTGCGGGCCTGGTACCGCCGTGCTGAACGCTTTCTGGGAGAGACGCAGGCACCCGCCTTTGTGGCCGAGCCCAAAATCGATGGCCTGGCGATAGCCCTTACCTATGAGCAGGGCCAGCTGGTGCGGGGCGCCACCCGCGGCGACGGCACCGTGGGGGAGGACGTAACGGCCAACGTCCGTACGGTGCGCAATGTGCCCCTGCGCATTCCGGTGGGGCGCTCTGCGGACATTCATGCCCCTTCGCTGATCGAAGTGCGCGGGGAGATCTATATGCCGCGGGATCTCTTTGAACGTATGAACAGTGAACGGCTGGCCCAGGGGCTGGAGCCTTTTGCCAATCCCCGCAATGCCGCCGCTGGTTCTCTGCGGCAGCTCGATCCACAGATCACCGCCAGCAGACCACTGCGCCTCTATGCCTACAGTATCGGCCATGTCGAGGGCGCTCCCGTCGCCAGCCAGTGGGATGCTCTCGCCTATCTGCGGCGACTCGGGTTCCCCATCAACCGCGACATTCGGCGCCTGACAGACCTGGAGGTGGTCATTCGTTTCTGTCGAGAATGGATGGATCGGCGTGACCAGCTCAACTATGAGGCCGATGGGGTGGTGATCAAGATCGATGACCTTGCCCTCCAGCAGCGCCTGGGCGTGGTAGGCAATGCGCCGCGCTGGGCGGTGGCTTTCAAGTTCCCTTCTCGAGAAGCGACTACGCGCCTCAATGAGGTCCGTGTTAACGTGGGCCGTACAGGTGTGCTCACCCCTTATGCGGTGCTGGAGCCGGTCCGCCTGGGTGGGGTGGAGATTCGCCAGGCAACCTTGCACAACTTTGATGATATCGCCCGCAAGGACCTGCGCGAGGGAGACCTTGTGGTGATCCAGCGCGCCGGCGATGTCATCCCGCAGGTGGTGAAACCTGTCGTAGCCGTGCGTACCGGCCAGGAGCGGGTGGTGGTCCTGCCGGAGCGTTGTCCCTCCTGCGGTGAGGCGGTGGTGCGCGTGGAGGATGAGGTCGCCATATACTGTGTGAACGCACTGTGCCCCGCGCAGCTCATTCGCCATTTGGAGCATTGGGCCTCCCGTGGGGCGATGGAGATCGATGGTCTCGGCACCCGTGTGACCGAGCAACTGGTGCAGGCAGGGTTGGTGAAGGATGTCGCCGATCTGTATGCCCTCACCGCGGCCGATCTGCTCACTCTGGAAGGTTTCGGGGAAAAGCGCGCGGAGAATCTCATCCAGGGCATAGATCGGTCTCGCCAGCGGCCCTTGTGGCGCGTTCTGGCGGCTCTGGGCATCCGTGGCGTGGGCGCCCGCGTCGCCCAGATCCTCGCCGAGCGCTATCCCGCGTTGGATGCTCTGATGGAGGCGCGAGCTACCGACCTGGTGGGGATCGAGGGAATCGGGCCCATCATCTCGCAGGATGTGGTGGACTTTATGGCCCGCCCGGGGAACCGGGCCATGCTGGAACGCCTGCGCAGCCGAGGCGTACGGCTGGAGGACGCGCTGTCAGCGGTGGCAGACCAGCCCGCCCAGCAGCCCCTGCAGGGGCTCACGATGGTGATAACGGGCACGCTCAGCAGGGGCCGTGACGAGGTAGCCGCCCAGATCGTTGCGGCCGGTGGACGTGTGGCGGGCAGCGTCTCCAGCAAGACGGACTATTTGCTGGTTGGAGAATCCCCTGGCGCAAGCAAGGTGCAACAGGCGGCACGGCATGGTGTACCCACGCTGGATGAGGCCGGATTGCGCGCCCTTCTCGAGGGCAGGGCGGTTGACGGACAGGCATGACGGAGCAGCGAAACGCCTCCGGTACCCTGGCGCTCTTGCAGAGGGACGGTGAGGTCCGTCGCAACATCGTCCAAGCCGAGCGGCGGCGGCGGATAGAGCCCACCTGGCGCCCTGTGCCAGAGGCGCTGGCGCCCGAACTGCAGGCCATGTTGCGCGAACAGGGCATCGAGCGGCTGTACGCCCATCAGGAGCGGGCGGTTCTGGCGGCACTGGGTGGTTCCAATGTGGTGGTCACCAGTCCCACCGCCTCGGGCAAGACGCTCTGTTACACCCTGCCGGTGCTGCAGGCGCTGCTCTGCCGGCAGCAGCCCTCGCTGCTGCTGTTTCCCACCAAGGCGCTGGCACACGATCAGCTGCAGCGCCTGCGTCGCGACCTGCAGCTGCTGGGCCTCGATCCCAGCCTGGCCGTTGCTTACGATGGCGATGCCTCCCCGGCAGAGCGCCGCCTGGCCCGGGAGCGCGGGCGCCTGCTGGTGAGCAATCCCGACATGTTGCATGCCGGCCTGCTCCCCGATCATGTCCGCTGGCGCGAGGCGTTGGGCGCCCTGGCTTTTGTGGTACTGGACGAGATCCATACCTATCGGGGGGTGTTTGGCAGCCAGGTAGCGGGCGTCCTCGATCGTCTGCGGCGCCTGTGTGCCTTTTACGGGGGGATGCCCCGCTTTCTCGCCGCTTCGGCGTCGATCGCCAATCCCCGTGAGTTGGCCGAGGCGTTGATGGGCGAGGAGGTCGAGCTGGTGGATGGGCGCGGCGCGCCCGAGCCCGCTCGAGACGTGGTGCTGTACAACCCTCCCATGGCCGACGCCGATCTGGGCATTCGCAGGCTGGCCAGCGAAGACGCCCAGCGCATCGCGCTGGATCTCATCGCCGGAGGGGTGCAGACGGTCTGCTTTGTGCGTTCCCGCCTGCTGGTGGAGCAGATGGTGATCTCGCTGCGCCGTGAGGTCGCAGGGTTCGGGCTGGACCCCGATGTGGTGGCGGGCTACCGCGGCGGGTACCTGGGTGAGGAACGACGGGCCGTCGAAGTCGGCCTGCGCAAGGGCTCCATTCGCTGTGTGGTATCCACCAGTGCGCTGGAGCTGGGCATCGATGTGAGCGGGTTGGGGGCCTGCATCCTGGTGGGCTATCCCGGCAGCAGCGCGGGATTCTGGCAGAGACTGGGGCGTGTGGGTCGCAGTGGCCAGGTGGGCGTAGGGGTGCTCGTGGCTGAGGACAACCCGCTGGACCAATACCTGCTGGCAAACGCCCACCAGCTGCTGGGCAGTTCGCCCGAGGCAGCGCGCGTGAACCTCAACAATCTGCACGTCCGTGCGGGGCAGCTGCGCTGTGCACTCTACGAGCTGCCCATGGACGCTAGCGAGGTCGTGCAGCAGCCCCTCACAACGTCCCTGCTGGAGGGGCTGCAGGCACGCGGTGATGCCCGTTTGAGCCACGGGCGCTGGTATTGGGCAGGTGGATCGCATCCTGCGGGCGATGTTTCCTTGCGTACCGCCGATCCTCGTCGCGTCGAGGTGGTAGTGCGCAAGCCGGATGGCGATGATTCAGTCCTGGGGCAGGTGGAGGCTGAGGCGGCCTATCGTTGGCTTCATCCTGGTGCGGTTTATCTGCATCAGGGCGCACAGTATCTCGTTCGCTCACTGAACATGGAGGGAGGCCACGCCCTGGTCGAACCTGTGGTGCTGCCCTACCTGACGGTTGCGGCAGAGCAGAGCGAAATCGGCGTGGAAGAAATCCATTCCAGCCAGAGCCAGGGGGCGCGCCACGTGGCACAGGGCACCATCCGCGTCACCAATCGGGTCACCTCGTTTCGACGGGAGCACATCGTCACCCATCAGGTGCTCTCTCGCGAGCGCTTGGATCTGCCAGAGCGCACGTATTATACCGAAGCCTGCTGGCTGGCCATCGGGGTGGATCTGGTGGATCGACTGGAGCAGGCGGGCCTGTGGGGTGGTGACCGGGACGGTTCGCGGGGGCCCAATTGGGAGGCCCAGCGCAGGCTTGCGCTGGAACGCGACGGGCATCGCTGCGCACACTGTGGCGCCTCGGAGCTGCCCGGTCACAGCCACCACGTTCACCATCGCGTGCCCTTTCAGTCCTTTGGCTGGATTCCCGGGGTCAACGAGGCCTACCTTGCCGCCAATGACCTGGACAATCTGGTGACCTTGTGTCCTGCCTGCCATCGCAGGGCTGAGCAGGAAGTTGGCCTGGCGGCATCGTTGACCGACCTGGGTCACCTGATGCGCGCACTGGTGCCCATCTGGGTCTTGTGTGACCCGGAGGACATCGGCATGTCTGTGGAGATACAAGCAGGCCGGCGCAGCGAGCCCACGCTCTACGTCTATGATCGGGCACCTGGAGGCTCTGGTATCGCGGAGGCGCTTCCTCCACTGGTCCCACTGCTCCTGGCGGCAGCGAGGCAGCGGGTGGAGGCCTGTCCCTGCCCAGCTGGCTGCCCCAGTTGCATCGGCCCCGTGCTGGGCAACGTTCCGGATCGCAAGCGCCGCGTGCTGGCGCTTGTGGACGGACTGCTGGCAACTTGACCGTCGTTCTACAGGGGGGACGCTTGGACCTCTTGGATCGTATCGCCCGCATACTGGGTGGACAGAGCTCTGCAGGATCGGAATCGAGGGATTCCCGGCGGTATCCGCCTCTGGAAGATCTTGTTGATGGGTCCTGGGTCGAGCGGGGCGAGGCGCGCGTGTTTGTGGCCGAGGCACACCGCACCTGGAGCGACCACCACGGCCAGCACGCCTTGGTCGAGCTGGAGCAGGTCGACGCGACACGGTGGGCCAGCGTACTCTTTCAACCGCCCGAGCCCTTTGACGTCCGCGGGGCGCTCTTCCTGGATACCGAAACCACCGGCCTTGGGCGAGGACCGGGCACCTTTTGCTTCATGGTGGGTACCGCCCGGCGCGAGGCGCAGGGCATCCAGGTGCGACAGTACCTGGCCCCTGACTATGGTGACGAGGCACTCTTGCTGGAGCTGTTAGAGCACGACCTGGCAGCCACCACGGGTGTGGTGACCTTTAACGGGCGCACTTTTGACCTGCCCCTGCTGGAAACCCGTTATGTGCTGAACGGCTATGCGCGAACGCCGTTGTACCGTGTGCCTCATCTGGATCTGCTGCCGGTGGCCCGGCGCCTCTGGCGACGCTTTTCACCTTCCTGTGCGCTCAGCGCATTGGAGACTGGCGTGCTGGGTGTGGTACGGGACAGCCTGGACATTCCCGGCTACCTGATCCCCGACATCTATCGGCAGTACCAGATGACCGGCGATCCCCGGGAGATGGAGGGCATTTTCTATCACAACAAACTGGACGTTTTGAGTATGGTAACTCTGCTGGTGCACGCTGATGGCAGCCTCGATCCTCAGCGCTCCCGGGGCGGCGGTGCCCACCACGATCCGCTGGCGGTAGGCCGCCTGCACGAGGCTGACGCCGCGGCTGAGGAGGCACTGGAGGCCTACCGCCGGGCCGCCTCCAGCGCGGATCCGCTGGTGCAGCGCGAGGCGCGCCAGCGGCTGGGGGCGCTGCTCAAGAGGCAGGGCCGCCTGTCAGAGGCGGCAGCGGTGTGGCAGGACGCACTGCAGGATGGCGTGCTGTATCCCTATGTGGAGCTGGCCAAGTACTATGAGCATCATCTCAGATCCTATGCACAGGCGCAGGGGGTGGTACAGAGTGCGGTCCGAGCGCTTGCCTCTGGCTGGATCGCCGATGCCGATCCGCACCGGGCCATGATGGAGCTGGCGTCCCGTGAGGCCAGGCTCGCCATCAGGCAGGCCAACGCTGCCCGCCGGGGTGGTTCGGGTACGGGCAGCGACTCTAGTACAGCTTGAGCCGCTGCATCACGCGGTGCCCCAGCCCTTCGAGACGCTCCCGATAGTGCCACAGGATCCCGGCAACGATGAGCGTAAAGGCGCTGATGAGAACCATCGCCTCCAGGCTGATCTCTTTAGAGGTGGCGCCCAGATAACTCAGCACCAGCAGCCCGGGGACCCTGCCCAGAGAGATGGGGATGATGGTGGAGCGCATGCGCAGCGCGGTGAGCCCCGCCACAAAGCACCCGATGTCAGTGGGCATAAAGGGGATCAGTGCCACCAGGAAAAAGCCCCACGAGCCAAAGCGTCGCGCGATGGCATCGATCTCGTCTATCGTTTCAGGGCTGGCGTGCTTTTCCACAAAGGGACGGCCGTACCGACGGGCCAGGGCGATAGCTAGAATCCCCCCCAGCGCCGTCCCAAACCAGGAGACAAAGGTGCCCCCCACGATGCCATACAGGAATCCCGCCGCCATGCCCAACAGCTGGCTGGGGATCACCGGCACCAGCACCTGCACTACCTGAGCCGCCAGCAAAAAGACGATCATCCAACCGCCCACTTCTTCGGTCATGGTGGCCAGAGCGTTCCAGTCTCCAAAACGATCCAGCACGCCAGAGGTTCGTATCCAGAGCGCCAAGGCGACCAGAGCCGCCGCACCGAGGAGCAGCGGCCAGAACTTTTTCAATTGCTCCATCTCAGGATCCCATCAGGATGTGATAGACGCCGCCGCTTTGGTAGCCCGCGGCAAGGGCTGCTGCCTCTGGTGCAGAGTCCCTGGGCAGGAGGACGCCGATCTCGTCGCGGCCTCGCCTCTGAGCCGCTACCGCAGCAGCCCGGAACAGGATTTGCCCCGCCTCGGGATCACGCACGACGAGTTTTTCGATCCAGCAGGAGGCGCAAGCCATGGTCTGTACAGGCAAGAGCGCCGCAGCAGCGACCTCGCGGCCGCTCTCATCGGAAAGATACAGGCCCCAGTGGCCCGGCAGCGCCCAGTCCCTGTTCTCTGGGGCGCTCTGCGCCAGATCAGCCACCAGGCGCACCGTCCAGCCCCGCGGCAATTGGAGTGAGGCGGGATCATCGGCAAAGACCTGCGTCAGCAGGCTCTGCCCACTGGCACTGGTTTCCAGCCCCGCCCGTGCCATCACCTTTTGGCTGGCCAGGTTGTCGGCAGCCACCACTGCGCGAAATGAAGTACATCCTCTGCTACGGCCATCGTGCAGGGCGGCAGCCACCAGCGACCCGGCGATGCCCATGTTCCGCCACGCCGTCAGCACCCCCAGCATGTCCAACTCGAGACGGATACCGCCTTGCGCCCCAGTCTCGCAAGTGGCCAGCACACCGACTGCGCGATCGTCCGCCATGGCGAGATAGACGTATTGCTCCGCACGACGCAGAACCAAAAGCATTTCTTGTGGTGAGAGGTCGCTGTCGCCAAGGGTTGTCCGTTCGACGCGGGCAAACGCAGCCGCGTCGTGGGCGGTGGGGAGGGCACGCCGAATCTCTATGCGAGCCATGTCCTCTAGTATATGGCAGCCCTTTTCAGTGTCAACAGCATGGGGTCAGGGGGTTGCGGAGGGGCTCTGCGGCCCCTATAATCAGGGACAGGTTGCGTTCTTCACTCAGATTGAGGGAGTTCCTTTAGCGTGTCGATCTATCGCGAATACGCCTCGGTTTACGACCGTTCCGGTCAACTCGCGTTCAGTGAGCGCATGATCCCCTATCTGGCCAGTGTGCTGGAGCGACACCCCACCCGGCATGGTGCCATGCTCGATCTGGCATGCGGCACCGGCACGGTCGCCATCGCCCTGGCGCTGCAGGGCTGGCAGGTGATCGGTGTAGACCAGTCCGCCGACATGCTGCACGAGGCGCGCATCAAGCAGGAGGCTTTGGGCAGCGCGCTGGCGCCGAGCGCCATCCGCTGGCAGCAGGCCGATATGCGCACCTTTGCGCTGGATCAGCGGGTCAGCCTGGCGACCTGTCTCTATGACAGCCTCAACTATATGCTGTGTGAGGCCGACCTGGCAGCGGTGTTTGCGCATGTCAGCGGCGCCCTCGATCCGGGAGGGCTGTTTCTGTGCGACATGAACACCGCCTATGCCCTGGAGAACTACTGGGATGAGGGCGCCTGGGTTACCGATAACCCCGACATGACGGTTATCATGGCCAGCTCACATGACTATGAGCGACACCGCTCCACGGTGCAGGTCACCTGCTTTGAGCGCGTCGATGCGCTCTATCGCAAAATTCAGGAAACGCACGTTGAGCAGGCGTATCCCGTGGAACACATTTCCACGCTCATGCGTGATGCCGGGCTGCAGGTAGAGGCGGTGTATCGCTGCTTTACTCTGAACCGACCGGATGAGGTGACGCCGCGGGCCTTTTGGGTGGCGCGTAAACCCGGTTTGCCGGGGGCAGCATCGTGATCGTGATGACTCGGGCCCGCTGTCACCTGTTGATCGTCCTGCTCCTGTTGCTGGCTGTCATGTTGGGGGGCTGTGATGGCCTGCCATCGGTGGATCCGGTCCCTGCGGCAACGGCCGGGGCCAACGGTGAAGAGCCAGGGGGTGCATTGGCCGAGTCCCCGGTCGCCACCGCATCCCCAGAGCCAGCCCCTGAGGATCCGCTGGAAGGGATCGACACCGCCACGCCTCCGGCAGAGCCACAGGATGTCGACAGCATGCGGCAAGATGCGCGCCAGGCGGCGTGGCGCGGGGACCTGGAGCATGCCATCGCTCTGTGGAACCAGATTGGGGCGGCCGCAGAGCCAGAACTGCAGACCGAGGTGGCCTGGGAGCTGGCGCAGCTCTATCTCCAGGCGGGAGATACGGAAAAGGCCATGGGGCAGGCCTCCTGGTTGGCTGCTGTAGAGGCCGACCCCAGCGTCCACGCCGATGCCCTGGGGCTGCTGGGCACGGCGCAGCAGGCGGATGGTGACTATCGTGCGGCCGCCGCCTCACTGGAGGAGTACGCTGCACGCGTTCCCGCTGCCGCACCCTATGTCTGGTGGCGCATCGCAGCCTGTCACAAGGCCGTTGACGACATCGGAAGCCAGCTGGATGCGCTGGAACAGATCGACACAACGCGCCTGGAGCCCTCTTTTCGTGCCGAAGTGCTCTCAGAACTGGCCAGTGCCTATCGTGCCAACAGCGACCCCAACAGCGCGCTGACGGTGTATGACGATATTCTCAGCTTTGCCTCCATCCCGGACTATCGTGCCCTGGTAACGCACTACAAGGGTGAAACGCTTCGCGAGGCCAGCCACGAGGAGGAGGCAGTGGCCACTTTTTACGAGGTGGCCAACAACAGCCCGCAGACCTTTGCCGCCACCCTGGCCTTGAAAGAGTTGCTGGCCCTGCCCGAGACGCCCGAGGCAGAGGTCGAGGCTTCAGATCCGGTGAGCGGCACCGTGGCCACCCCGGGTTTGAGCGATCTGACGCGGGGCAAGATCCACTATTTCGCTGGGGAATACAACCTGGCCCTGGAGTATCTGAACTATTATCTGGATGCCAAGCCGGAGCGGGGCCAGGCCGAAGCCCACTATTACATCGGGCTCACTCTGGGCAAGCAGGGGGACTATGAAGGGGCGCTGGCACACCTGCGCGCCGCTACCGAGTCCGCTGGCGATCAGGCGCTGTTGGCAGAGGCCTGGTTTGCCCGCGCCTTTACCATTGGCGCCAGCGGGGCAGATTCTTCTGGCTTTTATCACGAGTTCTATGTGAATCATCCCGATCATCCCAGGGCGGCAGAGGCGCTGTGGCGGGCTGCCAATGCCTCTGAGGATGCGGGCAACTGGAAGCTGGCTGCTGACTATTACGGGCTGCTGGCGGACAAGTATCCTGCCGACAAGCGTGCCGCGGACGCCGCCTTTCGCCAGGGCCTGGCCTGGTACGCCATGCGGGATCCGTACAGCGCCTCCAACACCTGGCGTGCCCGGCTGGACGCCACCCAGGATCCCGTGATGCGGGTGCGCCTGATCGTGTGGATGGGGCTTGCCGCCCGCCAGGCAGGGCAGATGGACCAAGCGGACATCTTTTGGCAAGAGGCGGTACGCATCGCTCCCAACGAATACTATGGTTTGCGCGCTGCCGATCTGCTCCAGCACACCATGCCACGCCTTCCGTCTGGTGTCAGCGGAGATGCGCTCGACCGAGCCCTGTCTCCCGAAGACTGGGAGGGGCTCGAGGCATGGGTTTCTTCCTGGACACCTGCTGATGACTCGGTGCTCACCGACGATCCTGCCTTTCACGAGACGGAGGCGCTGTACCACCTGGAGTGGTTTCAGGAGGCTCGCGAAAGCGATCTGCATCTTCGCCAGGTAGTGCGAGACCGACCTTTTTGGCTGGTGGAGCTGGCGCAGGCTGCCGAGTCATGGCGTGCCTATTCCACCGAGATCTGGGCCGCACAGCGTCTCTTGCGTTTGGGGAATGAGGCCGGTGCGGCACAGCCACCCGACGCCCTGCGGCTGTTGGCCTATCCGGTGCATTATGCCGACCTGATCGCCGAGTACGCTCGGCACTATGATCTGGATCCGCTGCTGATGCTGGCGCTGGTGCGGCAGGAGAGCCTCTTTGACACCCATGCCCGCTCCTATGCCGGAGCGGTAGGCCTGGCCCAGATCATGCCTCCTACCGGCGAGTGGATCGCCTCGCAGATCGGACCCGAGGACTATGCCGTGGGCCTGCTGGTGCGTCCTTACCTGAACCTGCGTTACAGCGCCTGGTTCATGAACTTTTTGATCAACCTGTATGACCGCGACTGGATCGCCGCGCTGGTGGCCTACAATGCCGGCCCAGGCAACCTCAAAGAGTGGAGCGGTGGTGGCACCATCACCGACCACGACCTCTTTTGGGAGACGTTGCCTTCGCAACAGGCGCACGACTATGTGCGGCTGATCTATGAGAACTATAGCTGGTACCGCAAGCTGTATCGCACTGCGGCGACGCCGCAATAAGCAACAGGCCACCGGTGTCGGTGGCCTGTTCTCTCTCCTTCGTCAGGGGATGCTGTCTAGATAAACCAGGTGCCGTTACCCTTGTCCGTTTCTCCCAGCATCGTCGCCACGCCGCCGATTTCGACGCCGTCGATCAGCTCTTCTGGCTTGATGCCCATCATGTCCATGGTCATCTGGCAGGCGATCAGGCGGACCCCCACCTGCTGGGCAGAGGCGATCAGGGACTCGAGCGTGTCGATATTCTTTGAGCGCATCACGCCCTTCATCATGGCCGTGCCCAGCCCCAGCATGTTGAGGTTGGAGAGGCGAACGCGTCGTGCGCCGCGAGGCATCATCCAGCCAAACATGCGCTCGATAAAGGTCTTGGCCGGGGTGGGTCCGTCGGGCCGGCGCAGCAGGTTCAGACCCCAGAAAGTAAAGAACACGCTCACCGGTTGGCCCATGGCCGCGGCACCGTTGGCGATGATCATGGCTGCCATGGCGTGATCCAGATCTCCAGAAAAGACGATCAGCGTCTTGCCACGGGGCAGTGCGCCACTGGGGCTTGCCTGCAGCTCGGGCAGCGCCTCGCCCTTGACCAGCGTGGCGGTGATAACGCCCTTGTCCTGGGTCAGGTCCAACAGTCGATTGCCCGTGCTCTCCGCCCAGGTAGCCACATCGCGCACAAACCCCTGATCGGTGGCACGGGCCTGCAGCACCTGCCCGGGCTCGAGCTCTTGCATGCGACGGTACACGGCCATGATCGGCCCGGGGCACTGCAAACCGCAAGCGTCGAGCTCGATCACCGATTGGGCGGCCACCGGCGCTGCCGCCACAGGGTTGCTCTGTGATGCAGGGGTGGCGTTCAGTTTGGACTCGGGCGGCCTCCAGCTGTCCCAATTATCCTGCTGCTCGGTGGCCACCTCGTAATGCGCGTACCCTCCGGAGAGCGAGCCCGCGTCCAAGCCGTGCTGTTTGAGCACCCGTTCAGAAACATAAGAGCGTTGTCCTACGGTGCAGTAGGTGATGTAGCGCTGTCCGCGGTCCAGCTCGCCCAGCCGGCTGCGCAATTGCGCCTGCGGAATGTGCAGAGCACCCTCCATGTGTCCCAGTCCCCACTCCAGATCGGTCCTCACGTCGATCAAGGTGGCCTGGGTGGGGTCTAGCGCTGCCACCTCCTGGCAGGAGACGGGCGTAGTGTCGCCCCGCAGCGCGCCTGCGGCGATGTAACCCGCGATGTTCACCGGATCTTTGGCGGCGCCAAAGGGCGGGGCATAGGCCAGCTCGAGGTGCTCCAGGTCATACACCGTCGCCCGCTGGCTGAGGGCCGTGGCTAACACGTCGCTGGTACGATCGATGGCGTGCATGCCCACTGCCTGGGCGCCCAGCAGCCGGCCATCCTCCGTGGCGTACAGCAGCTTGATGGTCTGCTGGGTGGCGCCGGGATAGTAGCCGGCGTGGTCATAAGAGTGGGTCACACTGGTGCGGTAGGCGATGCCCGCCTGGTCCAGCGTACGGCTGTTTGCGCCCACACAGCCGATGGTCAGGTCATACACTTTGACGATGGCGGCGCCAAAGGTGCCGCGGTAGGCCACCTTGCGCCCGACGATGGTGTCGGCAGCGATGCGGGCCTGCCAGTTGGCCGGGCCTGCCAGAGGCACTGCCGTGAGCCGGTTCAGCACCGGATCCGTGACCTGGATCGCGTCGCCCACGGCCAGAATGTCGGGCTGCGAGGTCTGCATATACGGGTCCACCACGATGTGGCCCCGCGGGCCAAGCTCCAGCCCGGCCGCTTTGGCCAACTGCGTCTCGGGACGCACGCCGATGGCCAGCATTACGAGATCCGCCTCTGCCGCGCGGCCGCTGGCCAGGCGCACGGTCAAACGCCCGTCGGGGGCGCGCTCGATGGACTGCAGGCCATCGCCCAGCGCCAGACGGATGTTGTCGCGTCGCAGCTCACGATGCACCAGAGCGGCCATGTCCGGGTCGATGGGCGCCATGACCTGAGGCACCATCTCCACCAGGGCGACGTTCAGGCCGCGCGCGGTGAGGTTCTCTGCCATCTCCAGACCGATAAAGCCACCGCCCACCACCAGCGCATCTCTGGGCTGGGTATCCAGGCGCGCCAGAATCTGGTCCATATCGGCGATATTGCGCAGGGTAAACACGCCGTCCAGGTCCACGCCGGGCAAGGGGGGCACGATGGGTGCGGCGCCGGGGGAAAGGATCAATTTGTCATAATGCAGCTCGTAGGCTTCACCCGTAACGAGGTTACGCACCGTCAGCGTGTGAGCCTCGGGATCGATGGCCTGCGCTTCCTGCTGCACACGGACGTCGATGTTATAGGTGCTGCGGAGGCTTTCGGGCGTCGCCAACAGCAGCGCGTCGCGCTGCTTGATGACGCCGCCGATGTGATAAGGCAGCCCACAGTTGGCAAAAGACACGTGTTGCCCGCGTTCGATGATGATGATCTCGGCGAATTCGTCCAGCCTGCGCAGCCGGGCCGCTGCGGTCGCTCCTCCTGCCACTCCACCGACAATGACAACAGTGCTCATACAGCCTCCTGACGATGCCAACCTGTGAAACGCCGCACAGTATACCAACAGGGGGTATGTCTGTCAACAGATTGTTTGCCCACCGTGGGCTGGCCGTTGCCTCTGCGTGACCGGCTGCTGGCCCCACGCGGCCTTGACGCCACCCGATCGATGCATAGAATGGTTCAAGCTAACGAGCCCCCTGGAGATCGGCATGCGGCTTTTGCTCCCAACCATCGCTCTTGTGTGCCTCTGCGCTTTGTCGCTGGGGTTTGGCCCCCCCCGCATCACGGATTCTGATGTTGCGGTCAAGTGGGTCACCCCGCAGCAGTTCGCTCTGATAAGCGACCTGCAGGAGCCCTCGCTTACAGCCGCTGCCTATCTGATGCTCAATCCAGCCACCGGCCAAACTATCGTAGCACACAATGAGAACGCCCGGCGAGCCCCAGCGAGCCTCACCAAGCTGGTAACGGCGATGGTGGCCCTGGAGCACGGAGAGCTCGAGCAGCAGCTCACCATCAGTGAGCAGGATCTGCGGGTTTGGACCATGGTGGGCTTGCAGGTCGGCGAGTCGCGCTCGCTGCATGATCTGCTGCACGTGCTGCTGATCCCCTCGGATAATGCTGCGGCTGACGCCATCGCCCGTGGGCTGGGCGGCACAGAGGCAGTGTTTGTCAGCTGGATGAACGAGTGGGTCGAGGCGGCCGGCCTGCGCAACTCACACTTTACCAATGCCCATGGCCTGGACGAGGAGGATAACTACACCTCGGCCTGGGATATGGCGCAAATTGCGCTCCGTGCGGAATCCGTGCCGTTGCTGCGTCAGATCCTTTCCACGGCTGACACGGTGGCTGCCGACCGCAGACTCGTCAATACCAACGAGATGTTGAGGAGCTATCGGGGCGCTGTAGGAGTCAAGACCGGCACAGAGGAACAGGCCGGTGAGTGCCTGATTACTCTGGTGGAACGACCCCAGGGCGATGCCCTGACCGTGGTGTTGGGTTCTACCGACCGCTACGCCGATTCAACCCTGCTGTTGGACTTTTTCTATGCCAACTATTCCGAGCTCTATTTTGAGCTGCCGGATACACCGCTCAATCGATACATCGACACCAATGGTAACCCACACGCCTTTGGGCTTCGTGAGCCGCTGACCCTGGTGGTCCCCCGTTGGAAAATGGGCACGGTCAGCATGGTGCGCCGGCTCAGCAACCCTACCGCCAGCCCCAGCCCGGATGTGCCGGTGGGCACGCTGGAGATCTATCTCGCCGGACAACCGTTGCTGGAGGTGCCCCTGTATGCCCGCTGACAGGGTGCGCCTGCAAAAAGCGATGGCGCAGGCAGGCGTTGCCTCGCGGCGAGGCAGCGAGGCGCTCATCCGTGAGGGGCGCGTTACCGTCAATGGCAGCATTGTGACCGAGCAGGGCGTGCTGGTGAACCCCTCTGTTGATCGCATCGCTGTGGACGGCAAGCCGATCGATCGGCCGGAGCCGTTGACGTATTACGCAGTGTTCAAACCGGTGGGCTACCTCTCCTCCGCTGGGGATCCCCACGGGGGAGCCCTGGTGGTGGACCTAGTGCCCGCTGTCCCACGGGTCTTTCCGGTGGGCCGGCTTGATCTGGACAGTGAAGGGCTGATGCTGCTGACCAACGATGGCCAATTGGCGCAACGGCTGACGCACCCGCGCTATGAGCAGGAGAAGGAATATCGTGTGCTCATCGAGGGTGAGCTCAGCGCCGCTCAAAGAGCGACGCTCGCCCGGGGCGTGTCGTTGCCTGACAAGCTCCGCCCGGCACGCCTGCAGGTGGAGCAGCTTCCAGCGGGGTGGCGCTGGCGCGGCGAGCCGGTACCGCCAGGCTGCCAGTGGATCGGTATCACCTTGCGCGAGGGGCACAAGCGCGAGATCCGTGTCGCACTGGACATGCTGGGCATCGCCGTGCGGCGGCTTGTGCGCCTGCGGATCGCCAGTCTGAGGCTGGGGACACTGGAGTCCGGGCAGTGCCGCCCACTGACGGCCGCCGAGATCGCTGCGCTGAGGGCGGCGGTGGGCCTGGCCAACATTACAGAACAGGATACGCGGGGTTGAAGGCATGATTATCGCGATAGACGGTCCTGCGGCCTCCGGCAAGAGCACCATTGGCGCCCGCGTGGCGCAGGCCCTGGGGCACTTGTACTTTGATACCGGGGTGATGTACCGCGCCGTCACCTGGGCGGCACTCGATCGGAACATCGCCATCGAGGACGAGGATGACGTGACGCGCCTCGCGGAACAGCTGGACATCCAGGTGCAGCCTCCCACCGTGGATGATGGCCGGCAGTACACTGTACTGGCGGACGGGGTGGATATCACCTGGCTCATTCGCGAGGCGGTGGTGAACCGGCAGGTGTCGCCTGTGTCTGCCTATCAAGGCGTGCGTGAGGCGCTCACGCGGCAGCAGCGGCGCATTGGCATGGCGGGCAACGTAGTGATGGTGGGCCGAGACATCGGCAGCGTGGTCCTGCCCGAGGCGGACCACAAGATCTATCTGGATGCGACGCTTCATGAGCGCGCCCGCCGGCGCTTTGTCGAGTCTGCCGGG
>JAAYED010000161.1 GCA_012728955.1 Chloroflexota bacterium
CAGGGGGAACCTAATAACGCCAGCTGGAGGTGTCCGCTCCGGCAGGTGCGGTGTTCAGGATGTGGGCCACCATTTGGGGCACCAGGCGCTGGTTGAGCGTCAGCCGTGCGATCTCCAGCGGTGTACCCGGGTCGCCGCTCCAGCAGTGTCCAAAGCGAGCTCCGTAGCGGATCTCACCGGCATACCAGGGGTCCGTCGTGCTCTCCAAGAACTGTTCCAGTCGGTACACGGCGCCGTTGAGGTAAAAGTTGTCCATTTCGCCCATGTATACATGCAGCTTGCCCTCCAGTTGAGGGCCCAGGGTCTGCCAGTCGCGGGCCAGGATGTGCCGCAGGTCATAATTCTCGCGCCAGTACGCCGCCACAGCAGGATCGATCTCTCCCGTACGCTTGTCCCAGATCCTTCTGGGGTAGCCGTCCGCACCGACGGGGCCAAATACCGCCTCCCAGATATCGTACTGCTGTCCGGAACGGTTGTGAGATCCCAAAGCCAACTCGCGCTGATTCACCTGTTGAACCGTGCTCACCACATCGCCCAGCGTGGTCCGCATGGCGGGCCGGGGCGTGCGCTTCCATCCTTCGCCCGAAAAGTAGGCGTTGGCATGCTCATAGATGTTGACGCTGGTGTAGCCTGAAAAATCCACCGGATCGGGACAGTTCGCCCAACACCCGTTGAACAGCTGTGGGTAAAAGATCTGTGATGCCAGTGCCTCCCACCCTCCGGTGGAGCCGCCGTAAAGGGTGCGTGCCCAGGGCTCGCCAATGGCGCGGCAGACACGTTCGATCTCGGGCAGCAGCTCATAATTGATGGCGTCGCCATAGGGCCCCAGATTTGCCGAGTTGACAGCGTACGAGTCGTCATAGTAGGGATTGGCGTGCTGGATGGTGGCGATCAACACCCTGGGCAAGTCAGGGCCCGTCCAATCGCGATAAAAGCCATAGCTGTACTCGGCCTGAGTGAGAGCATACCCCTCCAATTGCTCTTTTTCGGCGTCCACCGGGGTCTCGCGCCAGGTTACGCCCACCCGCCACTGCCGGCTGTGATGCCCATGGTTGATCAGAAGGGGGTAGCGTGCCTCGGGGTGCTCGTCAAAACCCTCTGGGAGGAGCACGATGGCCTCCAGATGCATGGGGCGCCCCCAGAAACCCGTGAGGAGCTCGCTCTGTATGCGGATGTGCCGCAGGTAGCGTGTATCCTCGCGAGGCGGAAAGGGAGCGATCTCCTGATCGAGGACCAGCGTTTGCGCTGTCCCGCCCTGCCCCAGATCCAGCTCCAGCGGCTGTGAGTACAGGTTGCCAGGCGCCAGATTCCACTGCTGGCCCTCGCCGCGATCCATGGGCAGCTGGACCACGTGGCCATCGGAGCGATGAAAGGTTTCGTAGCGATGGAGCAGGGCCTGAACCCAGTATCGCCCGCGAGGCAGTTGCGTGAGGGTCTCCAGAGGATAGCCCACAGCAGAGGCATCGATAGCCCAGGGCTCATCGGGCTGCCAGTCCAGCACATCCACGCCAAAGACCAGTTGGGTGTCCGGACCGTCGTTGATTTGAAAGCGGGGCTCTTCTGACGGATCGTTAGAGATCAGCAGTAACAGCCGGCCGCAGAGAGGTTGGGAGCAAATCTCGGAGGGAAACACTACTCGGACGCTCACTCCCCAACCTCCTCGAGGGAACACGCCTCCGGGCGGCGACAAATTCTTGTCTGAACAACCAAACAGCGCAGACTCGGTGAGTGCTGCGCTGTAACCTTACCCGGTTATCTGATAAAAGAACTCAGCTCTTGTATCGATATACGATCCGACCGCGCTGCAGATCGTAGGGTGACAACTCCACGCGGACCTTGTCGCCGAGCAAGATACGAATGTAGTACTTGCGCATTTTACCCGAGATATAGGCCAACACCTCGTGGCCACTCTCAAGCTCTACGCGAAACTGTGTGTTGGGCAGGGCCTCCACGATGGTACCCTCCACAACGACCTTTTCCTGGCTAGCCTTTGCCATACGCTCGCTCTATCTCCCTGCCGGGCATAACGCCGCAGCCCTTGGTAACTGCGGCACCAAACCCTCTTCTATCATCAAGAATTATAACATGCGGTACAATCCACGTCAAGGAATGCTTGCACGGTACAACTGATCGCTCGCTGGCCGCAGGCTTGACGCCGGCATCACAACGAGAGCATACTCGCTTTGATGAATCCCTGAAGGAGTGCACAATGCTCAAGTATGGACTCACCCACCCCGAGATCTTGACCGCACTGGCAACCGCAGGCCACGGCTCTCAGGTGCTCATCGCCGACGGAAACTATCCCTTTGTGACCGGAGCCAACCCTGCAGCCGCGCGCGTGTACCTGAACCTCACCAGAGGGAGTGCACCAGTGGACGAGGTGCTGGCCATCATTGCGGATGCGATCGTCATTGAGGCCGCCCATGTGATGGTTCCGGATACTGGCCCCGAGCCCCCCATCTTTGCGGCTTTTCGTCCCTCACTGCCGGAAGGCATGGAACTGCAGCCACTGAGCCGGTTCGCCTTTTATGACGCCGCGCGCGATCCCAACGTCGCCTTGGTGATCGCCACGGGGGAACAACGCATCTATGCCAATATCCTGCTGACCATCGGGGTGGTGCCGCCTGACCAGGCCTAGCCATGTGGAAAGGGGGGCGGAGCGGCGACAAATGTCGGCGCTCCGCCCCCCTTGACGGCCAACGCCCTAGCAGAGCCCGTTTCAGTCCCCGAGATCCTCACCGGTATTCGGCGCCGGAAAGACGATCTCGCGGACGCTCCCATGGATGTCCACAACGATCCGAAAGCCGTACATGCGCAGCATGGGCGCCCACTGGGTGGGATCACTGCGCCGCAGGCTGTGCCCCACGTTGTCGATGGAAGCCTCGATCGCCGCCTTGGCGAGCACGTCATCGGTGCCCATCATCCCCAGCACCCCCGAGACCACCTCATCACGCATGGTGCTGAGCGTCTCCTGCAGCGCTACGAGAACTGCTTCGTCTACCTCGCTGGCCTCTACGTGTCGATAAAAGTCACCATCACGGATGGCATAGTGCGCCACACCGCCAATGGCGACAACCCGCGCTTCCTCGCCCTCTTCGTTCACCACCAAGCCAGGAAACAGTGCCTGGTCATGCGCCAACAGGCCCGCCTGCGCGTCCGAG
>JAAYED010000162.1 GCA_012728955.1 Chloroflexota bacterium
CCTCGATAAAGAAACGAATCACAGAATAGATCATCCCGTACAGCAAAAAGATGTCTCCGTACAGGCGGCCCGAGCGCCATCGCCTTGCCAGATACAGCAGGACCAGGCCGCCCACCAGGTTCAGCAGCGACTCGTACAGGAAGGTGGGATGAAAGGTGGTAAAGCTCTCATAACCGGGGAGGCGATGCGCTGGGGCGATGGGAATGGCCCAGGGAAGGTCGCTGGGCGGACCGTAGAGCTCCTGGTTGAAAAAGTTGCCCCAGCGGCCGATGGCCTGCGCCAGCAACAAACCTGGCGCCACATAGTCCATCCATTCGAGATAGGCCATTCGCTTGATGCGCGTAAAGATATAGATGCCCAGGGCACCGCCGGCTACCGCTCCAAAAATGCCAAAGCCCGACATCTGCAACCCGAACATCTCTCCCGGGCGGGAGGCGTAATAGTCCCAACTGGAGATGATGTGATAGATGCGTGCGCCGAGTATCCCCGAAAAGAGCGCCACGATAAGCAGATTCCAGGCGATCTCGGGATCGTGCCCGTTACGTGACGACAGCTTGCTGACAATATAGGCCGCGAGCATGGCGCCCGAGACGATGAGCACACCATACCAGTATATGGTCACGGGCCCGAGCCGGAGGAATACCGGATCCGGTTGCATGTGGTCCCTCCCCTGTCCGTACTGAATCCCAGTTCATTATAGTGCATTATGCTGCTGTTCAAAGGAGGGTCGCTCTGCAGGCGGGCTGGCAGGGGCTATATGCCCAGTCCCCCGTCTATACCGAGTACCTGCCCAGTAATATAGCCTGCCTCCGGGGAAGCGAGGAAGGCCACGGCTGCTGCCACGTCCTCCGGTCGGCCCAGGCGCCCCAGGGGGATCTGTTCGGTGACGCGCTGCACCTGGTCCGCCCCCAGCGCCCCGGTCATCTCGGTGTCGATAAACCCGGGGGCGATGGCGTTGACGGTGATGCTGCGGCTGGCCAGCTCGCGCGCCAACGCCTTGGTCATGCCGATCAGGCCTGCTTTGGCCGCCGCATAGTTTGCCTGGCCAGCATTACCACGTACGCCGCTGATCGAGCTGATCTGGATGATTCTTCCTGATCTCTGCCGCAACATGGGGCGTTGTACCGCGCGGATGCAGTAAAAGGCTCCCGAGAGATTGGTGTCGAGGACGGTCTGCCAGTCGGCATCGGACATGCGCATGGACAGGCCGTCGCGTGTCACCCCCGCGTTGTTCACCAGAATGTCCACCCGGCCGAATTCCGCCAGTGCGGCCTCCACCAGCGCCGAGGCCTGCTGCGGCTCACGAACGTCGCCCTGTACGGCCATCGCCCGCTGTCCCAGCGTCGCGATGGCCTGCACCACCTGGCGGGCAGCCTGCTCGTTGCTCTGATAATTCACCACCAGGCTGCATCCCTGGCGTGCCAACGCGAGGGAGATGGCCCGCCCTATGCCGCGCGACCCACCGGTAACGATGGCTACCCGCGATGTGTTCATGGGGCAGCCTCCTTTCTTGCGGCGACCCATTCGTCGATGGCGGCCACGTCCGTCAACGCGGTTACCGCAACCTCTGGATCGATGCGCTTGATCATTCCCGTCAGAACCGATTTCGGCCCCACCTCCAGGATGGTGTCTGCACCGAGCTCGCGCATTTTGCGAACGGACTGCACCCAGCGCACGGGCGACACCAGCTGCTGGAGGAGTGCCTGGCGTATCTCCTCCGGATCAGTCACCGGCTCTGCCGTTACATTGCTGATAACCGGTATGCGCGCAGCAGTCAAGGGGGTATCCGCCAGCGCGCGACTCAGAGCATTGGCGGCAGGGCCCATCAAGGGCGTATGGCAGGCCACGCTCACAGCCAGAGGCATCACACGACAGCCCTTGTGTCCACTGGCCTGACTCTGCAGTGCGGCGAGGCCCTTGTGAGCGCCTGCCACAACCACTTGCCCGGGAGCGTTATAGTTGGCAACCCAAACGGGCTGGTTGCACGCCTGTGCCTCACGCACCAGGTCCTGCACCAGTTCATCTCCCAAACCGAGAATGGCCAGCATACCGCCCGGCTCCGCGGCGCCGGCGGCTGCCATGGCCTGGCCACGCTGTTGCACCAACAGGAGGCCCTGCTCAAAGGCCAATGCTCCCGCTGCCGTCAGCGCGGCGAACTCGCCCAGGCTGTGCCCCGCTATTCCCAGAATCGGCGCGTCCGCCGGCCAGACCGTACACAGATACTCCCACAGGGCGACCGTCGTGGCATAGATCGCCGGCTGGGCCAGGGCGGTATCATTCAGAGCCTCCGCCGGCCCCTGCTGGCAGATCTCGGTCAGCGGGATGCCCAGCAGGGCGTCGGCCTGGGCAAAGCGCTCTCGTGCGGCGGGTACACGCTCACGCAGCAAGGAGCCCATCCCCACGAATTGGCTCCCCTGGCCGGGAAAGACAATCGCCAGGCCACTCATGCCTCTTCCTCCGAAGCGATCACATAGTTTGGCAGGCGGCCCAGGATGGCCTCTGCCTCAGCCGTCACCGTGCGGATCACCTCTGCTGCCGGCAGGATATCGTGTACCATACCCGCGCTCTGCCCCGCCATCACGCTGCCCTGCTGCACGTCCCCCTCCACTACAGCCAGGCGCAACCTGCCCGTACCAAATTCCAGCATGGTCGCTTCATCTGCGCCTGCCTTTTCCATGGCCTCGAACTCGCGCGACATTGGGTTGCGCAGGCAACGCACCGGGTGCCCCAGGCTCGTGCCGGTCACCAGGGTGGAGCGCTCGCTGGCCTGCACGATGCTGTCCTTGTAGTTGGCATGCGCGATGCACTCCTGGGTGCAGACAAAGCGTGTGCCCATTTGAATGCCCGAGGCCCCCAGGGCCAGCGCAGCCGCCAAGCCGCGGCCGTCGGCAATGCCGCCGGCGGCTACAACTGGAATACGGACCGCCTCGGCAACCTGGGGCACCAGCGTGATGGTGGTGACCATGCCCACGTGGCCGCCGGCCTCATGCCCCTCGGCGATGACGGCGTCCACCCCCATGCGTTCCAAACGCCGGGCCAACGCAGCCGAAGCCACCACCGGAATCACGGTGATGCCAGCAGCCTTGAGTGCCGGTACAAACGGTGCCGGGTTCCCTGCACCAGTGGTGATGACAGGAACGCGCTCCTCGATGATCACTTGGATAATCTGCTCGGCGGCAGGGTTGAACAGCGGTACATTCACTCCAAAAGGACGATCGGTGTGGGCGCGAACCTGCTGGATCTGCTCTCGCACCCAATCGACCGGGGCACTGCCTGCGCCCACAATGCCCAGGGCGCCCCCTTCAGAGACGGCCGCGGCGAGTTGCCAGGTGGCCACCCAGGCCATCCCGCCCTGCAGGATGGGGTAGCGGATACCGAGCAGCTCGGTGAGGTCGGTACGGATCATGCGTTGCCTCCTGGTATTTGTCGCAGATAGTAACCCCTCAGCCTGTTATGGGTTACGCGCGCCCCGAGGGTGTAACTTGGCGACAGGTTTCGGGTTACTATACCCGGAACACTGATGCACCGGATAGATCACCGTAACGGGGGTAAGTGTGAGAAGGGTCGTTATTACCGGTATGGGTACCGTTTCTCCGCTGGGGAATGATGTGGCCACCACCTGGGATGCCGTTGTGGCTGGCCGATCGGGCGTGAGGCAGATTACGCACTTTGATGCCGCCGAGTACCGCTCCACCATAGCCGCCGAAGTTAAGGGATTTGATCCAGAGCAGCACCTGGGCCCGCGCGAGGCCCGCCGCATGGATCCCTATGCACAGTTTGCGGTGGTTGCAGCCCGTGAGGCGCTGGCGGACGCCGGGCTCACTCGAGAGGCATTTGCCGCCGGCCTCGGCGAGCGGACCGCAGTAATCATTGGCTCGGGCATGGGCGGCATGTTCACCGTCAGCGAGCAGATCCATGTGTTGGACGAGAGAGGCCCGGCCAAGGTGAGCCCCTTTTTCGTGCCGATGATCCTGCCCGAGAGTGCATCCAGCATGGTGGCCATCGAGTACGGCCTCAAGGGGCCCAACATGGCCGTCACCTCAGCCTGTGCTACCGGGGCGAACGCCATCGGCGAGGCCATGGGCATGATTCGCGAAGGACGCGTCGATGTGGGGCTGGCCGGCGGCAGCGAGGCAGCGATCATACCCGTGGCGGTGGCGGGCTTTTGTGCTCTGCGTGCGCTCTCGACCCGTAATGACGACCCGGAGCATGCTTCCCGTCCCTTTGACAGAGATCGGGACGGCTTTGTGATGGGCGAGGGGGCTGCCGTGCTGGTGCTGGAGGAGCGCAGCCACGCACTTGAGCGGGGAGCGAGCATCTACGCCGAGTTGCTGGGTTATGGCACCAACGATGACGCCTATCATATCACCGCTCCCGATCCGGATGGAGCCGGCGCGGCGGCCTGCATGCGGCTTGCGCTGGACTCGGCCGGGCTGCTGCCAGATCAGATCGACCATGTCAACGCACATGGTACCAGCACAGCACTGAACGATGTCACCGAGACGCGTGCCATCAGGCAAGTATTCGGGCAGCATGCCTACCGCATGGCGATCAGTGCCACCAAGTCAGTCACCGGGCACCTGCTGGGGGCGGCGGGTGCGCTGGAGGCGATTTTGACCGCCAAGGCGATCCACACGAGTACGCTACCCCCTACCATGAACCTGCTCCACCCCGATCCCGAGTGTGATCTGGACTATGTCGCCAACCACGCTCGACCGGCGCAAATTCAGTATGCGCTCTCCAACTCTTTTGGCTTTGGCGGTCATAATGTCGGGCTGATCCTGGGCGCCTGCTCCAATGGCTGAGTCGCGGCGTCACGCCACCGTCATCGGCTGGGGCACCTATGCTCCGGAACATGTGGTCACCAACGCCGACTTGGCAGCTACCTTGGATACCTCCGATGAGTGGATCCGCAGCCGCACGGGGATAGAGCGACGACACGTGGCTGCCGGTGAGGCAACCGCTGCCATGGCCATCGAGGCCGCCAGGGCTGCCCTGCGCGTTGCCGATGCGGATCCCTACCAGATCGGGCTGGTGCTGGTGGCCACCATGACCCCCGACTATCCCTCGCCCTCTACCGCCTGTCTCGTTCAGCATGCTCTGGGGGCGGCGCATGCCGGCGCAGTGGACCTGAACGCCGGGTGTTCTGGCTTTTGCTATGCCCTGGCGCTGGCCAACGCCGCTATCCTCTCCGGTGAGCACGACATGGTACTGGTGATCGGGGCCGATACCATGAGCAGCATCGTTGATAAGGAGGATCGCGCCACGGCGGTGCTCTTTGGTGACGGCGCCGGTGCGCTGCTGCTGGGCGCCACCAACGGCCCCGCAGGGGTACTCGCCACCTGGTTGGGCGCCGATGGTTCCGGTGCAGAGATGCTGATAGTTCCTGCTGGAGGAAGCGCCTTGCCCGCCTCTGCCGAGACGGTTGCCAGGCGGCAGCATTATCTCACCATGGATGGCAACCAGGTTTTTCGATTCGCTGTGCGCATGCTGCCTCGAGCCGTGGAGCAGGTGTTGGGTCGTGTGAACCTGCCGTTGAGCGAGGTGGACTGGATCATCCCGCATCAGGCCAACCGACGGATTATCGAGGCGGCCGCGCAGAAACTGGAAATCCCCTCTGAACGTTTTTACCTGAATCTGCAAGAGTATGGCAATACCTCTGCAGCCTCGATACCATTGGCCATTGGCGATGCGGTAGCTGACGGCAGTCTCTTACCTGGGCAGCATGTGGTATTGGTCGGCTTTGGAGCCGGCCTCACCTGGGGGGCTGTGCTCCTGCGCTGGGGCACGGGCCTGGGAACCGGTCGCACAACGGCCTATCGCTATCTCTGGCGATGGTTGTTGTACCGATGGGCAGCGGTACAAACGCTGGGGCGCCGGCTCGCGGCGCGAGTGCGAGGCTGGCGGTTGCGACGCCCTCGGCCGGACGATCCCTCGGGCGGTGGACAAAGGCACTGAGTGCCGAAGCAGGTCCGCCTGCCCTGATAGGCACACAATTGCGGCGAGCCTGGCAGCCACGTGCTCCAGAGCTCGTCGCTTTTGGTATTTGCCAGCAAAATGCCACGCGATGAAAAACAAAACGGGCAGTCCGCGCGTCTATTGGGTGTGATGGCCATGCACACAAGGGCAGGGGGTGACACTTGACACAGATTTTCTATGACCGGGTGGCCGACTCTTTGATCCAGGATCAGGAGCGGCTCTATCGCCTGGCCTACAGCTACACATACAACACTCAAGATGCGTTGGATATCGTCCAGAGTGCTGCTGTCAAGGCACTCACCGCACGGCCCCTCAGGGAGCCCGAGTACATCCGGACCTGGGTGTATCGGATTGTGGTGAATACCGCGCTGGATTGGCTCAGGCGCAACAAGCGACTGGTGCCAGCTGACGACAGTTTCTTTGAGGATCAAGATGCGCCGGCCGACGCTCCGGCCGACATGGATCTGCAGCAGGCATTGAACAGGTTGCCTGCCAACTATCGAACGGTGGTAGTTCTGCGATTCTTTGAAGAGTTCAAGCTGGAAGAGATCGCCCAGATCACCAGCACCAATGTCAATACGGTCAAGACCAGGTTGTACCGCGCGCTGGAAATGATGCGCGTAGAGATGGAAGGAGTAGAGGATGACTAGTCGCATGCAGAACTGGAAACAGGAATACGATCGCACGCCGATCCCGCAAGAGCTGCGCGGCCGGATGCTCGCCGTCACCGAAGACCATCGTCCGGCGCCCCGCGGGTGGAGATGGGCCTTTGCCACGGCCGCCACAGTATTTGCCATGTTTGTGCTCATGGTCAATGTCGCGCCGGCACAGGCGGCAGAGCTCAGGGACGTACCCGTGCTCGGCTCGCTGGTACGGGTGTTCACCTTTGTGGAATACACCTCCGAAGTGGGCGATGCTCACGTTCGGATCCCGCGGGTGGAGGGGTTGAACAACCAGGGGCTGGAGGAGGCGGTCAACGCCGAGCTGCTGGCCGACGGGAAAGCCTTCCTTGCCAAGTACGAGGCTGACGTGGCCGAACTGAAGCAGGAGCTGGGGCCCGAGGCCATGATCAACATGGGGGTGGAGAGCTTTTACGAGATCAAGGCCTCCAATGCAGAGGTTTTCTCGCTGCGAGTCGAGTACTTTTGGGTGGGTGGTGGATCCGCTTCCAGCTATGACTTTTACAATGTGAATCAGGTCACCGGACAGATGATCACGCTGGACTCGCTCTTCCGCCCCGGTGCTGACTATTTGTCCGTGATCAATGCCGAACTCCTCCGTCAGATGAATGAGCGTAATGCCGAAGCGGGCGCCAACATCTTTTGGACGGATGCGCAGGAAGAGTTCACAGAGCCCTTTACCGGCATCACGGCTGATCACAACTTTTATATCAATCCCGATGGCAAGCTTGTAATCGCCTTTGACGAGTACGAGGTAGGCCCCGGCTCGAGCGGTTCGCCAGAGTTGGTGATCCCCACCGAGCTGCTCACAGGGCTGCTTGCCGAGGGCGCGCCGATTCACTGACGCCCCTTGTCCGATAGAGAGGCCCCGCACGAGGAGAGTCGTGCCGGGCCTCTCCTGTTGTCAGTGGGGTGAGAGGTTCACTGGTCCAGGGCTGTACCGGCTTCTGGAGCACAGCAGCGCGCCTTGACCAGCAGGCTCCAGTTGCCCTGCTGCACGACCACCTCATCCTGGTTGCGAACCGTCACCTGCAGCACCACCAACCCCCCTCCAAGGCTGGGCATGGCGCGCAGCCGGCCCACCTCGGCGGCCACCAGAATGCTGTCGCCCGGGCGGATCGGGTTGCGGAACTTCCAATCCAAACCGGTAAAGGCCAACACCGTCCGGTCGACGAACCCTGCCTGGGCCGCCAGGCCGGAGGCGATTGCCAGTCCCAGCAGGCCGTGGGCGATTCGTCCACCAAACACCGTCTCCCGGGCGTAATCGGCATCCATGTGCAGCGGATTCTGGTCGCCAGAGAGTGTGGCAAAGTGGGCGATGTCCGCATCGGTGACGGTTCGCGGCGCCGAGCACATCGTCTGTCCCAGCTCATAGTCTTCAAAGTACATCGCGGGCGATTGCTGTGGCATGCTTGACTCCTTTGGAAGGCCGTGGCTGTCACAACACCGGGCATTGGCAGCAGTTACGTGGCCAGAACCAGCAAGCTGGGGCTACAACAGCTGCTTGACGATGCTATACTGATCACAGGCTCGTTACGTACATGGAGAGAACTTTGCGTGCTCACTGGATCGTTCACCTTCTGATGGCCTTGCTGCTCATGGTGCTGGGCGGTGTTGGCCTGATCGTTGTACTGCGTGGCTGGACCAATTATCGCTCAGCGGCCGACACTTTTACGGTGGATACGGTCCCGGTCCGAGGGGTGGCGGTGGTCTTTGGCGCCGGAGTCTGGCCGGGCGGGCGCCTCAGTGCGATCCTTGAGGATCGGGTGTACACCGCCGCCGCTCTGTACCACGCTGGCAAGGTCTCCAAACTGCTGATGACCGGCGACAACCGCACTCTCGATTACAACGAACCTGGCCACATGCGCGCCTATGCACTGGAGCTGGGTGTTCCGGACAAAGACATCGTCCTCGACTATGCCGGACGGCGCACCTACGACAGTTGCTATCGCGCCGTGCACATCTTTAAAGTGGACACGGCCATCCTCGTAACCCAGTCATACCACATGGATAGGGCGCTTTTTATCGCGCGTGGCCTTGGCTTGGACGCGGTGGGCGTGGTGGCCGATCGGCGTGACTATGTGCACATCCGCCATTATTGGTGGCGCGAGATGCTGGCCACCGCCCTGGCCGCTGTGGAGGTGTACGTCACGCATCCGGTGCCCGTGCTCGGGGAAGAGCTCCCCATCTGGGACCAGCGCTGACGTCTTGCTCCTAAAAACCATAGGCGAACATCTTCAGGTAGCTCTCATAGCGTGCCCCGGGGATAGCGCCACTCGCCACCGCCTCACGCACGGCACAATCCGGCTCATGGACATGGGTGCAGGGCTGGTAACGGCATCGCTCCAGGTAAGGGCGCATCTCTGGAAACTGGGCGTCCAGCTGCTCACGGGGCAGATTCCAGAACATGAACACGCGCAGGCCCGGGGTGTCCGCCACCTGGATGTCCGCTTCCGGGGTAAAGAGCGAGGCTACCACCGTGGTGTGGCGTCCCCGATCGTGATACTCGCTGATCTCTCCCGTCTTGAGCTGCAGATCGGGCCACAAGGCATTGAGCAGGCTGGACTTGCCCGTTCCAGAGGGCCCGGTGAGCACCGAGAGCCGGCCGCGCAGCGTATCCCGTAACGC
>JAAYED010000163.1 GCA_012728955.1 Chloroflexota bacterium
CGAATTTGATAAAGGTCAAACCCAGCTGTTTTCGCTGCAAGACGCGTTCGGCATAGGCCTCGGGAGTCGGATCATGGGGCGTGGGCGTATCAGCATAGATCCTCACCCGGTCACGGTACTTGCCACCGAGAAACTGCCAGCAAGGCACCCCATACACTTTGCCCACCAGATCCAGCAGCGCCAGTTCGATGCCCGAAACGCCGCCCCCGGTGCGGCCGGGTCCACCGTACTGCCGGATAGTGCGAAAGAGCATGTCGATGTTGCAGGGATTCTGGCCCAAGAGAAAGGCTTTGAGCCCCAGTGCCGCTTCGCGATGACCCGCGTCACGCACCTCACCGATGCCATAGACCCCCTGATTGGTGTCGATGCGCAGGATGGGATAGTCATAGTTGGAGGCTACCACAGCCATACGCATGTCGGTGATCCTGAGATCACTGGGCCGCGATGCCGTGCGCACGCGATCGGTCAATTGCTCGACACGGTCGTTGTCGTCCATGTGGTCCCTCCTGGAGGACTGGTTCAGGCAAAGCGGCCTGCTGCTGACACAGATACCCTGTGACCGTTGAATGGTAGGGCTGTGCCAAGAGTGTGTCAACCGCCCAACTCACAGACTGAGCCCCTGCCAGAGTCGTCCTGGCGGGACGCACGTGGCGTGAGCCTCTGCAAGGCCACTGTGCTATACTCGTTGCGGACCACAACAGGGACAGTCATCAGGGGAAGAGCGATGGCAAAGCAGCAACTGGGCACCATTCGGGACTGGAATGACGATCGTGGCTTTGGCTTTATCCGGCCAGAGGGTGGCGGCCAGGACCTGTTCTTTCATATCAGCGATGTCACCAGCCCACATACGCGCCCGCACGATGACATGCGCGTGCTGTTTGTACCTTCCCGAGACGCTCAGGGCCGCCGCCGCGCTGTGCAGGTGCACCCCAGTGGCGTTGCTCTATCGGCCAGCTGGTGGCCCCTCGCGGTGGTTTTGCTGTTTACCTGTGCGCTGGTAGCCACCTGCCTGGCCAAGTTGTTGCCGTGGGCGATTCTGGCCTGGTACGCCCTCCTGAGTGCCATTACGGTGCTGGTGTACCGCAGCGACAAGGGACGGGCTGAGAGAGGGGCCTGGCGCACGCCAGAAAAGACACTGCACCTGCTCGAGTTGGCCGGCGGGTGGCCTGGGGCCTTGCTGGCACAGTGGCACTATCGGCACAAAACACGCAAACTCTCGTACCAGGTCGTGTTCTGGACCATGGTGGCACTCAACCTTGCGGGATTGGTGCTGGCGGCACTGGGCGTGCTGGATCTGCCCTAGCCTCTGCTCTCTCGTCATAGCGGAAGCCGGGTGAGGAAACCGCGGTGCAGTGATCAGGGCAGGACCACCGTGTCCAGCGTATGTATCACGCCCTTTGCCGCGGAGAGATCCCGTCCCAGAACCATGGCACCGTCAATGATCAGGCGGCCCGATCGGTTGCGAATGGCCAACTCCTGGTGGGAGAGTGCCTCGACGCTGGTTCGAGCGCCCAATTGGGCCGCACTGTAGCGAGCAGGGAGGATGTGCCGTTCGATCCAGGCCGCCAACAGAGCCGGGTCGTTGGTGAGCATGGCCAGCTCCTCCGGATAGAGTTCATCAAAGGCTGGGTTCTCTGGCGCCAGGAGCGTCACGTCAGCCTCGCGCAGGCGATCTTCCAAGCCGGCAACCCGTATCAGAGCGGCCATGCGGCTGAGCTCGGGGCGCTGCCACAGCAGGGCCAGCAGGTCGTCCCCCGGTGACAGGGCGCTCGCGGTTGCGGTGGCAGAGGCTGTGGGCATCGCCATCGTCGGCGATGCGGCTGCCGTGGGAGACGCTGCAGCAGCCTGCGAAGGGGTTGCCTGCAGCGTACGCAGCATGGCTATCGTCTCGCCGGGCACCGCCAGCATACCGTCGATCACGTGCACCACGCCAAAGGGTGTGGCAAGGTCACCCTGCAATACGGGCACTCCCCCCAGCGACAGGGTGGATCCGGACAGCGCAGCCTCCAGTGGCGTCCCATCAAGCGTCGTCATCCTCTGAGATTGGAGATCTTGGAGCGAGTGCACGCCCTGCACCAGGTGGCGCCTCAGGAAGCGCTCCAGAGCCTGCCGATCGTCCAGCAGGCGCCGGAAATAGGCTGGCTCCACCAGAGCAAATGCGGCGTCGGAGGGGGCGAGCAGGGTCACTGGGCCGGCCCCTGCGAGGCTGCCGAGACCGTCGCCGGTCAGATATCCCCTGGCTACAAAAGTTTCTGCCAGACTGGTCAACTGGGCATTGGGCAGATCCAGCGCTGCCAGCACTTGCTGAATGGACGGCGCGGTGGGCAGCGGAGTGGGCAGGGGCGTGGTGACCAGAGGCGCATCCTCCTCTGCTATGGTGGCCACAGGGGTCGCCGGTTCCACCAGGGGCAGCACCACGGTACAACCCGTCAGCATCAGCACCGCCAACAGGACCACGCAGGCCATCAGCAGCCTTCCTGGCCGGTCCCCTGACCCGCTGCCGACTCTAAGCACCGGCTTCATCGTCCTCCCACTCCCAGTCCGAATCCTGCTCGATCTCCTCGTCGGAAACCTCAACCGTTGCCGGCTTGAAGGCTTCTGCGTCGACCGGTAGCGTCTCTGCATTGCGCCGCAGGCTGTTCAGGTCCCCCTGCACCCGCGCCAGGCCACTGGCGAGCTCGCGGCGTGAATTCTCCAGCATGGTCGTGGCACGGCTGTAACGCCCCTCGAGTTCTTCCTGCATGGTGGCAATATCCTGCTGACAGCTGGAGACGTACAGCTCAAAGCGCTGCAGGTCGATAGATTGGGTGGATTTGAGCACTGTTTGAAAGACGAGCAGCAGATAGGGCAGAAACAGGCTCTGACCCACCAGCACCACGTTGGTAGCAAAGGCCTCGGCCTGGATGGCACTGCACAGCTCAAACACCGCATCGGGCACCACGGCCAGTGCATAGCCCACCGTGCGGTTGGGATCGATGTACTTGCGCACCTCCCGGGTGCGCGCCAGAACGGTGGCCTCGAGCAGGGCCTTGATCTGCTGGCGCTTGACGGGCTCTTCCGTCTGGTGCAGTCGCTCCAGCAGGTTCGTCGCCGCCCATTTGCTGTCGATGGGAAGCAGCAGCCCGTTGGGCAGCCGTAAACCGAACTCGACCACCTTGTTCCCCACGCGTAGGTTGCGCACCTGCCAGTCGGGCGGCAACTGGCTGAACACCAGGTCGAGCAGGTTCTCTCCCGCAGCACCCCGTGATTGGGTGCCCGAGATCACGCGCTCGAGCCGCTGGATGGCATCGGCAGTACTGCGCTCGATATCCTCTCGGGCGCGAATGCTCCCCTGCAGCTCGGCCAGGCTCTCGCGGATACTGCCCACCGATTGGTGGAGCGGCGAGAGGCCCTCTCCCAGACGGGCCAGCTCGGTCTGATCCTCTTGCACAGCCTCCATCAGCCGCCGATAGTCCTGAGGTGCGAAACCAGCGCCACTGCGCCGCACCAGAGCGGCCGTCACGGCCACGAGGCAAGCCGTCTGGACCAAAAGCATGATGAGCAGAACAACTTCGGTCTCCATAACACCTTTCCGGCCATCGGCAGGGCCAGAGCGGGCCTCCAGAGAACAGCCCCGTGGCTAGTATAGGTGTTCCCTGGTTTGATGAACAATTGCGATGGACAGCACCTCCTGGGATCACTATACTGGCGGCCAAGTAACCTCAGGGAGGGCTCCATGCCAAAGGATCCAGCCGCTCAACGAGAACAGCTTTACGCACTGCTCGGCGACCTTCCAGCCCGCGATTATCCCATCAGCGCTGATCTGATTTCGACGCAGGAGCGCGATGGCTATATCCTGGAGACGTTGCGCCTGGACCTCAATGGCATCGAGCCGGTGCCTGCTTACTTTGCGCGGCCCAGGGGTGAGGTGCGGAACGCGCCGGTCGTCCTGTACCAGCACGCCCACGGTGGAAACTATGTGCTTGGGAAGGACGAGTTTATCGATGGCCGTGCAGCGCTCCAATCCCCACCGTATGCCAAGGTGCTCACCGACATGGGCTATTGTGCGCTGTGTTGCGACACCTGGAACTTTGGTGAGCGTCGCGGCCGCGCAGAGTCAGAGTTGTTCAAGGAGATGCTGTGGCGCGGCCAGGTGCTGTGGGGCATGATGGTCTATGACAGCATCCGTGCCTTGGATTATGTCGCCACGCGCCCAGAGGTGGACATATCGCGGGTGGCTACCCTGGGCCTTTCCATGGGAAGCACCATGTCCTGGTGGCTGGCCGCGCTGGACGAACGGGTGCAAGTGTGCATCGAGCTCAACTGCCTGACGGACTTTGAGGAACTCATCGCCGCACGGGGCCTCGATGGGCATGGCATCTACTATTTTGTCCCCAGCCTGCTCAAGCACTTTGACACCAGCGCCATCAATGCGCTGATTGCTCCCAGACCACACCTCTCCCTGGCTGGCCTTTTGGATGAACTGACACCGCCCCGCGGCCTGGACAAGATCGATGCGAACCTGAAAAAGGTGTACGCCGAGATGGGCGCCACGGAGAACTGGCAGTTGATCCGCTATACCACGGGACACTTTGAGACCGCTCACGGCCGGGCGGCCATCATCCAGTTTCTGCGCCGCCACCTGGGGTAGCACGGATCTGCCACAGGATGGGGAGACACAGTATGACGATCGGTTTGATCTGGGATATGGACGGGGTACTCATCGATTCGGGCAGGGCTCACTACCTGGCCTGGAAAGCGCTCTTTGACGAGCTGAAACAGCCTCTCACGGCCGAACAGGTGGCGCAGACCCTGGGGATGGCGAATCTGCCCATCCTGAGGATGTGGCTCGGCGAGGACCGGCCCACTGCGGATCTCCTGGCGTTGGCCGACCGGAAGGAAGCGCTGTTTCGTTCGCTGGTGGCAGAACAGGTTCAGATTCTGCCCGGCGTGCTGGATTGGCTGGCGCGGGCGCGGGAGCGGGGCTACCGCCAGGCGGTGGCGTCCTCCGCCCCGATGGCCAACATCACCGCGATCATCCACGGCTTGGGCCTGGGCGATGCCTTTGACATCCTGATCTCGGGGGCGCGGCTGCCCGCCAGCAAGCCCGACCCGGCGGTGTTTGTTCAGGCGGGCCAGGGACTCGGCTGTGCACCCAGCAGTTGCGTGGTGTTGGAAGACAGTGCGGTGGGCGTAGAGGCAGCAGTGCGGGCGGGCATGCCCTGCGTGGCGGTGACCAATACGCTCCCTGCTGCTCAGCTGCAGGCGGCCTCTATCGTGGTGGACAGCCTGGAGGAGCTTCCGCTGGACATCTTCCAGCGGCTCACTGGCGCATAGCCAACAGGGGCGGCAGAAATCTGCCGCCCCTCTTTCCTGTCTCGCTCAGCCCCGTATCTCTTTGATCCAAGCCAGGCACTGGGCGGTGAGTTCGGTGATCCCTTGCCAATCCTTGGCCTTGATCAGATCGCTGCGCACCAGCGCCGAGCCCATGCCCACGCACACCACACCGGCATCGAACCAGCCTTTGAGGTTGTCATAGGTGGCACTCACGCCGCCTGTGGGCATGAGGCGTGTCCAGGGCGTGGGGCCAAGAATTGCCTTCACAAAGGATGGCCCACCGAGGTTGCTCCCGGGGAAAATCTTGCAGATCTCGACACCCAGTTCCTCAGCATAGGAGATCTCACTGGACGTGGCGCATCCCGGGAAATAGGGGATCTTGCGGCGATTGCAGAGCTTGGCCACCTCGGCATTGGTGACCGAGCCCACGATGAAATCCGCTCCCAGGTTGATGTAGAGCCCCGCCGTCACCGGATCGAGGATGGATCCTGCGCCCAACACCAGCTCTGGGTCGCTCTTGGCAAAGTGCACCGCCAGCTCGCGGAACACCTCAAAGGCCCTGTCGCCCCGGTTGGTAAACTCGACGACTTTGGCGCCACCGGCAGAGATCGCCTCGATGACACGAATCGACGTCTCGACGTCGCCGTTGTAAAAGAGGGGTACCAGCCCCAACTGCTCCATGGTGCTCCACACGTGCACCCGCGAAAAGCGTGCCATAGGACCTCCCGTTTGTGTGACTGTCAGCGCGAGACGCGCCCTGAGGCGTCCCCGCCCATCAGCTTGCTGACCTCGCTCACCGAAACCAGATTCACATCGCCAAACACGGTGTGCTTGAGTGCCGATGCGGCCACTGCAAAGTTCAGCGCCTCCTGACGGGACGGAAGGGTACGCAACCCATAGATCAACCCTCCCATGAAGGAATCGCCGCCGCCCACCCGATCGACGATGTGGGTAAGGTCAAAGGTCGGCGCCATGTACACCTGGCCCTGGTCCCACAAAATGCCCGACCAGGTGTTGTGGCTCGCTGAAATCGATCCACGCAGGGTAATGGCGATGGTCTTGAGTGAGGGAAAGCGCTGGTTCAGCGCCTCACACACGGCGCGATAGCGCTCGGCATCCACCTGGCCAGAGGTCACGTCCGTCTCGGCAGCATGAATACCAAACACCTGGGCAGCGTCCTCTTCGTTGCCAATGGCAATGTCGCACAGAGAGACCAATTCGGCCATCACTTCGCCCGCACTGCGTCCCCACTTCCACAGCTTGCTGCGATAGTTCAAGTCGCAGGAGACGGTAATACCTCGTTCGCGAGCTGCCCGCACCCCCTCCAGGCAAACTTCTGCCGCGCCGCGCGAGATGGCTGGCGTAATGCCCGTCCAGTGAAACCAATCCGCGTCCGCAAACACCTCATCCCAGGGAACCATACCGGTCTCGATCGTGGCGATGGATGAATGGGCACGGTCATAAACCACCTGGCTGCTGCGCATCATGGCGCCCATCTCGAGGAAATAAATCCCCAGGCGCTCGCCGCCCCAGATGATCTTGTCGACTCCCACCCCGGCCTCACGCATAAAGCGCTGGCACGCCTTGCCGATCTCGTTGTTGGGCAGACGCGTCACATAGTCGACGGGCACCCCATAGTTGGCCAGCGACACAGCCACATTGGCCTCGCCACCACCATAAACCACATCGAAACTGCGCGCCTGCACGAACCGCTGCATCCCGGGAGGGGACAGCCGCATCATGATCTCGCCAAAAGTTACTACTCGCCCCATGGTCAATACCTCTCTGCTAAAGTGCGCCCATACCGCGAGGTTAGGCCCTGCCGGAAGGATCGTCAAACCTGCCTAGTTGAAAGTCCCAACAGTTTCCGAATGTTCAGCCGGTAAACCTTTTCAAGCACAGTATCGGGCAAGTGCACGCCATAAATGTGCCAGCGCCCCTGCGGCGGGATCGGAGCCCCCTCAGAGTACTCCATGTATTCGTCCCGGGTCTCGAGGAAGCGAAAGTAGGTGCGATAGGCCTGCACCGTGGGCGTGACGTCGGTGCCAAAGACGATTCGGTCAGCGTACTTGAGAAACCATTCTCGCGCACTATAGGGCACCCGACCCAACTCGGCGATGCGCGCGGAAAAATCCGTGTTCAAATTGGGGTAACGATCGAGCATTTGCGACACAAACTGCAGATTCTCTGGATAGCAGCCCACGTGGGCGGTGATAAAGGTGGTATTGGGGTGGCTCTCGATGGTGTGATAGAGGGACTCGATGAGGGCCTCAAAGGGCGGATAGTCACCTCCGTAAAAGTGCCAGTCCGGATGGCGCTGCAGCTCGTCCCAACGCTCATTGGCGCCATCCAGCGGCCTGAAAAAGGCCACCGGGTCACCGCTGTGGATGAGCACGGGAACGCCCAGGGCGCCGGCCTGCGCCCAGACATCCTGAATGCGGGGATCATCGGGCATCAGCAGGCGCCCGTCGGTATCGCGAAAGGTCAGCCCAAGCGATTTGAACACCTTGAGCCCACGGGCGCCAGCCGCTATGTCGGCGCGCAGCTGGCCACAGGCGCGCCCTTCCCAGCCTGACTCCCCCACACCTGACCAGTCCACGTTGCAAAAGGTGGCGAACCGTCCGGGCGCGGCCCGGTCATACCCCTCAAGGATGGTCTGCAGGGTATCGCCAAACTCGCCCGAGAGGTTGACGATCATCTCCACGCCGGCTTCGTCCATGGTCTTGAGCAGATCCGCCCGATACCGTTGATGGTCATTGCCCGGCACCGGCAAGTGGTTGTGTCCATCAATGGCAGCAAAGCGAGGCTTCTCGACACAGTGACTTGACGTGACCACCTCGGCCCTGGGACGCATGTCGCGCGCAAGCAACTCGGCAACCATGGCTCCCCCTCTCTTGACAGGGCGCGGATATGGAGGCTACCCGCTAGAAAAGGATTCCGATCAGTTCAGCAAGCACTAGCAGTACCACGGCGAGCACCACGTAGCAAAAGTAACGGCGCAGTCTCGCACCTGACAGGCGGTCACACAGCTGCTGGCCCAACTGCGCCCCAAGGGTGCCTCCCACCAAAAGGACAAGCAGCAGAGGCAGATCGATATTGCCCGCGGCAGCGTGGCTCACAGCCGCCACCATCGAGGTGAGTCACACCATAACCGAGCTGGTGACCACGGCCGCGTGGGTGCGCATCCCCACCAGATAGACCAGCGCCGGCAGGAGGATCACCCCACCGCCCACGCCCAATAACCCCGTGAGATAGCCCAAGATCAAACCGAAATACGAGAGAACGGGGATCGAAAGGGATCGGCCCCCCAGGCTGTCAAAAGCAGCGTAGGGCGGAATTCGCAGGCGAGCAAAGAGCCCCTGCGTCTGCCCCTGCCCTGCTGACCGTCTGGTCTCGGCAAACATCCAGGCAAAGATCGCGCTCAGCACCACCAGGTACACCAGCAGAGTGTACAGATCAGCGGCGGCAACCGTACCTCCACCCAGCGTGAGATCTCCCTGCTGCCGCAGGCGGTGCAGCGTATCGGCACCGAGATAGGCGCCCAGGGCGTTGCCCCCAAAGAGCACAACCGCCATCTTGAGATCAGCCAGATTGCTGGTGCGACGCCACCAGAGGCTGGAGGTGGTTGTGCCGACAATGTTCAAGGTGCCAGTACCGACGGCCAGCGGCATGGGCAAGCCGAGCAGAATGTGCAGCGTGGGGGTGATCAGAAAACCGCCGCCCACACCAAAGAGTCCGGTCAATACACCGGCCACCAGCGAAATAGCCAGGCCTCCCAGCAGGCGCGGGATCACGGTTGGCACTCCTTATTGCTGCGAGCCTTGCGCCGCTCTCGCAGCCATTCGATCAGACGGGCGCTCGCCAGCCCCCATACGATGGGAATCAACAGAATCGCCAGAATGCGCAAGAACGCCATGCTTTCCCCCAAGTACCGTTGAGCCTTTGCCCAGGGCGCACCGATTACCGAGTCGCCGAGGCTGGGACCGCCTCAGCCATCCTGCCAGGAACTCGAATCGCCAGTGCAAAGGGCACCGAGAGCATGATAATGGCCGCCGCCCCTATCGCCAGGGCCTCATAGCCCACCACTCCCAGAAGGCTGCCCGCCACGAAACTCATCCCCACCGAGGTGATATGGTTGAAACTCACGCCGGCAGACAGCGTCGGTGTAAGCTCCTCCTGCGGGGCAATGCGGTTGACATAGGTGGACAGGCCGATGCGGTTCAGAAACAGCATGTTGATCAACACCACCATGGCCGCCATAATCCACACGTTGTGTGCCACACCATAGCCCACAAAGGCGAGGGCCATCAGCGTGTAGGTCACTGTGAGCACGGCGCGTTCGCCATAGTGATCGATGGCCCGCCCCATGATGGGCGACGCAAAGAGGTTGACCACGCCACTGGCCAGCAGAATCAGGCTGATCTGCCACACCTGCAGGTCATAGTACTGGACGAGGATGAGCGTGCCAAAGGCACTGAACACCTGCGTACGCACACCCTCAAACAGGATGAGCACATAGTACAGCCAGTATTTGCGCTTGAACAGCATGCGCTCTTCGACGACGGCGCTGGCACCGGTGTTCTTTGGGAGGCGACCGAGCAGAACGGAAGCCACCACGATGAGCAGGCCACCCACCAGGTAGTAGCTGCGGATGGAGATGCTGCTGCTGAGGCGGCTCACCAGGGCGAGGCCGCCCATGCCCACGATGATCGCCAGGGAGCGTGCCGAGGCCAGCGTGCCCATCACCTTGCCGGAATGCTCCCGCGCGGCGAGGCCCATGCCCAGGGCGCTCTCCAGGGGAGTCCACATGTGAAAGCCCAGGCTGGCGGTGAGCGCCATCGCCACCAAGGCGGTATAGGATTGTACCCAGGCATAGAGGGCATAGCCTACGCCCATCAGGAGTACAGAGAGCGCAGCGCGCCGGGCCGGGGGGATCCGCATGGTCAGAGCGGCGATCACCACCAACAAGAGACCCGGGATCTCACGGATGCCCTGCAACCAAAGCACCTGCCCCCCAGGCAGATGGAGGACGTCCACATAAAAGTTGCTGGCAGCGCCCGAAAAGAGCCCCATCCCAAAATTGATAAAGAACACCGAGAGCACCAGCAGGATGAGGTTGGACGACCAGGCGACGCCAGAGATCTGGTTGGATTTGGGCACCATTCGCACTCCTGAAAATTGCTGAGACAACGTTGTCGCTTGTGGAGTGTAGCACAGCCCCGGGTGACGGCCAATGCAAAGAGCCCCGCACGGTGCCGGGGCTCTGGATCCTCCTGACCCTCTAGAACGGAAACAGACGTTCGATCTCCGCGACAGTCAGTGGAGAACCATATTCGCTGCCCTCAAAAGCCTCCACAGCCGTCACGCCTTCCGCGCGTTGCTCACCATAGCGCGCCACCAGCTCGGCACGGTACATGGCGGCCTGTTGCCTCGCACGGGCGGCGTAGTACTGATACAGCCAAGCCCGTCGCTCCGCAGGATTAACGGGTACGCTGTCCAGCTCACCGCGATTATAAGGCAGCCACTCGTAGACCTGAGATACGTGGCAGTCCAGCGCGTCCACTTTGGCTTCCAATGTGCTGCTGATGTCCACCACCACATCAGCAGAAAAAGGCACGGGACGCTGGAATGAATCCCAGACACTGACCGCCACTGGCATGCGATCCAGATGGCGCACGGCCGAGACATAGTTGGGAACAGTGAGCATGTACATGGCGTCTGTGACCAGCTGAGCCGTGGCGCGATGGTCCGGATGATAGTCGTACAACCGTGGTGCCATCACCAGATCGGGGGCAAACTGCCGGATGAGAGCCACCACCTGTGCCCGTATCTCCAGCGAGGGCACCAACTGCCCATCGTTATGGTCCAGGACGATATAGTCGATGGAGAGGCGTTTGGCCACAGCGGCTGCTTCGGCGCGGCGCCGCCACGCCAGGGGCGCCCCACCCTGGTCGTAATGTCCCGCGTTGCCGTTTGTAAGAGAGACAAAGCGAACCTGGTGGCCCCGCTGCGCATAGAGCGCGGCCGTTCCGCCGGCACGGATGTCACAATCATCGGGATGGGCGCCAAAGACCATGATTCTGAGCGGCGTTGTCGAATTCGCGTTTGCGTTCACCCAGGTCACTCCTCTCGAGAGGACAGCCAGTCGCGAAATCTTTGCCACAGCGTCTGTTGGGGGGCCCGCTCCAGCTCAAAGGCGTACAGCTGTGCGTGGGGCACATTGGCGTCATCATAGTCCACACGCACATAGGTCAGCCTTCGGCTTTGCATGAAACTCTCCGGATCCTTGAACAACTCCAGCCATTCCGCGTGGCTGGCGTCGCTCATGTCCCGACACCATGTCCAGGATCCGGCGTTGAGATAGGTGGCACCGTTCTCGAGCTCAACCTGAACGGGCTCGTGCACGTGCCCGAACACGATGACGCGCGCGCCCTCCTGGATGCGTTTGACCTCGGCCACCCTTGCCAGCCGCTCCCGTTGGGCACGCTGTTCATCGCGGCCGCGGGGCAGCACGGTATGGCCGTACACACCAAAGCGCGCCAGAGGGCCGCCAGAACGCTCCACACCGTAGAGATCCAGCGCGATATCAACCTGATTGTAAAACTTGCTGCGCTCGCTGAGGCTGATGTCCAGGGTCGACATGCGACGCTCATCATCCAGCGTCTGAAGCACCTGATCCTGCGCCTGCACCGCTTCTGACAGAGCATAGCCGGTACGCAGGCTGCCCCAGATCAGCGAAGGCAGCTGCCGCACCAGCGCCTTGAGAGCCCGCAGGGCATTGCCGTAATCGATGGCAAACAGGTACCAGATCAGCGCAGTGATGGGTTTGATTCCGTCCATCCAGTAGTACTGGCGCTCCATGCGACTGAAGAACTCGAACACAAAGCGCGAGCCTACGGGGAGGTATAGTTCACGTGGATTGGAAGGATCGTGGGGCTGCTCAAAATCGGGCCACCGGTTGATCCACTCGAGATACTGGTTGCCATGCTCCACGTACAGACCCTCACGGGAGAGACAACGCTCTTCAAAAGTCAGCCGGTCGCGCGCCTGTACGACCCCCAGAGCAGCACGGATCAGGGTCTGCACTTCACGCCAATGCAGGTTAACGTCGTGATTGCCCTTGATGAAACAGATGCGCCCGCGCGGATAGGCCATGATATCGCGAAGCGCCTTGAAGAACACCGGATGCCCCTGGATGATGAGATCCATCTTGCGCCGCGAGGCGGCCTCGTCCGAAGCGGCGTAGCAGGAGGTGGGGTACTCACGCTTGGGGTCGAAATTCTCGCTGTACTCGAGGGCAGGCACCTGCAGGAACTCGAAGGTGTCCCCGGCAAAGATGATCTCCAGCTCATCGTCCCACTTTTTGCATTCCGCAAGCAGGTGGGCCATCAGCGCACCAAAGGCCTCGTCCTGGTCAAAGTCTTCCAAGCGATTGCCCTGGCGCCCATATCCAGCCGCCAGATGCAAGTCGCTTACGATGATCTTGGTCCTGCGCACTGCGCCTCCCCGTCGCCTGCAGGGGCGGGATTATCCCCTTGTGCTATACTGACTTTGCCTTGGTGCCACTCTGATTGGCTATTCTACTGACGCAGCCGTCACTTGTCGAGGGGAGCGATGCCACCATCCATCCTGGCGCGCATCCGCAAGAACCATGCGCTGGAGCACGCCACACTTCATATGCTGGAGCAGGGCCCCTTGCCCGGGCCTGTTGCGGCGCATTCGGACTGGAACGGGATCACCTTTTATGGACGGGTGGATCGCGACGTGCTTTGCCGCGCGTTGACCAGGGCGCTGTCAGCGCTGCAGGCAGGCGAGTCCCATCTGGCCCTGCACAGTCGGTGCGGGTCCACCATCGCAGTACCCGTGCTGAGCGGGCTGATCATCGGATTACTGCTGCACCATATGAGCCACACAACGCGCAAAGAGTCCGCAAGCGCCCTGACATTGGCGGGTGTGCTGAGTCCACTGCTGTGTGCAGAACCATTGGCACTGGGCGCCCAAAAACAGCTGCTGACCGATCCTCACGTGGGCAGTGCCGAGCTGCTCACACTGCGGACCCTCAGTTTTGGGCGAATCACCCTCCACCGCGCCGCGATCGGTTATCGCTGACATGTTTTACATTTTCCACGGTGACGACGAATTCACGCGTTCAGAAGAGATCGCTCGCTTTCGGGCACGCATCCAGGAAGATGGCATGGGGGAGATCAACATCTCCACCTATGACGGCAAAACCATCGCTCTGGCAGAGTTACTGAGCGCCTGCAACACCCTGCCCTTTTTCTCAGACAAGCGCATGGTAATGGTCACTGACATGCTTCAGCGCTATGAGGGGCGCGCCAACAAGCGCCTGGCCGATGAAGCCGAAGCGCTGGCCCAGTTTCTGCCACACTTGCCGGAATCCACACGTCTGGTGTTCGTCGAGTCGATCCGCCTGGCCCACGACAACCCCGTCCTGCGCAAGGTGCGCGACTACTCTAACGCCTACATCCACGAGTTCGCTGCCTTGCGCCCCAACAGGCCGGAAGAGGCGCGCCAGCTGCAGCAGTGGATCACAGCCAGGGCGCGCGCCAAGGGACTGGCCATCGAACCTGCCGCAACAGCCCGGTTGATCGAGGCGGCAGGAGGAGACCTGCGCCGCCTGGATGCAGAGCTCGACAAGTTGGGGGCGTATGCGGATTATGCGCGCGACATCCGCGCGGATGACGTGCTCAGCCTGGTGACGCCTGATCCAGAAACCCCCATCTATCAGCTGCTGGACCACCTCTGTCAGCGCAGACGCGGCGATGCGCTGCACAGTCTGCACAACGTGCTCGCCAGCGATCCACGCTCGGCCAACGGAATCTATCCTCTGGCAGCCATTGCCGGCCGCTTGAGCCAGCTGCTGGCCACAAAGGATCTCCTGGAACGGCAACGGCTGGCACTCCCCCAGGCCGCCAAAGCACTCAAGGTAGCCGATTGGCAGATACGCAGGCTCTCGAGTCAGGCGGCATTGTTCAGCTCGGACGAGCTGGTGCGCCTGCTGGACCAGGCCATGGAGATCGACCGAGGGTTGAAAACAGGAGATGCGGATCCGCTGCTCAGCCTGGAGATGCTGGTGATAGAGGCCACCCGTCGGACCAGCCGACCCGCCCCGGCTCAACGCCCCAGGTAACGCTCTCGAATCCGGTGTGCCAGGGCCACTTCATCCTTGTCGCCCGATGCCAGGTCCAGATACAGCTGAAGCGGATGGGCGATGATGCTGCCGTCGCGATAGCGGCGCGCCTCCCAAAAGACACCTTCGTCGTAGGGGGTAAAGACGATCACCATGGTGCGCCCGTGGTTGGGTGACAGCCGGAGGCGCTCTGCCAGGGCAGCCTGCTCGCCGGACCAATACAGGGCGAGGTGCGCTGTCGCGTCGTCATAAGGCAACAGGCGCTGCGCCCCTGACCACAGGGTCAACGCGTGCTTGTCCGCATCGGCGCTCAAACCACCCAGCTCTTCCTGCAGCAACCCCGCGTCCTTGTCTGAACGCCAAATCTGGAACAGGCTGCGCCGGAGATCGTAGCGCTGAGACCAGGCGTCCAGCAGGGCGTCCACATCCATCACCGAGAGGCCACCGCGCCCTTTGAGCACCAGTCCGTCATCGGCCAGGGTGGAGGTGACCATGCTGGCGAGCCCCAGGCTGACGCTGCTTTCCCGTGCCAGATCACGCATGTTCCACACCGTGCCCGGCGTCAGCATCAGGCGGCGTACCACCCGCTCAGACCTGCCCTCAAAGGGAGTCAAGATCGCTGTGTGCTGAGGAGCAGGCTCGGACTCGACACTGATCTGAATGTACACCTGGCCGCTCTGAATGCAGATGTTGCCAGCAAGGTCCACATAGCCCACCGACGCATTGCGACAGAGCGTCTGCGTTTCGTGGGTGAACCTGGGAGCGATCAGGAGCGAAGTGCCCATATCCTTGAACTGATCGGCGCTCAGCTCCAGCTGCCGCAACATGTGCGTGACCTCGGGAACGTCGCCCGATGTCAAGAGCACACACAGCAGATCGATCTCTACCTCGGGGTTGCCAAAGGCCACTCGCAATGCCAGCTGAAAGGGATCGTGCGAGTGTGCGGTAAAGTAGCGAATTCCGCGGAAGCGAAACTGCGGATAGAGCCGCCCAAAGCTCTTCAGAAACTCGGATTGCACTTCAGACTGGCGCAAGCTTGCTCCGCCCCCTCACTCGAATCCTACACGGGTTGCCAGCGCACCGCCCGCATGATATACTTTTGCGTGTACTTTGATCAAGCGGCGCCGCAGGCGTGCCCATTCCCACACAGCAAGAGGAACGCCCTGGAACCACTAGCTCTAGCTCACGCGATTGTCGATGTCGCTACCGAACTGATGGCCTCGGATGTTGTCATGCTGGACATCTCCGAGCTCACCGTCATCGCCGACTATTTCATTGTTGTCACCGGAGACAGCGAGCGTCAGATCGCTGCCATCAGCGAGCGCGTGGTGGAAGAACTGCGTGAAAAGCAGCGGGTGCGCGCCTTGGCGGTAGAGGGCACGCCTGCCTCTGGCTGGATGCTCGTAGACTATGGCTCGGTGATCCTCCACATCTTTAGCCCGCAGCAGCGTGCCCATGTTCGCCTGGAAGAGCTCTGGTCCAAGGCGCGCACCGTGGTTCACATCGTTTAGCGCACCACGGGCGTACTCAGGTGCCTGCCTATCGGCTGATCCACCGATCGGTCGACCGCTCCCAATCCACCAACTCTTCGGGCGTAAAGTAGAGCTTGATCTCCGCCTCGGCCGTTTCGGGACCATCGGAGCCGTGAATCAGGTTGCGCTCAATATAGAGACCGAAATCAGCCCGAATGGTTCCGGGAGCTGCCTCTTGCGGGTTGGTAGAGCCCATGGTACGGCGCACCAGCGCGATGGCGCCAGGTCCCTGCCACACCATCACCACTACCGGTGCAGAAGTAATGTAGCGGATGAGGTTCTCAAAAAAGGGCTTGCCCTCGTGAACACCGTAATGCTGATGGGCGAGCTCCTGGCTGATGGCGATCAGCTTCATGCCCACCAATTTGAGTCCTCTGCGCTCCAGACGAGAGATCACCTCTCCGATGAGCCCGCGCTGAACCGCATCCGGCTTGCAAATCACCAGTGTCCGCTCCATCGTCCCTCCTCCAACATCACTTGTGGACGCCGCCCGCAACCGCGGCATTGGCTTTAGAGAATTCCCCGCAGAGTCGGGGGCGCGGTGCCCTCGTCATCATCGTCCCAATCCAACTCGTCTCCCGCTACCAGCAGGCCGACGGGCTCCTGCACCGGCATGGGCACGCGAACCGCTCGAGGCGGCAGAGGCGACTCATCCCCAAAGAGGTACTGTGCAACCCGGTTCTCTGGATCCAGAGACTGGGCCCTGGCCAGCAGCTCCCTTGCCAGGGTATCATCGGGCGACCCCAGCCCCACCCTGCCCCGTATCAACAAGGCCTTGAGGCAAAAGGGCAGGCGCAACAGAATGCCCTCACTCACGTCCAGCGCAACGGATTCCTGGCCGGCACCGTAGGCTGCCTCAGCCAGCCCCACCGCCAGGTCGTCACGCACAGGGGTTGCCTCCAGGGCCCGTCGGAACTCGCGCACGGCGGACGCATACATGCCGGAGCGCAGTTGCATGCAGGCCAAAGCGGCCACCGAGAGCGAGAGAGCCTCGCGTTCGGGCGGATCCTGAGCGCTTGCACCCACGTCATCCGCTAGTGAGCGGCCTGCTCTCAGTGCCGACTCGCTCGCTCGGCGTGCCCATGCTGCTGCGCCACCAGCGTCTCCCGCACGCAACAGTGCCGCACTCATCCCCCGTGCGGCCTCTACGTGTTGCGGATCGGAACCCAACACGCGAGCGAACAATCCCGCGGCAGTGGCGATCTTGCCCGCCGCCAAAGCTGCACTGGCCAGGATGGCGTAGGGCTCGATACACCGGGGCAGCGTCGACAGGATGTTACGGCATACCTCCACACTGGCCAGCAACTCGCCCCGTTCGACCAGAGATCGCGCGTGTTCCAGTTGCGAGTTGAGCGTGAGATCTGGCACAGCGCCGATATCCTTCCAACGAATCCGCTCGCTTGGGCCTGAGGCCGAACCTCAGCCCAGGCGTGCGATGGCCTCGTCCAATCGGGCCAGGACGCACTCCCGGCCAAGGATCTCCATCGACTCAAAGAGCGGTGGCGACACAGCGGCACCGGTAATGGCAACACGCGTCGACCCCAGCGCATCGCGCAGCTTGAGCCCCATGCCATCGGCCAGTTCCCGCAAAGCTGCCTCGGTCACTGCATGCTGAAAGCTCGGCAGCGCAGCCAGCACGGTGCGAGTGCGTGCAAGGATCTCGCGCGCAGTGGCAGCATCGAGCTTGCGGGGCACCAGGTCCTCCGTGGGATACTCCAGGCTGTCCACCAAGGCAAAGCGCAGCATATCCACCGCGTCACCCAACAGGCGCAGCCGTTCCTTGATCAGCGGAGCAAAGGCCAGGACTCGGCCAAAATCGGCCTTGAACCCTGCCGCCCGCAGGATGGGCAGCAGGCGGTTGGTGAGGTCGTTGTCTCCGAGGTTGCGGATATAGACCGCGTTCATGTGTTGCAACTTGTCATAGGAAAAGGCGCTCGGTGACTTGCTGACCCGATCCAGATCAAAGTAGCGGATCAGCTTGTCGCGGGTAAAGAACTCGGTCTCTGAATCGTACGACCATCCCACCAGCGCCAAAAAGTTCACCATCGCTTCGGGCAGGTAGCCCGCCTGACGGAACTCGTGGATAAAGGTCAACTGATCCTCCTGGCCGGGGCCGCGCTGGCGACGTTTGCTGAGCTTGCCCTTGCCGGAAGGGTCCAGGATGGTGGGCAGGTGCACATGCTCGGGCATCTGCCAGCCAAAGGCATCGTACAGCAGTTGGTGCTTGGGCGCCGAAGCCAGCCACTCGTCTCCGCGAAGGATGTGGGTCACGCCCATGAGGTGATCGTCCACCACCACGCCGAGGTGATAGGTGGGAAAACCATCGGACTTGAGCAGAACCAGGTCGTCCAGCTCGCTGTTGTTGACGACGATCCGGCCACGCAAGCGGTCCTCAAAGGCGGTCTCGCCCTCCAGCGGGATGGCCAAACGCACCACCGGCGCCACTCCCGCCGCCTCATAGTCCGCGATCTGTTGGCGCGTCAGATGCCGACAGTGTCGGTCATAGCCTGGCTTGACCCCCTGCGCGTGCTGCTGCTCGCGCAGCGCCGCCAGTCGCTCGGAGGAGCAGTAACAGCGATAGGCCTTGCCCTCTGCGATGAGCTGTTCAGCGTACTGCTGATAGAGGGCGATACGATCCGACTGATAGTAGGGGCCGCAGCTTCCGCCCACCTCGGGCCCTTCATCCCACATGCATCCCAGCCAGCGCAGGCTCTCGAGCAGAAAAGGCACCGCATCGGGATGATAGCGTGTGCGATCGGTATCTTCGATGCGCAGGATGAATTTGCCGCCATTGTGCCGGGCAAAGAGCCAATTATAAAGAGCCGTGCGCGCTCCACCCAAGTGAAAGTAGCCGGTAGGACTGGGGGCAAAGCGAACACGCACCTCTTGAGCCATGAAAACACCTCAATCTAGAACTAGTGGATCCTCGAGCCCCTTGCGACGCATCGCCACGCTCTGTGCGAGCCCAAGAGACATCATCGTGGTGACCAGCGAGCTGCCGCCATAGCTTACCATAGGGAGCGCCAAGCCGGTAACCGGCATCATGTTGGCGTTGACTCCCATGTTGATAAACACTTGAGCAAAGAGCACGATGGTGATGCCCGCCACCATCAGGCGCCCCATCCCATCGGGAGCCTGCTCCGCTACCCGCACCAGCCGCATCAACAGCAGGAAAAAGAGCGCCACCAGCACAAAGGCCCCTACAAACCCGAACTCTTCACAGAGCACAGAGAAGATAAAGTCGGTGTGGCGCACGCGCAAAAAGCGCAGCTGGCTCTGGCTGCCCTGCAGGTAGCCCTTGCCCCACCAGCCTCCAGATCCGATGCTGATCAGGGCCTGCTTGATGTTGTAATCCGCCCCCAGCGGATCGCGGCCGGGATACAGAAACTCGGTGACGCGCTTGCGCA
>JAAYED010000164.1 GCA_012728955.1 Chloroflexota bacterium
CCCGACTCCCCTGAGCCTTGCAGTGGTGCCGCGGCTGGAGGGCCACCCGGAGCTGTCGCGCCCACCGGCCTACATCATGATTGTGGCAGGTGCGATGCGGCTTTTCGGCGCCACCGATCATGTTGTGGCCCTGACCTCCATGCTCATCTTCCTGCTCTGTCTGGGCGCGACCTACCTACTTGCCCTGCGTCTCTTCGACCACGCGACCGCAATCATCAGCATGTTTGCTCTCGTGAGCATGCCATCATGCCTGCGTGCGGCGTTCTCCGGCACTGATGCCACGTTGTTGATGCTTCTGGCTACAATGCTGTTCCTGGTGATGGCCCTGTGGCGAACCGGCAGGGCAGAGGCTCTGCGTGGTGCGTCCAGCCCTGAGGAAGAGACGGAGGCGGCAAGCGATGCCGCGGAAGACGACTCCCCGACACCGCCAGAAGACATCGCGGTGAGCCCGGCTGAGATAGAAATGCCACCGACTGACGGAGATGCTGCCGGGCCGCCAGTGGATGCGATAGTGAATGCGGACCAGGTCCCCATGTCCACCGCGGACGCTACGCAGGTCGAGATACCCTTCGACCTGCCCATCCAGTTCCCGGATGAGGTCGAGGAAGACGATGCGATGGCTCACATGCGCGGCGGTGGAGACAAATGGGCGCTGCTTGCCGCTGCAGGCGCCGGCCTCATCGCCGGGCTCGCCTGCCTGACACGCTTTCAGGCAATTGCGTTGTTCATCGTGGCGGTCGTGTTCGTCACGCTCCACCTGCGCAGGCGGGCCGTGTGGCCAATTCTCGTTACAGTGCTGGTCTTCGCGGCCACTCTCGCGCCATGGCTTGCGCGGGAGGCGATGATCACCGGCAGGGGGATCGCCACCTTCCACCGGTGCGACCTCGTCAGCCATACTGACCTGCACCCCGGGGCTTCCATCCACCTGACCTTTGCGGCCCCCGGCATGCACCCGCTGCGGGAGGCGATGCTGCACCCGCTTGCAGTGGGCAGAAAGCTCATTCCCGGACTGGTTGACTACTACGAGCAGATGCCGGCCGCGTTCAATACCTACCTGTTTGCCTTCTTCATTGTCGGGTGCGTGCTTGCCGTTGCGCGGCGCAGGCACGCCCTCTTGCAGACAATGGTGGTGCTGGCGCTCGGGCTCGTGGCACTGACGACGTCGTTCTACGGGTGGAGCAACTCTGTCATAATGAGCCTTGTGCCGGTGGTGACGGTATTCGCAAGCGGGTGGCTGGCCCAGGCGGCGACGGAGTTTGTCGATGCGTTCTGCCCCTTTGCCCGCGACGGCTCCGTGCCCCCACTTCTCATTGAGGTGTGGAGCAACCAGTGGCGCAGGGTCGTGCTGCTGCTGGCCACGCTGTTCATCACGTTTCCGATCTGGCCATTCCTGCTGATGTACACGCCTGCATACGACACACCAATCACGACGCTCGCGGAGAAGCTGACCGAACGGCCGGAGCGGACCTTTGTCACGGACATTCCCTCCGCCCTGGCATGGCACGCCGACAAGATCGCCATACCGCTGCCACAGGACCCGGAGCAATTGGATCGGATGGAGCGGGCCGGCATCCGGATGGATGCGCTGTACCTGTCCCCGGGTGCGCTCCGCGTACCGCCGACGGAGACCATGCTGCCGTGGCTGCGCTGGCTGGCCCCCGGTGACAGAGGGCCCGCGCCGCCGCTGATCGCGATTGAGGAAAAGAGCCTGCCCGGCCAGATGTGGAGATTCCCGGAGTGATAGGCTGCCTGTCGGCGGACCTGCATCGCCCGTTCGACAGAGCCTGAACCGACATGGACACAGAACCCAAGGCCAACAACGTACGGGGAAACGCGTACAGGTACACTGCCTGTGCGGTGCTGGCCGGTGCTCTGCTGTTTGCATACTGGCCTGTGCTGCAGTGGCTGGTGCTCGTCTGGGGCGCGCCGTCACAGCCCTTTGCCGGCTACTTTGCACCGCTGGTCAGCGGCCTGCTGATCTGGAGTGAGCGCGAGAAGCTTGCGCGCATGGTCGATGGCGGCTCGAACTGGGGGCTGCTTGCGCTGGCATTGGCCATGGCGATGTATGTCGGCAGCACATGGGTGCATATCAACGTGGCCGCCGGATTCTCGCTCATCTTCACTCTCTGGGCGCTGATCCTGCTGCTGGCCGGGAGGGCTGTTGCGCGCGCGACGCTTTTCCCCGTGGGCTTTCTGCTCTTCATGCTGCCCTGGGCATGGCTGAGCGATGCGACCACATTTCCGCTGCGCCTGCTGGCCACCCAGGCCGCCGCGTGGCTGCCGATGGCACTCAACGTGCCGACTGAAGTCGTGGGTACCGACATCTGGGTGCGCGATCACATGGTGCGCGTGGACCTTGCCTGCAGCGGCATCAAGTACTCTATCTCGCTGTTCGCAGCCGCCCTGCTGCTGCTGCATGTGATGCCGACGACCAGGTGGCGGGGGCTGCTGCTACTGCTGACAGTACTCCCACTCTCCCTGCTCGCGAATATCATCCGCATCGACCTGACGATCCTGCTGATCCTGGTCTTCGGCGCGGGAGCCGGGGAGGGCATGTGGCACGGTGCCACCGGGGTGTTCGTGTTCATCATTGCCGCTATACTGCTGCTGATCCTGGAGGCGATCATATGCCGTTCATCCAGTGGCGATGGGCGGTCGCCATCGGCGGCCTCCTGATCGCCGGCATCGGTACGATGCTGATCCGCTCTGTGGCGGCGGACCGACCGTCGGCGCACTGGGATCCTGCCCGTGCCGATACGGTCCCCACCCGGATCGGTGACTGGCGCATGCTCAGGGACGTGCCACCGGATCAGGGGCAGATGCAGAGGTTCAAGAGACTGGCCGCGGTGGAGCGCGTCTACTCACGCGGGGAAGACGGTCCACAGCTGGTCGTGTTCCTTGTATATGGGAACACGATGGAGGCTATGCACTTTCCCGAGCACTGCCTCCGCGCTGGTGGATGGGGCATGAATGACATGAACAGTATCTCCGTCCCCGTCACGGAAGATGAGGGAGAGGTTTTCGACGCAACCCTCATCAAGGCCGCAAAGCACCCTGATAAGCGCGCTCAAGAGCTCTATTTCTTTGCCGATGCACACACGACCAGCGCTGACTGGCTGACACTGGTGTGGCGAGAGCGAC
>JAAYED010000165.1 GCA_012728955.1 Chloroflexota bacterium
CTTGGCCGCTGCCAATAACTCGTCCATATCCATCGGCCCGGGCACATAGGCGCCGATTTCCTGCGCCAGAGGGATGTTGCTCGGCCAGGCGATCTGTGCCCAGTCACCTTTGACGTCGATCACTACGGTATTGAGGGTGTTCGAATTGGCCACCATATCCAGCAGGCCATAGACAGCATCTGGCGCAGCGAGCAGCCCAAAGGGGATATAGATCCCATAGGAGACAAAGGGTTCCAGCACGATGTCCATCGTACCCAGACCGGAGACTGGCACGTCCTGCCGCAGATAACCCGGGGCCTTGATGAACAACCGGGTAACCTGTGTGGCATCCGAGATGAGATAGTGCCCTTCTGCGTCAGTCCGCAAGAGCTCTGGCTGAGAATCCTCACCACGGAACACCTGTACCAGTGCGTTTTCAACGGGCACACCGCTGTCCTTTTCAGTGAGGGTCCCTTGGATCAGCGTCGGTGTGAGCGCAACGCTGAGGGAATCGGCATCTCCCGCAAATGTGACGGTACCGGTGAGATACCCCAGGGCGGAGATGGTGAGCTCGGTGTCTGGCATCACACGGACGCTGGCCATGCCGTCAGCGTCCGTCTCGGCAGCGGCCTCCTGACCGATCAGAATCGCCGCGCCCTGCATCGCCTGCCCGGTGCCCTCTTCCGAGACCTGCACAACGGCGACGTAAGGATCAAGGGTCAACGAATATTCAGCCTGGCCCTCATAGTTGGCTTGGGCCGCGGGGCGATATCCCTCCTGGGCGATCGTGATGGGCTCTCCCATCGGGACAAAGCGCAGCTTGTAGGCACCCTGCGCATCGGTGACGGTGCTCTTGTCACCCACACTGACGCTCATACCACTGATGGGGGTGCCATCCGTCTCCTTCAGCACGCCCGTCAGCACATGAGGCTGCACCCGCACCTCCAGCGGCTGGAGCAGTTTGCCATCGGGCGAAAACAGCGCCTCGACCTCGGCCGCGGACATGGTCAGCTCTGCGATCCCCTGCCCCCGTGCGACCAGGTCAGCGGTGACCCTGGCTGTCAGACCAAAGGCACCGGATGCATCGCTGGTGGTCGCCACGTCGCCAAGAACCAGCTCGACACCCGGCACTGGTTCACCCGTATCGGCTGCCAGCACCGAGCCGGTCAACATGCGGGGTTCGAGGGTAAAGTCGAGCACCCGCTCCTTCTCCTGCTCTGTGAGGCCAAATTCTTGCGTGGCAGTAACGTATCCCGGCGCCTGGGCAACGGCACTGTATTGGCCAAGCTCGAGGGAGACGGCATAAGCACCATCCTTGCCCAAAGTGGACACGAGCTCGCCGACGGCTACAGAACCTGCGGTCAATGGCTCTCCGGTTGTTGCATCCAGCAACTTGCCCTGCAGACGCGGTCCGCCCAATCCACATCCCGCAACTGCGAGGAGCACCAGCAAACCAGCGATGCTCCACAACCCTATGCGACGAATCATGGTCATGGCCCCTCTCTACCGTCAAGTCTCGTGGCAGTATAGCATAGGACGTGCCTCCCGCCAGACCGTAATGATAACCGTCATTGTATGCCCCTCCTCGGTGTGCTATCATCTCCCAGGGAGTGCCTGTTGTGATGGATGAAACAACCTCTGCCTCCACAATCCACGCCGACCTTGCCTGGCTGAGCCCTCTGTTGGCGGGCCGCTATGCCATCGACGACATCTCGAGCGGGCTTGCCGACGGTCGCATGCTGCGCTTGCGCGGCCACTTGTTGCAGCCTGCTTCAGACGTATATGCGGACGTCGCTCCGGTGGCTGCTGAACACAGCCGTACCCTTATGATGCGCCGGGTGGGCGATCAGGACGTGTTGCTGGTGTTGCAGTGGGTGCCCGCCATCAAGCCCGACCGGCGCTGGTTGGTGATCCTGCTGGGCGTGCTCACCGTAATCTCGGTGCTGGCGACCTATGTGCTCAACTATGCTCTGGAGGATTGGAGCTGGAGCGCGTTGTGGGCAGCGCTGGTTCCCGGCCTGCAGTTTACGGTTGCGCTGCTGGCCATCCTGCTGTCGCACGAGATGGGCCACTATCTCGTCGCACGGCGATTCGGGGTTCCCGTGAGCCTCCCCTGGCTGATCCCCTTTCCGCTCAGCCCCTTTGGCACCATGGGCGCCGTGATCCGCATGGCTGGTGTGCCACCCAATCGGAGGGCCATGCTGCTCACTGGCGCCGCCGGCCCCCTGGCGGGATTGGTGGCATGCCTTCCTGTGCTGCTGGCAGGGCTGGCGCTCTCTGAGGTACGCAACCTGCCTCAAACGGGGAGCTATGTGCTCGAAGGCAACTCTTTGCTCTATTGGGCACTCAAGTATGCCATCCACGGAGAGTGGCTGCCCTCGGCCACCCACGATCTCTTTATGCATCCTCTCGCTTTTGCCGGTTGGGCAGGACTCCTGGTTACCGGATTTAACCTGATCCCCGCGGGCCAACTGGATGGCGGCCATATCGCCAGCGCCTGGCTGGGCGCCAGGGCACGGATCCTCACCTGGATCACTGTTGGCCTGCTCTTGATCATGGGCTTTGTCTGGCAGGGCTGGTTCGTGTGGGCCATCCTGATCGTCCTGGTCAGCAGGGGCCAGCAGGAACCCTGTGAGAACATCACGCCGCTGAGCCACGCGGAGGTGGGTTTGGCCATTGCGATGTTGCTGCTGTTTGTTATCACGTTTACGCCCGTGCCGCTGCGTTTTATCTCCTGATGCCGGGCAAGCTCCTGAAGGTGAACCATTGTGAATCGTGATCCACTCTGGAAAAGTGTCGGCATAATCGCCGTTGTGGCAGGTGCCGTGCTGGCAGCGGTTGCCCTGGCGGTGTGGATTGCTGTAGCAAGAGATCGTGTCACCGCTCCCACGCCGACACCGACCGCCAGACCTGCCACCGTGACCCCTGCGCCAGAGGCACCCACAGGCACACCTGAAGCCACCGCAGAAGTGCCCGCGGTGACGGTGCGGGGTGTTGTGGAAGACTATGCCCCGGGTGCGCTGATAATCGTTCTGCAACCGCTGGACAGCGACATCCAGCAGGTGATTGTGCCGGACAATATCCAGGTGCGCTGGAAGGACGGCAGCCTTGCAGCCGCCAACGAGATCGAACCGCAGCAAACCATCGAGGCACAGGGCCAAGTCGACGCGTTGGGCAGGCTGATAGCCCACACGATCACCATTGTTGACCCGGCATCTCCTCCCACAGCCACCCCAGCCCCCACCGCTACGCCGGAGGAGACGCCGACGCCAGAAGTGCCCGTCTCTGGCTGGCTGGGGGAGTACTATGCCAATGTGACTCTGACGGGCCAGCCGGCGCTGGCGCGCCTGGATGAGGCCATTGACTTTGACTGGGGTACCGAAGCGCCCGATGCCGCCTTGCCCGCCGACCGCTTTTCTGTGCGCTGGCGAGGGCTCTGGCCCTTTGATGCCGGCCGCTATCAGTTTACCGCCCTAACGGATGATGGGGTGCGGGTCTGGGTCAATGGGCAGCGCGTGATCGACAACTGGCGCGAGCAGGCCCTGGCGCAGTCCACCGGTGAGCTGTACCTCGAGGCGGGCACGTACCTGGTGGAGGTTGAGTACTTTGACAACCGGGAGGGCGCGCAGGCGCAACTGAGTTGGCAGGCTGCCGGCTCTTTTGCCAATTGGAAAGGCGAGTATTTCGCCAATCCCGAACTGCAGGGCGAACCCGTTCTGGTACGCAACGATGAAAAACTCGAGCTCGATTGGGGCGCCGGCTCCCCTGGGCCGCAGGTCCCCTCGGACAGTTTCAGTGCCCGGTGGACGCAATCGGTGGCCTTCTCAGAAGGTGCCTACCGCTTTCATGTGTATGCCGATGACGGCGTGCGTCTTTGGCTGGATGATCGCCTGATCATCGATGGCTGGCAGTCCGCCGGTGCCGAGTCGCTCGTGGGCTATGCGGCACTGTCTTCCGGGAACCACGCCGTCCGTGTCGAGTTCGTTGAGCATGCGGGAAATGCCTCCATACAGTTGTGGTGGGAACAGATCACTGCCTTTGCCGGCTGGCGTGGTGAGTACTATGGCAATCCCGACCTGGCAGACCAGCCCTACTTTGTCCGCGATGACGCCCAGATATCGGCGGATTGGGGTGCCGGCGGCCCCGGAAGCGGCGTACCAGGCGATGCCTTTTCCGTTCGCTGGACGGCCCGTCTGGCGCTGGAGCAGGGGCGCTACAGCTTTTCAACAGTGGCCGATGACGGTGCGCGCGTGTACGTGGACGGCCGCGTAGTGATCGACGCCTGGATGGGCGCTGTGGCGCAGAGGCGCGAGGGCAGCATCGATCTCGACGCGGGCGAGCACCGTATCGTCGTCGAGTATTATGAGGCGGCGGGCCAGGCCTCCATCCAGTTCGACATGGCTTTGGTCGCCGAGCCCACCGTTGAACCTGTTCCAACCAAGGGCAAGCCGGATGGTCCGCCCAAGGGCACACCGGCCCCCTGAGTAACCCTGCAAGGAGGAGACAGAAGATGGACCATCGATGGATACCGGCCCAGTACTATAACAACTTTGGCACCTATCCTGCCGCTCTGACAGTCGCCCCGGGCGACACGGTGTGCACCGTGACGCTGGATTCGCGGGGCAGAAACAGCGCCATGGAGTCCCTCGCCACGAGCCCCAACCCATTGAGCGGCCCCATCTGGGTACAGGGAGCCGAGCCTGGCGACAGGCTGGTGGTTAAGGTCATCTCCATCCGACCGAACCGGCGCTATGGGTATGCCTGCAACACCCTGGCGGGCAATGTGGTGGATCCGGACGCCGTGCCGAGTCTTCCCACCCGCACCCTCACCGAGTGGGACATCGACGTGGATGCGTGGACGGCGCGCCTGCTTAACCCTCCTGCAGCCCTGCAGGATCTGGAGCTGCCGTTGGACCCCATGCTGGGTTGCCTTGGGGTAGCTGCCAGGGGAGGCCAGACCATCAGCTCGTCCACCTCGGAGCAGCACGGCGGCAATATGGATTACCGCGGCATCAAAGAGGGCGTCACCCTGCAGTTTCCGGTATTCACACCGGGAGGCCTGCTCTTTGTGGGCGACGGCCACGCCATTCAGGGCGACGGCGAGATTGTCGGCATGGGCATCGAAGTCAGCATGGATGTGACCCTGAGCATCGACCTCATCAAGGGGCGCGCCATCCGCTGGCCACGAGGAATGAACGAGGAATACCTCTTTGCCATGGGCAACGCCAGGCCCCTCGATCAGGCCTTGCAGCATGCCACCACAGAGCTCCTGCGTTGGCTCGGCGAGGACTATAACCTGGATGCGGAGGCGGCCAGCATATTGCTGGGCCAATGCGTTCGCTATGACATCGGGAACGTATTTGACCCTGCGTACACGGTGGTGGCACGAATCCCTCGCAAGCTTGTGGAACGATGACCAAGGCAGTGCCATTGACGCAATCTCCCGACGACTCGGCCAAACCGCGCGCTACTTCCGGCGCGGCTGCGAGGCGACTTCGGATTACCATGGTAGGCGCCTTTGGCTTTGGTCCGCTGATGACCATGCGGGCGCGAGCGCTGCCCCTCGCGCGGCTCCTGGTGGAACGGGGCCATGCGGTATCCATCGTCATGCCGCCGCTGCACACACCCGAGGCGGGCGGAAAGCGCTGGACGGAAGACGGCGTGGAGATGATCTACTCCCCCGTACCTGCCAGATTGTCGATGCCCAACCTGCTGGTCGCATCACTGCGGCTGTATCGCGTCGCTCGGGCGACACGGCCAGACATCGTGCATGTGTTCAAGCCCATCGGCCTGGCGGGGATTGTGGCCAGCCTGTTTCGATTTGCTCACTGGGATCGGCGCGGCATCCCGGTGGTGGTGGACGAAGACGACTGGGATGGCATAGGTGGGTTTCACGATCCAACTCGCAAGGGTTGGCTGGGCAGGCTCCTCTGCTGGCAGCTGATCCGCTGCCTGCGCGAGGCATCCGCGGTAACGGTGGCCAGTCGCGCACTGCAAACCATCGCCTGGTCGCTGCGCAGCCAGGCACACACGGTGCACTATCTGCCCAACGGCGCACGGGAGTGGCCGTCGGCGGATGGTGCCGCGGTCCGCGAGCGCTACGGGCTGGGCAGCGCACCGGTGGTGTTGCTGTATACGCGTTTTTTCGAGTTTGATGTACGTCGCGCTGCCGAGGCCTTTGGGCTGATTCGTGCCGCAGTACCTGACGCCCGCCTCTTGATTGTGGGGCGAGCATCCATCCCCGCACATCAAGCCGAGTTTGACGCTCGCATCGCCGCCCTGGGGCTGGGGGACGCGGTAGTTCAGACGGGCTGGCTGGAGGAGGCGGAGCTCCCGGCCTTTTTCCACGCGGCGAATGTTGCCCTGTATCCCATGAACGATACCCTGATCAACCGAACCAAGTGCCCGGTCAAGTTGGTGGATCTGGTGTCCACCGGGGTGCCCGTGGTGGCAGAGGCCGTGGGCGAAGTAGCCGAGTATATCCGCCATGGCAGCACCGGCATGTTGGTGCCCACCGGCGACACAAGCGCCCTCGCCGAGGCGGCGGTGCTGTTGTTGCGGGATCCGGCTCTCTCCGGCCGCATCTCCCGCCAGGGGGCACAGGATACACGGGCACGCTACGGTTGGCAGGCGCGCGCGGCCGAGTTGGAAAAGATTTATCTCGCGCTTGTCGATAGAGCTCCTGCCAGCGCAGAGCGCCCACACACCCTGTAAGGAAAGGTGCCACCATGCAACCACTCGCACCGGACAGACGACTGGCCTTGCTGGCCCCGCCCCGCGGACGTATCCGCTACGTGATGGATACGGATACCTATAACGAGATCGACGACCAGTTTGCCCTGGTTTACGCCCTGCTGTCACCGGAACACGATCTGCAGGCCGTGTACGCGGCTCCCTTCTTTAATGACCGCTCGACGGGACCGGCCGATGGCATGGAAAAGAGCTATGCCGAGATTCTGCACATCCTCGGGCTGCACCGTGTACCCCACGAGGGCTTGGCCTTTCGGGGTTCCACCGCGTATCTCTCTGCGGACAAACGGCCGGTAGAGAGCGCAGCCGCCCGCGACCTGATTGCCAGGGCACGCAGCAGTGGTCCAGAGCCTCTTTACGTCCTGGCACTGGGAGCCATCACCAATGTGGCCTCGGCGATGCTGATGGCGCCGGACATTGTGGACAATATCGTGATCGTGTGGCTGGGAGGGCATCCTCCCTATTGGCCCGACACCCGCGAGTTTAACCTGCGACAGGACGTGGCAGCCGCACAAGTCATCTTGGATTCGGGCGCCGCCGTGGTTCAGATTCCCTGCGCCCTGGTGGCGGAACAGCTGCGCACGACCCTGCCCGAGATGGAGCGCCACGTGCGGGGACAGGGCGTGGTGGGCGACTATTTGTATGGCATTTACCGCGACTATGTGCCCACCGGGCCATCACGCTCCAAGGTGATCTGGGATATCAGCACCGTGGCATACCTGGCGCAGCCCGACAGTATCACTTCGGATCTGTGCCCTTCTCCAGTGCTCCTGCCAGACGCCACCTGGGGCCCGGTGGAACCATCTCGCCACCCGATCCGCATCGTACGGCACATCGATCGTGATCTGGTGTATGGCGATCTGTTTGCGCGCATCAAGCGGGCAGCAACGACGCGAGCTTCCTGAACAACACGGGGGCGCACCGTTGCCGGTGCGCCCCCGTATGCTTGGTTCATCCTCGCACCGAAACCGCACAGGCAGCGATACGCCCCTCCTCGAGCACCAGCCCGATGCCGCCGTCGCACAGATCGCTGGTATCCGTCGCCTCGAGAACGGCCTGCCCATCCAGGCGGCCGACCAGTTGCGTGCCCTGAACAGTGAGCGAGAGCCGGTAGGGCTTGTACAGCTCCCACACCACGGGGACCGTCGCCAACACAGTGCGGCCGTACCGTTCACGCACCAGCCGCAGGCAGCCATCCGCCAGCTCCAGCGCATAATACCGCTGAAGGCCCTGTACCCGTGCTGCGACTCCCATGGACTTGGCCAGGTTGGCGGTGAGGGTTGCCTCGACGGTATAGTTGTGCCATTCGCGGGTCCCCTGCAGCACCAGGCCGCGGCCCTCGTTCTGTATCATGCGATAGTCGCCCTCTGGATCGGCGATAAAGCTACTGCAGGCGCGGGTCCACGCGGTGAGCCATCGCTCGCCTCGGTGCGCCGGCCGTCCCAGGCTCAGGTTCGGCTCCCCGTCCCAGGTCAAATAGTCAAGATAGAGAGCGCCATCCGCCCGCTGCTCAGAAGCAAACTCCAACCCCACCCAGTGAACCGGGCAACCCTCCGGAGCGATCAGCGTCCACTCCAGGTCGAGGGTCTGCCCAGGTTCCAGTACATGCTCTGCTCCATAAAGGCGCACAGGGATGTCGTCGGGCCCCGCCACGCTGGCGTACAGGCGAACATGCACCGCGCTCGTCAGTGCCATGTCCGCCAGCAGCCTTGCCCGCACCCTCTGCCCGGAAAAGAGCGTGGGAGAGGCCACCATACCGTATCCTCCCGAGTCGCCCATGTTGGGATAGGTCTCTCGGCGCACCCGGGCGCGACGCCCAGCCGCCAAACCAGCCAGCGTGATCGCCAGACTGCGCGAACCGCTGACGCTGTGTCCCGGCACGTTGCTCAGACTGGCCAGGCCATCGCAGCTGGGGTCGTCATCCAGCATGAGGCCTTGAACCGAACCGGGAAGCTCAAAGTGATAGCGGGCACCGTTCTTGAATTTCGGTGGCACCTGCCCTGCCAGGGCGTAACCGATCTCGGCGACACGCAGGGCCTCCGTAGCCGCATCGGTAACGGTCCGGCCCACGTCTGCCGTGGGAAGCACCATGCGATCTGCCACAGGACCGCGCCAATCGAGCCTCTCTTCCAGGCCAGCCAGCCCTCGTGCCACCCCGAGGATGCAGCCGACGTTGCCCGAGTTACAGTCTGTATCCCAGCCAGCGGTGTTCACCACCGTCATGCCCCGTCCAAAATCTCCGCCACTGTACAGCAGTGACATGATCACCACAGCATGGTTGGGCACCACATGACAGTTGCCCCCATAGCGATGGTACCCGTAGCGCTCGACAATGCGATAAAAGGTGTCGTACCAGCTGGGGTGCTGATTGCTCCACTCCCGCACGTCGGCGATGAGGCGATAGATCAGCGAGTGACGCGGAATGAGATCGGAGGCGGTGTCGAGCAGGACATCCACCCGCGGCTCGACAAAGGCCTGGGCCACCATGGCGGCCACCACCTGTGCTGCGTACACCGCCTCGCCATCATGGCTCACTGTGGCGGCCCGACGGGCCAACTCTGCGGCACGCTCTGGATCTCCAGGGCAGATCATCCCCCAGCCATCGATAAAGATCTGAGCACCGATCTGTTCTGCGACCACCTGCCCATTGAGCGCCATGGATCCGCTGGCAGGGGCGGGGATCCCCGCCTTGAGCCGCAGATAGGCGGTGTGCTCGGTGGACATGCCCATACCGCCCCACCAAAGCACGGTACGCCCCTCGATCAAGTAGTTGAGCCAGGTCTGGCCGATCTGCTCCGCCGTGAGAGCCATGCCCACGCCCTGATCGGGCATGGCGCGCACAAAGGTAAAGGTGCCCGAAATGTCATCGTCGATCACGATCAACGGCTTTTGCAGGCGGTCGTGCACGTACCACTGTATTTCGCCCAGTTCACGCACGATGCGCTCGTGGGTCCAGCCCTCAAAGGGCCGCCCAACATATACGCCAATGATCTTGCCGAGCACACCGGCATACACACGTTCCAGATAATCGGCTGGCAGCCCCGTCATGAGCAGTTCCTTTCCATACGCTACTTCGACAGGCAACAATGGCAATCTAGCCGGCCAGGGAGAGGCCGTCAAGAGGCTTGTTCACAAGGGATAGCGGTTATCCACAGGCTGTGGATTGTTATCCACAGCCACCCCCGGTTGTTGACAAGGCCAGTGCCTTTTGGCATAACTGCTGAGATATAAGATCAAGGCTGAGGAGAGCTCCATGCAGATCGATCGGGTGCAGACTTTTTTGGTGTCGCCACACAGCCATACGGCCGGCATGATCGGCGGCAAGAACTGGCTCTTTGTAAAACTGACCACGGACGACGGTCTGGTGGGCTGGGGCGAGTGCTACACCCAGCTCGATCGCGACATGGCCATTGAGCGGCACGTGCTCGAGCTGGCCCGTTACGTCGAGGGCCAGAGTCCCTTCCAGATCAAGCACTTTACCTCGACGGTATATCGCGACTTTGCCGGTTTGCGCGGCTCGATGGACCTGTTCTGCGCCCAGGCCGGCATCGAGCAGGCCATGTGGGACCTGGCGGGCAAGGCGCTCAACACGCCAGTGTACAAGCTGCTGGGCGGCGCCTGCCGCGACCGGATACGTGTATATGCCAATGGCTGGTACGGCGGCGCCGGCTCCCCCGAGGCCTATGCCGAAATGGCCGTTGCCACCGTGGCCCGCGGCTTTACCGCCCTCAAGTTCGATCCCTTCCCCGGGCCCTGGCGCCAGTATGTGAGCCGCGAGGGGGAACAGGCCTTTGTCGCCAATGTCCGCGCGGTACGCGAGGCCGTCGGGCCCGATATCGACTTGTTGATCGAGGGGCACCGGCGACTGGCGCCCATGCACGCTATCCGACTGGCCCGGGAGATCGCGCCACTGGGGATCTACTGGTACGAGGAACCGGTGCCGGTGAACAACGTGGCGGCGCTGGCCGAAGTGCGGCGCGCTGCACCCATGCCCATCGTCACCGGCGAAACGTTGTACAGCAAAGGCGACTTTGTGCCGGTGTTTGAGCAGCGAGCGGTGGACATTATCAACCCGGATGTGTGCAGCTGCGGCGGAATACTGGAACTGAAAGAGATCGCCGCCATGGCGGAACCCTACTATGTCGCCGTTTCGCCGCACAACTATAACAGCACCGCCATCGGGCTGGCCGCCACCGTACACGCCGCAGCCACCATGCCCAACTTTATCATCACCGAATACTTTGAGAACTTTGCCGCCACCAGCGCTGAAATCGCCACCAACGTGCTCCTGCCGGAGCAGAGCTATATTCCTCTGCCCGACCGGCCCGGGCTGGGTGTGGATCTGGATGAGGCGGCGCTGCAGGAATACGCCTATCGCCAGTATCGACAGCGCAGCTTCCCGAGCATACACCAGGAGCTGTAACGTCCACAGGTAGAAAACGGGCGGAGCTGCGCGTCTCTGTTGCGCGTCTCCGCCCATGCCTGTTTCGGCTCGCCGTCAGGCAGCGTCGGTCAACTGCTGTTGAAAGACCTGTCTAAAGTGATACCCATAAATCGCCAGCGTGACTGCCTCGGGGAAGAGCTTGGGTTTGCGCAGCAAAGCCCAGCCCAGCATCTTCCAGTATTCCCAGCGCCCGCGATGGAGCACGCCCAGTTTGAGCATGGAGCGAAAGAGCGCGGCGATATATTGCCACTCTAACCGATTCTTGATGGTGCTGGACTTTTTATAGGTGGACAAAAAGTTACGGACGCGCTCATAGTAGCGAGCCGGGGCATAGATCGACGCCA
>JAAYED010000166.1 GCA_012728955.1 Chloroflexota bacterium
CGCATCGGCTGGGACGGCTGGGTGTCATACGACGTCAACTCGAGGCAGAGCGCACCCATCGACACCATGTCGGCCACCATTGCCGTGGTCAAGGCGGCGGAGCAGCTGCTGGAGAGGTTCGATCGTGATCAGTTGGCCTCGCTTATTGCCGAGGGTAACCCGGCCGCCAGCTTTACGCATCTCTTTCAGTCGCTGGTTCGTTGCGGTCAGGAGGGATGATGCAAAACCCCAGGCCCGCATTGGCCGAGCTGGAGCGCATCGCGGCGCAGGTGCGCTGTGACATCGTGCGCATGATCCATACCGCCGGGCAGGGGCACCCCGGGGGATCGCTCTCCGCTGCGGATATCCTCACCGCCCTGTATTTTGGCGTGATGCGCATCGATCCCGCCCGCCCGCACTGGGAGGATCGGGACCGTTTCGTGCTTTCCAAGGGACATGCCTGCCCCGCCTGGTACGCGGTGCTGATGCGCCGGGGCTATCTGGGAGTCGAGTGCCTCGGTACGCTGCGCTGTCTGGACAGCCTGCTGCAGGGGCATCCGGACATGGTCAAGACCCCGGGCGTGGACATGACGGCCGGTTCGCTGGGCCACGGGCTCTCTGCCGCCCTGGGGATGGCCCTGGCCGCACGCATCACCGGCAGGGACTATCGCACCTGGGTGATCATCGGCGATGGCGAGATGCAGGAGGGCTCCATCTGGGAGGCTGCCCTGGCGGCGCCCAATCTCAAGCTGGCCAACCTCACCGTGATTCTGGATCGCAACCGTATTCAGAATGACGACTTTGTCGAGAGGATCATGCCCATCGAGCCGGTGGCCGACAAGTGGAAGGCCTTTGGCTGGGCAGTGCACGAGATAGATGGCCACGACATGGCGGCCATCGTCGATGCCCTGGAGGGGACCAAGTCTGCCAGCGGTCCCACGCTCATTTTGGCGCGGACCGTCAAGGGCAAGGGTGTCAGCTTTATGGAGAACAATCCCTACTGGCACGGGAACGCCCCCAACAGCGAACAGGCTCTGGCGGCGTGCGCCGAGATCAGGGCCGCCGCGGGCCTTCCGGAGGAAGACAACAATGCCTGCTGATCAATACTGTTACCTGCGCCCGGGGGTTCGTGAGCTCTTGCAGGAGGGCACGCTGTTTTCTCGTGGTGAAAAACGTACCACGCGCTTTTCCTTTGCAGATGCCCTGCTCGAGCTGGGCGGTGAACGTCAGGATGTGGTGGTGCTCAACGCCGACGTTTCGCGGGGGATGGGTACCTACACCTTTGCGGACAAGTATCCGGAGCGTGCCTTTAACCTGGGCATCTCGGAGCAGAACATGATCGCCATGGCGGCCGGCATGGCCCACAGCGGGCTGGTGCCCTTTGTGGCCACCTATGCCGTCTTTGCTACACTGCGCGGGTTGGACATGATCCGTAACAGCGTCTGTTACACCCGGGCCAATGTCAAGTTCGGGTGTGGCCACGCCGGCATCACCCCTGCTGAGGACGGCGCTACGCACCAGGGGCAGGAGGATCTCAACGTGATGCGGGCCATGCCCCACATGACCGTTATCGCGCCGGCGGACGAAGGGAGCACGCGCAGTGCGGTGCGTGCCGCTGCCGCCCATGTCGGGCCGGTATACCTCAGCCTCACCAAAGAGCCGCTCCCTCTGCTCTATGATGACACCTTTCCCTTTGCCATTGGACGTGCGGTGACGGTGCGTACCGGCAGCGATGCCACCATCGTGGCCAACCGCGACATGGTAGCGCAGGCGCTGCTGGCCGCCGAGCTGGCGGCACAGGAGGGCCTGAGCGTTCGCGTGCTCGACTGCCACACCGTCAAGCCTCTCGATTCCGACGCCATTCTGCGTGCCGCCGCCGAGACGGGGGCCGTGGTCACTGCCGAAGATAACGTCCTGGCGGGGGGGCTGGGCAGCGCCGTCGCCGAATTGTTGATCGAGGAGCGTCCGGTGCCGCTGCGGCGCATCGGTGTGCCAGACACCTTCCTTCAGTCGGGCCCCTATCTCAAGCTGTTGGAACGCTACGGCATGTCTCCGCGCCACATCCTGGAGGCGGTCCGCACGGTGGTAAAACAAAAGGCTGCGCACTAGTCACGCAGCCCGGGTCGGTTTATCGGGGCGCTAGCCTGCAGCGGGCGCCCCGCGCCACTCGGTGAGCTGCTCCCACGGGATGCGCGGTCGCGCGCCGGGCGCCTCGGCGGCATGGCCCAGCGCGATGGCCGCAACCAGGGTCTGCTGCTCTCGGGCGAGCCAGGCCAGTATCTGAGGCGCGCAGTAGAGCACGTCACAGATCCACAGCGAGCCCAGCCCCATTGCCTGCGCCGCGAGCAGCATGTTCTCGATCGCCGCGCCGGTGGATTGGATCATCACGAACTGATAGTCGTCCCTGGCACCCGTCTCCAGGTCCGCGGGCGGCGCGGCGTTCAGTACCAGAATGGTGACCGGTGCCTGTTCGATCACCGCCGCGCTCCAGGGCAGGCTGCCTACATCCACTCCGGCGGCGGTCCGCTCCGCCGCGCTGCGCTTCATGATATCTGCCAGCTCCAACGCCGCACTGCCCTGCAGGACTACAAAGCGCCATGGCTGCGCATTCTTGGCCGAGGGCGCCTGTTGGGCCGCCAGCAGCAGCTGGGCAATAGTGCTTTGCGCCACGGGCTCTGCGCTGTAACGGCGAATCGAACGGCGGGCAGCGATGCTGGTCAGGGTGTCGCTCACGAACAGCTCTCCTCCCTTTGGGTACTTGGGCCGGCTCTTACCAAACCCAGGGGACCAGCCGGAAGGTGTGTTGCATGTAGGCGGCATAGGCCGGGATCCGCTGCGACAGGACGTCCTCCTCACGGAGCAGCCGGTAAACGAACAGCCCCGCCAGCACCGCGCTCAGAACCAGGCTCACGTAGGCGTTCATCAGCAGCGGCAGGCCGATGACGATCAGGATGGATGCCAGATACGAGGGATGTCGCACCAGCGCATAGGCCCCCGTGTCCACAATCTGCAGCGACGTCCACGTGTCCACGCGCCGTCCCAACTGTTTGCGCAGCGTGCCCGTCGCCCAGTAGCCCAGTGCCAGGCCGCCAGTGGTCATGATCGCGCCAATGATGGTCACCGGCGGGTGGCTGCGCAGGGTGAGTCCGTGCTCCAGCAGGCTGCCCAGTGCCAGAAACCACCAGGCATAGGTCAACAGGTAGCGTACCCAGATGTGCTCACTGTAGGCGTCCTCGTCGGGCCCGCGAAAGGTCCTCTGTTCTACCCACAGATAGGCGATGAAAAAGAGCATGTACAGGTACACCCGCCCGATATCCAGTGTCTGCCAGCGGTTGACCAGGACCACCCAGATAGCGACAAAGGTGATCAGCAGCAGGGCCGCGGCGATGCGCATGGCAATTCGGATCGGCTTGGAATAGTCCCGGGTGCCAAACTCACTCATGGGCAACCTCCGCAGAGGAAATGGCCGCCTGCATGGCGGCAGGCAGATCGGCGGCGCAAGCGTTGTGCAGTGCAGAGAACAGTGGAGCAGGCTTGGCGGCATCGCGCCGGAGCGCGATAACGCTGTGCGGACAGGCACGCTCGCACACGCCACAACCCATGCAGCGCGCCTCATCCACCAGCGCAGTGCCCTGCAACGTGAGCGCCCCTCATCCACCAGCGCAGTGCCCTGCAACGTGAGCGCCCCAAAGGGGCAGCGCTTTACGCAGGCTCCGCAGCGCACACAGTTCTCAACTGCAACCTGCGCAACATATCCTGAGGATACCAGCATTGGCACACCGTTCAAGTGTGCCGATATGGCACCACAGCAGCAGCTGCAGCAGTTGCACAGGGCATAGAACCGTCCCAGCATCCCCTGTTTGAAAAAGGCATGGTGGACGTTGCCACGATTCGCTGCGGCCTCGACGGTCGCTATGGCCTGCTCTCGGCTGATGATGCGTGCATGGGCGGGATTGTGATGCAGCAGGAGACTGGCAAAAGGCTCCCCAATGATCAGGCAGACGTCCAGCGGGGAGCAAGGCTGGTTGCGCGCCAGCCGGCAGGGACAGTCCAAGGCGACAAAGGGGCCCTCCCCAAAAAGCACCAGCTGGCGCGCCTGGGGATAGGGCAGGACGTGTTCGGGAAGTTGGGCGGCGATGGGCTCGTGGATGGCGATCAGCCGCGTCGCCTCTTGAACCGGCAGTACCTTGCCATGGTACTCTGCAGCCCAGCGCCGGGGAGTGAGGGCCCGTAGCAAAAAGGGAGCCAGCGGCAGGCGGAGCGAGCGCAGAGCGCGCCGCTCGCCAATGGCGGCGCCGATGTAGGCCAGCGGCCAGCAGGCATACACCCAGCCGTGGACGCCCTCCAGCCAGGTGAGGCCGGCCTGACGTGCCACCCGCAACCACTGCCCTGCATTCAGCGGGGGCTCACCGCTGGCCATCAAGGGTCACCGTACCGTTTGCCCGCTTGGCCTGCACTCCTGCGGACTTGGCTCAACGGGGGCGCTCGGCGCGCCAGGCGCGCACTTCGGCCAGAATACCTGCCAATAGCTCGGTGTTCTCGCCACCGCTCAGAGGCGTCTCAACCGCACCGGCGGGCCCGGCTTGCTCTGCGGACGATCCGGCATGGATCTCCTCCAGCAGGCGCTGGCGTACCTCCTCCCAATTGGTGAGGCCGCTCAGCGTGGCCTCCGCCATGCTGTCCTGGCTGAATCCGGCGGTGTGGACTTTGAGCGTGCCGATACCCAACGCGCGGGCGATGGGGCCGCGCTTGACCTCGACATTGGTAACCATCCGATAGGGCACCATGCTCTCCGAATGGGTCAACAGGCCGCGCCGCACCAGCAGGTCCTTTTCGCCGAACTCGTACTCGATCGATCGGGCGTACGGGTTGGTGATCAACACTCCCAGCACAAACCAGGCCAGATTCGCCAGCACCAGTAATGCCAGATAGCGCCATCCCAAGCCTGGTACCAACGCCACCGCGGCCAGTGACAGGATGACCAGCAGGCAGACGTATCCCAGAGTAATGATTACGTGTTGACGATACTGTGGGGCCGGTCGATAGATCGTTTGCTGCGCCATAGGTGTTCCTTTCCCTTTTCCATGCCTCTGATGGGCAAGTGCTTGATATGGGCGACGTACTTTTGCCTCGCCACACGTGCGGAACAAGTATAGCGCAGGCCAAACAGGGGTAATCAGGATTTGGCCTCTTTGGGCGGGTCCTTTACAGAGCCCTAACAATCCAGCCGCGCAGAAAAAAACCACGGGCGGGTGCCAGCACCCGCCCGTGGAGCTTGCCAGCGGACTCTAGTCGGTGCCCTCCAGCGCATGGGCCGCCCAGAGCATGCCGCGCGTCTGCAGTTTCAGGATGTTGGGATCCTGGTCAAACACCGACGCCAGGTGCCCCATGGAAGAATAGAACACCCGTCCCTTGCCCCACATCTTGGTCCACGCGACCGGCATGGCCACATCGCCAAAGGGCGTTGCGGCAAGCACGTGGATGGCGGGATCGATATGCATGTAATAGTGCTCTGACTTGGCATGAAATCCCGAGACCCCCTGGGTGATCCAGTGGCCCTTGTCGACGATGTACACGTCATAGTCGATGCCATCGTTGCCGGGATGCGCCACCCACTGGCCGCCCACCATGAACTGGTAAGGCGTCGAATCACGAAAGGCGTCGCCCATGCCGCCGTGCAGACCGGCCAGCCCGACGCCGCTCTCGACCGCCTCCAGCAAGGGGGCCAACTGCTCTCGCTCGATCTTGCCCATGGTCCACTGCATCACGATCAAGTCCAGAGCCTTGAGATCGCGCTCCTTGAGCACGTCCAAGGTATCCACGATCTCGACCTCGACGCCATTTTCGCGCAGCGCCTTTGCCATGATATCCGAGACCTGCTTGGGCTCGTGTCCCTGCCATCCACCCTGGATGATGAGTGCCTTTTTCATTGCTCCCCTTTCCTGTTAACAATCTGCCACCTTGGCACAATTAGTTGTATAGCACACTCTGGATGGTGACGTCAATGCCATACGGAGGGGCCCTGAACCTTGTTCGACGCGTGCTGCACAGGTATTCTCGGGATGGCTGTGGGATTTCACTTGTCTGCAGCTCCCTTTACGGTGTGGAACACGCAGCCGCGTCGCTGCGTCCTGTACATGCAGGCTCAAACTCAAGGGGGTTCCAGTGTTTGGAAACAGGTTGGCACGTTTACTTGTCCTCTTGTGTCTGGTGTGGCTGGCGGCCTGCCTGCCCCGAGGCACTTCCGTTACCGATGGCAAGCCCGGTGGCCTGCCCACTGGCGCGGTCACACCGGCGCCGGCACAGCCCGCAGACACTGCGCCGTCACCCGGTGCGCCGTCACCCATTCCCGGTGTGACTGGCACCCCTGGGCGTCTGCCGGGGCGGGTCTATGTGGAATCCGCCCGCTTGATCCCCCCACAGCGCCCGCAGGAGGCCTGGCATCTGCAGGTGGAGGCCTCCCTGGCCAACGGCTGCACCAGCCTCGACGGGGTGACCCAGCGCTGGGAGGGAGAAGTGCTGATGGTGGAGCTGCAGGCCTCCAGCGCCGCGGGCGTCATGTGCACAGAGGCCCTGGTGGCTGTCTCGGAGGATGTGGCGCTGGCGACCGCAGGAGTGCCCGCCGGCGAGTACGCCGTGCGCATCGCTGATCTGGAGTTGTCACTGCCGCTGGGGGCCGCGCCTGCCGGTACCGATCCCGAAACGCCCACCCTGAGCCTTGGTGAGTGCCCGCGTGACCTGCTCATACAGCCAGCCGCGGTGGAACTGGTCGCGGTGGAGCCTCCGGAGCGCGGCGGCATGGTCAATGTCGTTGTGAGCGGCTACTACCCCGATGGCTGCACACGCTACCGTGGGTTCAGCCAGACCATACAGGGACGCCGGATCCTCGTGACCCTCTCCACTTCTCGGCCGCGGGACGCCATGTGCACCATGGCCATCGTGCCCTACACGGTCGAGATCCAGCTCTCGACCGAGGGCCTCGCTGCAGGTCCGCTCGCCATCGAGATCAACGGCGTCGAGGCAGAGACAACGCTCCCCTGAAGCTCGAGAGCAGACCCCGCGCACCCTGCTGCAATGCACGGCACTCTAAAGCGTGCTATAGTAGGCGGCAACGCCAATGCGCTCTGGCGCTGGCCGGTACCGTCCCATTACCCAGCAGTCAGGAGTTGTTCCATGGTTCAGCACCCGTTTCTCGAACGTTTACAGCAGGGGCCCATTCTGAACGATGGGGCGATGGGCACACAACTGTATGCGCGGGGGGTGCTGCCAACCCAGTGTTACGATGCGCTCAACCTCTCCGATGCCGAGCTGGTGCAGCGCGTGCACATGGATTACCTGGCTGCCGGTGCCGAGATCATCGAGACCAACACCTTTGGCGCCAACGGTGTCAAGCTGGCTGCCTTTGGCCTGGAGGGCCAGGTGCGCGCCATCAACCGGCAGGGCGGGCGCATCGCTCGTTACGCCCGAGACATCGCCGGCAGCACCGCCTTTATTGCCGGTGCCATCGGTCCGCTGGGCGGCACGCTGGCGCCCCTGGGCGAGCTGACCGAGGAACAGGCCCTCGCCCTGTACCGTGAGCAGGTCACGGGCTTGATCGACGGGGGAGTGGACCTCTTTGTGCTGGAGACCTTTGGCGATCTTAACCTGCTGTGTATCGCCCTGCAGGCGGTACGCGAGCTTACTGATCTGCCCATCATCGCCCAGGCTACCTTTGATGAGGATGGACGCACGCCGCGGGGGCAGACGGCCACCAAGGTGGCCACGGCGCTGCTGGAGCTGGAGGCCGACGTGCTCGGCGCCAATTGCAGCGTGGGCCCAGAGGGAGTGCTGAACGTGGTGCGCGACATGCTGGCTGCCGGCGCCCGCTATGTGGCCGCCAATCCCAATGCCGGCATGCCCACCCAGCGCGCTGGCCGGTTGATGTACCTCTCCAACCCGGCTTATTTTGCCGCCCGGGTGCCCGACTTTATTGAGGCGGGCGTGACGGTGATCGGTGGGTGTTGCGGAACCGGTCCCGAACATATCGCCGCCATGCGGGTTGCCCTGGATGCGCTGCGGGCGGGGGGCACCGTGCGGCGCAGTGAACCCGCCATCGTCAGAACGGCGGCCCGTACCGCCGAGCAGGCGGCGGGGCCGCGCGGCACGGCGCTGAGTCACCTGTTGGCCGAAGGACGGTTCGTCACCGCGGTGGAGCTGTCGCCTCCGCGCAGCCTCAGCCCCGCCGCCCTGCTGCGGCATGCCCGGGCCCTGGCCGAGAGCGGGCAGGTCGATCTCATCAACGTTACGGACAGCCCCATGGCCCGGGTGCGCATGGACGCTCTGGCGGCCTGCAACCTGATCCAGGCGCAGACGGGCATCGAGACGGTGCTGCACCTCACCACCCGGGACCGCAGCCTGATGGGCATCCAGTCGCACCTGATCGGCGCCCATGCACTGGGGGTGCGCAATATCCTCGCCCTCACCGGCGATCCGCCCTCGCTGAGCGGCGACAGCCAGTCCACCGGCGTGTATGACATCGACTCGGTGGGGCTGGTGCGCGTCATCGACCACATGAAGCAGGGCCACGATCTGGCGGGCAGCGACATGGGCAGCCCTGCGGACTTTTGTGTCGGTGTCGCAGTGGATCCCACCCGCGAGGACCTGGCCCATGAGGCTCAGCGTTTACGCGAAAAGATCGCCGCGGGCGCCGAATTCATCATGACGCAACCCATCTACGACCTGGGCACCTGGGATCGCTTCCTGGAGGTTTTTGGCGAGTCCATCCCGATTCCCGTGTTGATGGGCCTTTTGCCGCTGCTCAGCCAGCGCCACGCCGAGTTCCTGCACAACGAGATCCCGGGCATCACCCTGACCGAAGAGACGCTGGAGCGCATGCGCCAGGCCGGGGCCAACGGGCGTGAGGAAGGCGTGCGCCTGGGGCAGGAGCTGCTGCTCCAGTGCAGGCAGCGTTTCCAGGGGGTGTACCACATGCCCTCGTACAATCGACATGACCTGGCCTTGGATGTGCTGAGCGTGCTGGACCAACAGGGAGAAAAGGTGGCCAATTGATGGAAACACGCCTGACTAGGGACCGGCGAGAACTCTTGATCGGCGAGGGGCGGCCGATTGCGGTAATTGGCGAGCGCATCAACCCCACCGGTCGCCGGACGCTGGCCGAGCAACTGGCGCGGGGCGAGTTCACGCTGGTGCAGCGCGATGCACAGGCGCAGAGCGCAGCGGGAGCCGCGTTGCTGGACGTAAACGTAGGCGTGCCCGGCGCCGACCAGCCCGCCCTCATGGCGCGGGCAGTGCGTGCCATCGGAGAGGTGACCGATCTTCCGCTCTGCCTGGACAGCGCTGATCCTCAGGTGCTGGAGGCTGGGCTGCAGGCCTGCGAGGGCATCGCGCTGGTAAACTCGGTGACGGGGGAGGAACGCTCTCTGGAGTCCGTGCTGCCCCTGGTGCAGGCTCATCAGGCGGCGGTGATCGCCCTGCCGATGGACGACAAGGGAATCCCCGCCACGGCGGAGGAGCGCCTGGCCGTGGCCGAGCGGATCCTGTCCCGTGCGGCGGCACTGGGCATCGAGCCCCACCGGGTGCTGGTGGACCCCATCACCATGGCGGCGGGTGCCGACACCAGCACCGCTCAGGTCACACTGCAGACGATCGCCCTGTTGCGAGCCGCTCTGGGCGTCAACATCGTGCTGGGCACCAGCAACGTCTCCCATGGTCTGCCTCTGCGCCCGAGCCTGAACGCTACCTTTGTCGCCATGGCGATTGCCCTGGGGGCGCGGGCTCCCATCGTCAACCCGCTGGATGCCCGCATGATGGAGACCGTGCGGGCTGCCAACCTCTTTCTCGGGCAGGATCCCTGGGCCATGGCCTGGATCAAGGCCTTTCGTGCCAATCGGGCAGCGGCAGAGTAGAGCGGCAGGCGCCTGAGCTTGCCTGCCGAGTCCGTTGCCGGCGTGCCTCGAGGCGCGCGACGGTCGCGCCGCATTCGCAACGGTTACCGGCCTGGCCGCACGGCGTGGCAGTGGTTCTGTGCGCGGCCCTCTCCTGTCGCCGACGGCCCATTCGCCGGCGACAGGCTCAAGTGCGGGCTAACTGCCGGTGGAACGATAGTGCCGAACCCCGATCTCCCAGATCTGCAGGCAGATCGCCAGAAACAGCCAGCCCAGCAGGGGGCACCAGGTCTGAAAGGCGCGCGTCGAGCCCAGAGGGTCGCTGCGGTTCAGTATGGCCAGGGTGGGAAAGTAGGTCACCGTGGCCAGGGGAACGAACCAGGTGAAAAAGGTGCGCAGCTCGCGCCGATACACGCTCAGCGGATACTGGGTGGTTTCGACGCCGCCATAGGTGGCGATGTTGAACACCTCCAGACTCTCGGTGCTCCAGAAAGAAAAGGTGGCCTGCAGCACCAGCAGCCCGGAAAAGAGCGCTACGCCTCCGCCGATGGCCAGGCAGGCGATACCCACTTGCTCCAGCGTCCAGCGAATCTGCAGAGCGTGGGCTCCCCAGGCAAGCACCAGCAGCGCCTGGAGCAGGCGGCCAATGCGCATCAGCTGGATGCGGCTGCCGGCAACCTGCAACGCGGTGGAACGCGGTCGCAGCAACACACGGTCAAAGGAACCACTGCGCACCATGGAGGGGAAATCGTCAAAGCCGCGGGCCAAAGCCTCTGAAAGAGCAAAGGCCACGTTGACCAGCCCGTACAGCACCGCCGCCTCGGGCAGGCTCCAGTCGGCCAACCGGCCAAAGCGCTCAAAGAGCGCCCAAACGGTGGCAAACTCGAGGAACGAGGTGGCCCCGACCGCTGCCGTCATCATCAAAAAAGAGGCACGGTATTGCAGCTGGCTGCGCAGCGATGCCGCCAGGTAGCTGCCGTACAGGTGCAGGGTGTCCCTCACCTCAGCCTCCCTGTACCACCAGCCGCGACAAGCCCCGTGAGAGGAGTGCGCGTCCTGCCGCGATCAATGCCAGGGTCCACAGCACCTGGTGCAGCAGGGCGCCGGCTGCAGCCATGCCGCTCAAGTTTCCCAGGTACAGGCGAAAGGGAGTGTCCATGATGCCGCGAAAGGGCAATGCCGCCAGCGCCGCCTGTGACCAGGCCGGAAAGAGCAGCACCGGGATGTACGATCCAGATAGAAATTGTCCCACCAGGGCCATCAGGCGGGCTATGCCCTCGCCCGACACCGTCCAGAGCAGGGTGATGGCCATCAGGGTAGAAAAGGCACTGCTCAGCAACAGGGCACCGGCCAGCCCCAGCAGAAACCATCCCGCCGCCGCCAGGCCCGCGGGCAGGCCCATATCAAAGAGCAGCATCGCCGGCAGCACCAGGGTGCTGGCACGCAGCATGGTGGGCACGCTGCGCGCCGCCAGTTGACGCGTAAACCAGTACCAATACAGGTCCGCCGGTCGCACCAACTCATAGGCCACCGTACCATCGCGAACCATGGCCTGCACCTCGCCATCCACGCGCATGGGCAGCAGCACCAATAGTGCCTGGGTGAGCCACAGGTAGGTCACCGTGTCGGCCAGGCTCAGGGGCGGTGCTGCGCTTCCGCTGGCATAAAAGGCGGTGAATACACTCACCCGTATCCAACCCCAAAAGATCTGCGTCGCCACTCCGGCCATCGCCGCAGTGCGGTATTGCAATAACACGCGGGCCCGGGCGTTCAGCACCGCCAGATAGGGTTTCACGGGGTGCGTCCTTGATAGAGGCGCGCCACGATCTCTTCGATGGGCGGGTGCTCCACGTACAGGTCGCGGATGGCATAGCGCCCGGTAATGTCGGCGATCAGGGAGGCGGCCGAGACCGTAGCGGGATCGAAACGCAGGGTCAGCCGCGCCCCCTGTCGGTGGATGACGGTGGCTTTGGGAACCTCGATCCAGGTGGCTTCATCGGCGAGGATGATCACCAGGCGACGCTCGGTGGTTGCAGCGCGGCGGAGTTGGTCAAGGTCGCCATCCAGCAGAATGCGGCCTTCATCGATCATGATCACTCGGGTGCACAGGCTTTCGATATCGTCCATATCGTGGGTGGTCAGGATCACCGTCATTCCCTGTTCGCGGTTCAGACGTTTCACCAGCTCCCGGGTAGCGAGCTTGGCCACGGCGTCCAGGCCGATGGTGGGCTCGTCCAGGAACAGCACAGCGGGACGGTGGAGCAGGGCGGCCGCCACGTCGCAGCGCATGCGCTGCCCGAGGCTGAGCTGGCGCACCGGGGTATCCAGCAGGTCTTTCAGGTCCATGATTGCGATCAGCTCGTCCAGTGTGCGGCGATACTCTGCAGGGGAGACGCGATAGATATCGCGGAGCAGCTCAAAGGACTCGATCACCGGCAGATCCCACCACAATTGCGTGCGTTGGCCGAACACCACGCCGATGGTGGCAACGTGCGCGATGCGCTCGCGCCAGGGCACCCGCCCGGCCACAGTCACCTCGCCGCTGGTGGGCACCAGAATGCCGGCCAGAATTTTGACCGTGGTGGACTTGCCGGCACCGTTGGGCCCGATATAGCCCACCAGCTCACCGGGCTCGATGCTGAAAGAGATCTCGTCCAGAGCCTGCACCAGGCGCGTGCGGCGTCGCACGAGGCCTGCCAGCGCACCCCAGAAGCCCGGGCGTCGCTCTGCTACCGCATACTGCTTGGACAGACGACTGACTTGGATGAGTGGCATGGCTCCCCAGCCCAGCGGAAATCTGCTTTCGTCGATGAGAGAACATACCGCCTGCCCGTGGGGGCGTCAACTCAGGGGCGTTGGAGGGGAAGCATCAGAAACACGATGAATTGTCTACATTGTGAAGAATTGCACTTGACAAACATAGAATCATCCTGTAGAATACCTGCAGATCGAGAGAGCGCACACGGCTGTACGAGGCAAAGACGCCCGCGGACGAGTTCACGGGTGTCTTTTCATGCCAGGGTCGACGGTCGGCCCGGCAGGCTCTCAGCAGGAGGAGATCGCAATGAATACCATCGAGGTCGAACAGAACCTTACGTTGATGAATCTGGTCGAGGCCAACTATCGTGACCATATCCGTGAGGCCGAGGCCCGCATCCGCCGGCAGCACTGGGCACCGGCAGAGGTGCATGCAGGCGCTGTGAATACACTGGCGGAATCTGCCCGCGATGCCCTGTGCAGCCTGGCGTTGCTGAAAGAGACCGCGCTCTGCGTCGTATCGCAATAGCGCAACGGTCTCGCCGATCTGGAAACATAACTGGAGGAAAGAGTGATGGAGATCATCTCGGCAATCAATGCCCGTTTGGTAGAATACGCCTTTGATATCGTGCAGGTGCAGAGAGGTAACCCCGTCCGTCTGCGCAATGGCGAGCGCGAGTCGTTCTTTGCGCGGGGCCTGGCGCGCCTGGGGCGATGAGCCCGCTGCCCGCGATACATCAACTGAATAGTACTGCCAGGAGGAGATTGCGCAGCACAACTGCCCAATCTCCTCTCCTTTTGTCTGCTGGCAGCCGATTCAGTCGCTCGCAGCATTGACGATTCGTTCACCTCGTGTTATGCTCCCGCTGGTTGCTCCTTTGGGCGCGGCCCCCAGCGGCCACATTGTCATCAGCCACAAAAGAGCCAAGGAGGCACAGGAATGCCGGGATCCAGGAACAGAGTGATCGTCGCCGTCGCCGTGTGCGCGTTGCTGCTGCTGGCGGTGACCGGCTGCGTGCGCGCCAAGCCAGAGCGCCATCGCGAGCCGCTCCCGACCTTGCCGGCAGTGGCCTCTGGAGGCACAAGTGGACTGGTGGATATCGAGACCCTGAACACACCGGCCAGCTCCGAAGTGGGAGTGAGTTCCCTCCCCGAGGAGGGGCCTACCCTGGAACCGACCCTGGTGCCCACCCCCGCACCGACGCCGGTGCCGACCCCAACGCCTTATGCGGGGCCCTGGTACACCGTCATGCCCGGGGACACGCTGAGCACCATTGCTGCGGCCCACGGCAGCACGGTAGAGGCCTTTACCGCCGCCAACGAGGGGGTGGGGGCCGTCCTGCGGGTGGGGCAGCAGCTCAAGCTCCCCGAGGGGGTCGCCCCTCTGTGGGAGTCTGATCCTGAGCAGACCACCATCCACGTGGTGCGCTATGGCGAGACCTTGAACGACATCGCCGCGCGCTACCGCATGCCAGCGGGCCAGATCATGACCCTGAACCCTTCTCTGCGCGATCCGTCGCTGCTGCAGCCCGGGCAGGAGCTTGTGGTGGCCGTCCAGCCCATCGGGCCGAACGACATTGTGCACGTGGTGGCTGCGGGCGATTCCCTGGCCAACATCGCGGCGTATTATGGCGTCGACATGGATGAGCTCGCCCGGTACAACTATATCACCGATCCGAACCGTCTCTTTGTGGGGCAGGAGGTCGTGATCCCCCGCTAGTCCTGGGTATCCGAAGCCAGGCCCGACTCGCCGGACGAATCGCTGGCAGCAACGCTGCCCGCAACCTTGGCGGTCGGGCCTGTTCGTTCACAGCGTCCCCGTGGCCGGATCGACTCGAGGCAGGTGAAGAGCGTCATGTCCAAGCGCATGCTTTTGGTTCTGTTGGCGGTGCTGCTGATTTTGGTGTGCAGCTGTGCCGGCGCGCTGCTGGGCGCCGGTGTGCTCTGGATGGCTCGCCAGACCCCTGTGGCCACCCAGGTGGTGCCTGCCGAGACGCCCTCTGCTGAGACCCCGTCTTCTGCGACGCCCTCTTCCTCGCCCGTTCCAGAATCCACACCCGCCGGCGGCAACAAGGAGGGCAAGCTGACGCCCCGTCCCTCGCAGCCTCAGGTGCAGGGGGGCGGCACGCTGCGCCTCTGGGGCAGCCTTCCGCCTACGCTCGATCCTGCCATGGTGCAGGACACCACCTCCTCGTTCTATGTCACGCACCTCTTTTCCGGGCTGGTGCGCCTCACCGCCGATCTGGAGATTGTGCCGGATCTCGCCAGCGAGTGGAGCCTGGAGAATGACGGCCTCACCTATGTGTTTCGCTTGAATCCAGAGGCCACCTTTGCCGATGGCTCGCCGCTGACTGCCGAGCACGTGCGACGCTCCTGGGAGCGCGCCTGCAGCCCGGCACTGGATTCTCCGGTGGCCCTGGCCTATCTGCAGGACATTGTGGGGGCCGGCGAGTATGCCCGCGGCCAGGCGGATCGCATCGTCGGCCTGGAGGTGCGCGATGCACACACGCTGGCCGTCACCATCGACAGTTATAAGTCCTACTTTCTCGCCAAGCTGACCTATCCCACCGCGCTGGTGGTGGACGTGGATCAGGCCGAGGCCGATCCAGATGGCTGGATGCTGGATCCCAATGTGAGTGGGCCCTTTCAGCTGCAATCGGTCACCCAGTCGCAGATCGTGTTCTCCAGGAATCCGCGTTACCACGGCAGCCCGCCGCAGCTGGAGCGGGTCGAGATCGTACTGGATGGCGGGCTGCCCATCACCATGTATGAGAACGATCGTCTGGATATCGTGGACGTCTGGGCCGATGAGCTCGACCGCGTCACCGATCCTTACAATCCGCTGCACACGGAGCTGCACGTGGCCTCAGAGCTGAGCGTCGACTATCTGGCCATGGATGTAACGCGGCCTCCTTTTGACGATCCTCTGGTGCGACAGGCCATCTTTTTCGCCATCGATCGGGAAAAGCTGGCCAGCCTGGTGTTGAACAATACTGCTCTGCCGGCGCGGGGCATTGTGCCGCCCGCCCTCGTGCAAGCCGAGGCCGACGCCGCCGCTGCGCTCATGGTCTATGATCCTGACAAAGCGCGCCGCCTGCTGCAAGAGTCCCGCTACAGTCAGCCGGGGGCCATGCCTGAGGTCGTGCTCTCCATCAGCGGTACCTCGGGCTATCTGCCCGAAGAGACCGAGGCCGTGCTGGCGATGCTGGAGGAGAACCTGGGGCTGGTGGTCACCGTGGAGCAGATCGACTGGCCCGACTTTTTGCAGGATCTGAACAGCAGGCGTTATGCCTTTTACGCCAGTGGCTGGATGGCGGACTATCCCGATCAGCAGAACTTTTTAGATCTGCTGTTTCACAGCGACAGCCCGCAGAACCATGTTGGGTACAGCAACGCCGAAGTGGATCGTTTGCTGGAGCAGGCCAGGGTCGAGCTGAATGCCGTGGAACGGGCACGACTGTACGGCCAGGCCGAATTGCTCATCCTGCAGGACGCGCCCTGGGTGCCGTTGACCCACGGAGAGGCCTATACGCTGGTCAAGCCTCGGGTGGGGGGGTACCGCTCCAGCGCCAGCCTGTATCCCTGGCTGCTGGACGTCTATCTGCAAGAGTGACGCCGGCGCTGGGCTGACAGGCGCGCGCTGCCCGACTGGGTGCGGCACAGCGCCACCAGCGTGGCCACCCCCGCGGTAGCCAGCGTGGCGATCCCCAGGCTGATCAGCAGCGCCTGCTGACGGTTATGCTGCGGCGCGACTATCACTCCGGCGCGATGGTGTTGCGCCATCAGCGCCAGATTCGAGGCCAGGGACTGTCGAAAGGCAGGTGAAGCCTCTACCAGAGGCAGTGCCTGGGCCAGCCGGCCCTCTACCTGTTCAAAAGCCCGGTCGGGAGCAGGTAGAAATCCCCGATACCGCAGCCAGCGGCGCGTTTGAATCCACAGCGCCGTGAGCCGTTCACTCCACTGCTCTGCCAGCGTGCTAGAGGTCGACATCGATCTGGATACCCTTCTTTTCCAGTTCACGGCGCAGCTGCAACAGGGTGCGATGATAGAGCGACTTGATGGCCCCCTCGCTGCGCCCCAACACCTGCCCGATTTCGGCGTTGGAAAGTCCCTCGTTGAACTTGAGCATCAGCAGCTCACGGCGCACCGGGTCCAGCGTCATGGCGGCTTCGGTGAGCAGCTGCCGCTCGGCCGTCTCCTGGGCGATGCGCTCCGGATGCTCCTCTGGCTGGCTGCTCACCACCACGTCCTCCAGCGAGATCACCGGTCTCCGGCCCTTGTCGCGGTGCCAGTTGGCGATCAGGTTGTGCGCGATGCGATACAGCCAGGCGGAAAACGGATAGCCCCGATCGACATAGCGATCGATGTGTGCCATGGCGCGGAAGAAAACCCGTGAAGTGAGGTCCTCGGCGTCGTGCACGTTGCCCACACGGTGGTAGACATAACTATAGATGCGGTCCACATGCCGCTCGTACAGCACGCCAAAGGCGCGTGGGTCCTGCTGCGCAGCGCGGACCTGCGCCTGCTCGTCCCACTCTGTCGGCGGATGCTCCACAGTGTCCATAACACCCTTGAGTTCAGTTGGTTGCAACGGTCCATGAGTCTATCCCAGTCGTGCTGCTCGGTCAAGAGCCCCGTCGCAGCGCTGTGCAAGCCCTTGGTGCGGATGCTATAATGTCAAAAGAATCGCCTATGCCTCCGGGCACTGCGGAGTGACGCATGCGCTTGATTCCCCGCCCACAGATCACCAGCCTGCGGTCGCAGCTCGTGCTGTCGCTGGCTGTGCCCATCATCGTACTGCTTTTGGCTCTGGCGGTGGTGGCTTTTCTGGGCGTTTCACAGTTGGTACGCACGCTGGTGGAACGGCGCGATGCCGAGGTTACCCGGCTGGCGGCCCGGCAGGCGGCCTCCTATTGGGCCGACTCGCTGCTGCTCCTCACGCAGGTTGCCTCCAGCGACGCGGTGCGTAGCGGCGACAATGCGCAAACCCGCGAGCTGCTCACCAATAATACCCCTTTGCGGCAGCGTTTCGATGAGTTGAGCGTTACGGACGCCGCTGGCGTGGTCATGGCCACCCAGGGCGGGCAGCTGGGCGAAGCCTTTGCCGATGGTCCGCTGGAACGCGCTCGGCAGATGCGCCGGCCGGTGCGGTCGGGGGTGCTCACCAACTCCCGCGGGCAATCGCTGGTGCTGGTGGCCATCCCCTACTATGGTGAGAACCGACAGTTCTCGGGCTGTGTGCTGGGGGGCTGGTGGCTGGAGGGGGGGCACGCCCTGGGCGCTGCGCTGCAGAACGTACAGGTCGGGACCGATGGACACAGCTACCTCGTGGAGGGCGATGGCACGGTGCTGTATCACCCTCAGGAGAGCATGGTTGGCGCAGACATGAGCCAGCATCCTGCGGTGGCGGCTCTGCTGGAGGGGGAGGCCGGTGCACGCACCGTTACCGAGCGGGGGGAGCGCACGGTGGTGGGCTATGCGCCGGTGCCTTTTGGCGAGCTCTCCAACTCGCTGTTTGCCGACGAGTCGTGGGACGGTTGGGGGCTGCTGGTTGCCGAGCGCTGGGATGATCTCACCGCTCCGCTCAAGCCCTCGCTGTATCTCATCACCGCTCTGCTGGTGGCCACGGTGGCCCTGCCGCTGGGGGTGCTGGCGGTGGGCAGCCGGCGGGTGACTGCGCCCCTGGTCAGCCTTGTGGCCGAGGTGGAACGGGTCGCAGAGGGCGACTTTGGCACACAGGTATCCATGGCCTCGGCGCCCAGCGAGATTCGCAATCTGGAACACGCCTTTAACCGGATGGTGGCCGAGTTGCAGCGCTATCGGGGTGACATCCAGCGCTATGTGGTCTCTATCCTGAGCAGCCAGGAGGAGGAACGCAAACGCATCGCCCGTGATCTGCACGACGAGACCGCCCAGGACCTGATCATCCTCGGCAGGCGCATCGAGGATGTGCAGGATGCCGCCCAGGACGTCCGGATCAAGGTGCAGCTGGAGAGCGTGCGCAACATGGTGGATAACATCCTGCGCGGGGTGCGGCGCTTTACCCGGGACCTGCGTCCCCCGCTGTTGGAAGAACTGGGCCTGCCCCGCGCACTGGAGATCATGGGCAGCAGCCTCGCCCGCGAAGAGAGTTTCGAGATCATCGTGACGGTCGAGGGCGAGCCCCGCCCCGTGCTGCCCGAGCTGGAGACCGGGCTTTACCGATTGGCACAGGAGAGCCTGAGCAACGTGCGGCGCCATGCCCAGGCGCAGCATGTAAGCGTACGCCTGGTGTACCACCAGGACAGTCTGGAGCTCATCGTTGCCGATGACGGGGTGGGCTTTGAGGTGCCTGATGATCCCGGCAAGATGCTGGCTACCGGGCGCCTGGGGCTGATCGGTATCCATGAACGCGCCCGACTCTTTGGTGGGCGCGCCACCATTCACTCCTCCCCCAATGCGGGCACCACGGTGCACGTGGTCATCCCCCTCACCCCCATTCTCCGGCAGGAGAGCTAGGCACCTTGTGTGCGTGCAAATGCCTAGTCATAAATAGTCTGATCTGCGGATGCATTGGCGGAGGCTCACCGGGTATAGTGCAGCCAGAGTAGAGCAGTCTCTGCTCGCAAGTGGAAAGCATCCCGTCGAGGCGGGTGCAGCACTTCTTCTCCTCCTTGGTAAGACGAACTCTATCCTTCGCAGTGGGCGGCGAACGGATAGAGTTCGTCGTTTTGTGCGCCCGTGCCTCGTAACGCGGATGATCCCCAGCGAGCACATCGCAGCCAGTCACTGGCAATCCAGCTCAAGGTCCGCTATGATACTGCCATGTTATCCCGGTACGGCGTGGGGGTTGAGCGTGGCAGCGATCAGGATTCTGTTGGCGGACGATCATGCGGTAGTGCGCGAGGGCACCCGGCGCATCCTTGAACGAGAGCCCGACCTGGTGGTGGTGGCCGAGGCGGGTGATGGCGAGGAGGCCGTTGCGCTTGCGGATCAGCATCGCCCCGACGTGGCCGTGGTTGATGTGAGCATGCCCGTGATGGACGGCATTGAGGCCACCAAAGGCATCAAGGAGCGCGCACCGCGCACCGCTGTGCTGGTGTTTACCGCCTATGACTATGACGAGTACGTCTTTGCCATCCTGCAGGCCGGCGCGGCAGGCTATCTGCTCAAGGATTCGCGTGGCAGCGAGCTGGTCAACGCCGTGCGCCGCGTGTACGAGGGCGAGAGCGTGCTCCATCCGGCTATTGCGCGCAAGGTGCTGGACCGCGTGGCCTTGGGTGCGGGCCAGAACGGCAATCCGGATGTAGAGATGCTCACCGTGCGCGAGTTGGAGGTGCTGCGGCTGGCAGCCGAAGGCCTGAGCAACCGTGACATCGCCGAAAAGCTGATCGTCAGTCCGCGGACGATCCAGTCGCACATGGCCAACATCTTTGGCAAACTGCAGGTGGGCTCGCGCACCGAGGCGGTGATGGTGGGGCTCAGGCGTGGCTGGATCCGCCTTGAGGAGCCGCCGGCCTCCTGATCATCCTGACCCTGCCCGACAGGTGAATTCATACCCATGCAACGTTGCCTGTGGATTTGAGCACCATGCGTATACTGGCCATCGCCGACGTTATCGCTCCCCAGTTGTACACGGCCCACGTGCCTGAGAGGTTTCACCAGGTGGACCTGGTGCTGTGCTGTGGCGATCTGCCCTTTGACTATATCGAGTTCATCGTCACACAACTGGGCAAGCCCACCTTTCACGTGCCGGGCAACCACGCCCCCGCTGGAGACGGCATTCTGGGCCACGATGGGCAGTATCGTAAGGATCCTGAGGGGTCGACCAACATCGACGGGCGCATCATCACCTTTCGGGGGCTGCGTATCGGTGGTTTGGGCGGTTCGGTGCGCTACAACAACGAGGCAAACCAGTACAGCCAGGGAGAAATGCACCGTCGCGTATGGCGCATGACGCCGCGGCTGGCCTACAATCAGCGGCGCTATGGGCGTGGGCTCGACATCCTTATCACCCATGCCTCGCCACGGGGCATCCATGACCAGGCCGATCCCGCCCACCGGGGCTTTGATGCCTTTGTCCCGCTCATGCGCCGCTACCGCCCTCGTTACCTCATCCATGGACACATTCATCTGTACCGTGGTGAAACGCAGTGCACCCAGTTTGAGGACACAACGGTGCTCAATGCTTACGGCTTTCAGATTATTGATCTGAACGACAACGATCAGTGAGGTGTTGATGGAGGAACGGGTGAGCCTTGACGCCCCGTGGGCTCGGCTGATGCCCCTGGTGCAGGCGGCTGGCGATCGGATTGTGGATTTTCTGCAGCGGCTGGTGCGCGTACCGAGCCTCACCGGCGATGAGGCTGCTGTGGCGGCGCTGGTGGAGGCCGAGCTGCACACTCTGGGCATTGGCGATACAGCCGTGGATGCCTCGGGCAACGTGCTGGGGCACCTGGCGGGCGCCTCGCGCCACCAGACCATGCTTCACGCCCATCTGGACGTTGTGGATCCCAGCGATCCTGGCCTGTGGACATACGCTCCCTTTGCCGGTCAGTTGGCAGAGGGGCACATCTGGGGCCGCGGCTCTGCGGACGACAAGGGATCGGTGGCGGCCCAGGTATATGCGCTGGGGCTGCTGCATCAGGCCGGGCTGATCCCGCCCGGTGACGTGCTGCTCGCGGCAGTGGTGGGCGAAGAGATCGGTGGATTGGGCTCGCGCTTTCTCAGCCGGGGCCGCTTGCCCGACATCGCCATAATCGGCGAGCCCTCCAGCAACACGCTCCGGCGCGGTCATCGTGGCCGTTTCGAGTTCATCGTCACCTTTCACGGACGCTCGGCTCACGCCAGCGCACCTCATCTGGGGTGTAACCCTAACCACGCGCTGGCGCGCTTTATCACCGCGCTGGACGAGGCCCCCATGGCGCAGGACAGCGACTTTGGGGACACCACCGCCGTTCCGACGCTGCTCCATGTGGATCAAACCAGCAGCAACGTCATCCCTGCGGCCGCCTCGGTGCATCTCGACTGGCGCAATGCTCCGGGCGAGTCGTTGCAGGCAGCCCGTGACCTGCTGGACGGGCTCATCGCGCGCTGTCTGGAGCCCGGCATCACCGCGGAGGTACGCCTGGCGAGCCGCAAGGTCGAGTCTTACACCGGCATGTCCCAGACGGTGGAGCACGCCGGCACCCCCTTCTGGATCGCCGCCGATGACCCCAGGGTGCTGCAGGCACAGAGGGCGCTGCAGAGGACGCTGGGGCGTGCTGTGCCGGTGGACGTGTGGACCTTTTTTACCGATGGCGGCTTTTTGTATGCAGCAGGCGCGCCCTGCATCGGCTTTGGCCCAGGTGATCCGGCTATGGCCCACGTAAAGGATGAACGCATCTCGGTCCAGCAGCTGTTTGAGGCCACTGCCGGCTACATGGCACTGGCCCTGGCGATGGGGGCTCCACAGGGAGCCTGATCGTTCGGGCGGGGTTTGCCCGGCCCGACGAGGCACATTGAACCGGTCTCTGGCGATCGAATTGGGAGGCAAAGGACATGGCGCTCTTTGACGGTTTGGATCTCCATCTCGGTAACCTGGCTCGCCTTTCGGATGCCCAGAGCCGCAGCATCAGCCCGGAGAATTTCAGCGGCAAGGCCTCTGCGGGCGGCATGGCCACCGATGGCACCGGCGCCGATGCCGCGCGTGATCTGGGGCAAGGCTGGAAGCTTTCGCCCTCGGTGCGCATCGGGCCCGGCGAAGCCTTTGAGCTGGCAGACATCGCCGGCCCGGGGGCCATTCAGCAGATCTGGATGACCGCTACGGGCAACTGGCGTTACAGCATCCTGCGCATCTACTGGGACGGGCAGGAGAATCCCTCGGTGGAAAGCCCGGTGGGCGACTTTTTCGCCTGTGGCTGGGGCCAGTATGCGCCGGTCAACTCGCTGGCGGTATGCGTCAATCCGGGCAGTGCCTTTAACTGTTACTGGCAGATGCCCTTTCGCAAGCATTGCCGC
>JAAYED010000167.1 GCA_012728955.1 Chloroflexota bacterium
GCGATGCAAATGTAGCCTTCTATGTTCTGTCGTACCCTTCTGGCAGATACCCTGGTTCTTGCAGCAGGTTCTCCGGACGCCTGCGACACTAATGACATGATTTGTCCTTTCACACTCTTGACGCCGTGTTCGCTGTGGGGCGCGATGCCCAGTCATACACGGCGTCAAGAGTGACACGAGAGGCTATTCGTGCTTATACTCGAGACAGGACTTCATTTCCGTCAGCCGTCGCCATCTGGCAGGCCTGCTCGGTAGTGGTCTCACCCACCAGCGCCAGATCGATTGGTGCCTGAATTGCGTTCACCCACTCCATCCAGAGCCTGTGGAATCGAAGGTCATTGTACTTTTCTATATCCATCGCCTTGATGAACACATCCAAGTTGAGGGGCGGAGGATTCGACACGTACACTGTCTTGGCGATCTCGATGTTCGCCGGAACAGTAATTTTCTCTTCGGCAAAGTAACGCATTCCCTCGGGCGAAGCCAGGTACGTAATAAAGTCCCAGGCGACATCGGGATTAGGGCTGGATTTTGCAATTGAGTTGGGGTTACCGTTAAAGCTGCATGCCGAAACTCCACCGGGCGCGACTGGCAGACACATGGCGCTCGGTGTGAACTGCTCTATCTTGCTGTACTTCATGGTCAGCGCACTGCTGTTAATCTCCATAGCACAGAGTCCAGCCTCAAAGGGCCCAGGCATCCCCTCGATGAACGCTGAGGGATCGCCGGGCTCCGGTGCTACCTTGTATTTCTGAACGAGATCAACTACGAAGGAAAGACCTTGAATTGCCTCTGGGCTATCCATGGTGGTCTGAGTAAACTCGCTGTTGATAACGTCCCCACCGTTTGACCAGATAAAGGAACCCCAGCACTGTTCAAAAGCATTTGAGACTACGACACCGTACTGCTGACGCCCATCATCTCTGGTTTTTGTCAGCTTCTTTGCGGTCTCCAGGAACTCATCCCATGACCAAGTGTTCTGCCAGTCAGTTGGCGGATAGTCAACACCTGCTTCATCGAACAATTCCTTGTTATACCAACCACTTGATACCGTATGGAACCATGGCCACGCGTAGACATGATCTTGGTATGTAAACACATCTGCTTGGGTAAAGTATTCATCTAGCGTGAGACCATCAGCATCTGAATAGGGCGTAAGGTCCAGGAAGAACCCTTTCTCAACAAAGTTCAGGAACATCGCTCCGCTCATCCACTGAATGTCCGGAGCCTCGCCCCCTGCCATCTGGACCTGTAGTCTGTCCCAGTACTGTGCCCACGGCGCTGCCTCTTGCACCACCTTTACGCCAGGGTTGTTCTCCTGAAAACTATCGGCCAACGCCGTAAAAGCTTCGTTCCCAACAGACCAACTGCCCCAGCGAAGCGTCACCTCCTCCTTGTCGGCGGGCTCAGCAGGAACATTGACGCCCCCAGCTTTTTCAACTGATTCTGGTGGAGTCGTTGGCGATGGTTGACACGCTGCTACCACCGTTCCAGCAAGAGCAGTTAACGCCAACCTGAGAAATGAGCGGCGGCTAATGAGATCGGCCATGACATTCCTCCCATTGTGTGTTGTCTCCACACGCGGCTTACCTTGGCATTGCTTATGCGGCTCGTGCTTTGTCCTGTTTCATTGTTAGTTTGTATCCTGTTATATTTGCCTCCGTAGATATTTTATCAGATGGAAGTGTGCCACTATATCGTCAATTTAGTAACACTAGTAATGTTTGTCAAGAGAATTATGAATCTTTATAGCATTTGTATCCCAAGTATTCATAATATATGTACTGATCACTGTCAGCATAAACGTCTTCTGCCACTCAGACACTCAACAACTCACTCTCGCATCATGACCAACAGGTGAACCCTGTGTCAACGGTGCTCATCTGCCGTCACTCTTCTTTGTATTCACGCGCCACGGCTGCAGCCCTCTCGTCTCCCTGCACCAGTGTCTCGCGTACGGAGGCGGAACCCGGCACGTGGTCGCCCGGACTGCCGCTGGTGCTCCTCCCGCGGCGGCGGGACGTCCTGCTCCGCAGACCGGCGTATCGGCAAGCGACTTGCGGGGGCGGAGGCCCAGGCTAGCGGCGATTTGGTCGCCGCCGGCCGCCGCGAGTGCCTCGCACGGGCGGAACCCGGCACGCCGTGGGGCCGTACATACACCGGTGCCCCTCCCGCGGCGGCGGGACGTCCTCCTCCGCGGGCAGCGGCGCCCGCCGCCTCGCGGCGGCGCTGCCGACCGCTGCCGGCCCCTCCCCCCGCTTGCGCCCGCCGGCCATCCCCGCGTATCATGGCCCCACAATCCCAGTCTCTAACCCTTTCGGAGGTTCCCATGCCCAATCCCGCCGAGTGGCTCTCCCTGGTCCGCGAGCCCGCCCTCGAGCCCGCGCTCCCCATCTGCGATCCGCACCACCACCTCTGGGAGCGCCCCGGCGATCCCTATCGCCTGGCCGACCTGCAGGCCGATCTGGCCAGCGGCCACAACATCGTCAGCACCGTGTTCATCGAGTGCAACGCCTTTAACCGCACCAGCGGGCCCGAGGCGCTCCGCCCCGTGGGCGAGACCGAGTTTGTCGTCCGCGAGACGGCCCCGGCAGCCGGTGGGCCGGTGCGCGTGGCCGAGGCCATTGTGGCCCACGCCAACCTCGCCCTGGGCGCGGCCGTGGACGAGGTGCTGGAGGCGCACCTCGCCGCCGGCCAGGGGCGCGTGCGTGGCATCCGCCACGGCGTCGCCTGGGACGTCTCGCCTGGCATCGCCTCCTATCGCAACCAGCCCCCCGGTCGCTATCTCGATCCGCGCTATCGGGAGGGCGTCTCCCGCCTGAAAAAGTACGGCCTCTCGCTGGACACCTGGCAGTATCACCCGCAATTGGCCGAGCTGGTGTTGCTGGCCCGCGACAATCCCGATACCACCATCATCATCGACCACTGCGGCGCTCCGCTGGCGCTGGGCCCCTGGGCCGACTGGCGCGAGCAGGCCACCTGGCAATGGCGCGGGGCGCTGCAGCGCCTGGCCGAGCTGCCCAACACGGTGGTCAAGGTGGGCGGGCTGGGCCAGCCCAACGCCAACCTGGGCATGCCCCAGCGCCCCACGCCGCCCAACTCGCAGGAGCTGGCAGCCATCCTGGAGCCCTGGGTGCGCTATGTGATCGACACCTTTGGGCCCGCCCGCTGCATGTTCGAAAGCAACTTTCCGGTGGACAAGATGTCCTTTTCTTACGGCGTGATGTGGAACGCCTTCAAGCGGCTCTCGGCCTGCTACAGCCCCAGCGAGCGTGCCGATCTCTTTTACGGCACCGCCGCCCGGGTCTATCGCCTGTGCGCCGATCCCTGCCCCTCGGCCGATCGCTGAGCGGCGCCCGCCCGAGGCCATCCCATGGGAGGTACCATGCCCGACCAAGCCCTCGCGCCCATGCCGCTGGATCGAGTCTCGCTGCTGCCCTCCGAGTGTGCCCGACGCGCCGATCTCAACCAGCGCTATCTCCTCTCGCTGCGCACCGAGAACCTGCTGCAGAACCACTATCTGGAGGCGGGCCTGTGGGCGCCCCGCGAGATCCCGCCCGATACCCACCTGGGCTGGGAGACGCCCACCTGCCAGCTGCGCGGGCACTTTTTGGGACACTGGCTCTCCGCCGCCGCCCGGCGCAGCGCCAACACCGGCGATCACGAGCTGCGCGGCAAGGCCGATCAGATCGTGGCCGAGCTGGCTCGCTGCCAGGCGGAGAATGGCGATGGCTGGGCCGGTTCGATCCCCCGCCATTATCTGGACTGGGTGGCGCGCCACAAGCCCGTCTGGGCGCCGCACTATACGCTCCACAAGACCCTGATGGGCCTGCTGGATATGGCCCGTTACGCCGGCAGCGCGCAGGCGCTGGAGGTGGCCGCCCGCTGGGCCGACTGGTTCCATCGCTGGACGGAGCCTTTCTCCCGGGAGCAGCTGGATGACATTCTGGATGTAGAGACCGGCGGCATGCTGGAGGCCTGGGCCGATCTGTATGCCCTCACCGGCGAAAAGCAGCATCTGGATCTGATCCGCCGCTACGATCGGCCGCGGCTCTTCGATCGGCTGCTGGCCGGCGAGGACGCCCTCACCAACTGGCACGCCAACACCACCATCCCCGAGGCTCAGGGGGCCGCCCGCGCCTGGGAGGTCACCGGCGAGGAGCGCTGGCGCGCCATCGTGGAGGCCTATTGGGATTTTGCGGTGACCCGCCGCGGCGCCTATGCCACGGGAGGTCAGACCTGTGGCGAAATCTGGAGCCCGCCGCACCAGCAGGCCGCGCGGCTGGGCGACAAAAATCAAGAGCACTGCACCGTCTACAACCTGATGCGCCTGGCCGAGTACCTCTGGCGCTGGACCGGGGATCCGCGTTATGCCGACTATTGGGAACGCAACCTGATCAACGGGGTGTGGGCCCAGCAGCATCCCGATACCGGCATGATCGCCTACTTTTTGCCCCTGGAGCCGGGCGCGCAAAAGGCCTGGGGCTCGGCCACCCACGACTTTTGGTGCTGCCACGGGTCGCTGGTGCAGGCCCACACCCTCTACCCCGACGCCATTTACTACAGCGGCCCCAGCGAGGACGGTCGGCCCGGGTTCACCGTGGCCCAGTACATCCCCTCGGTGCTGCGCTGGGAGCAGGATGGCACGCCGCTGGAGGTAACGCTGCGTCTCGATCCGCAGACGGGGCGCGTGACCCGGCCCGATGCGCTGGTGGTGGATCTGACGCTCAAGGCGCCCGCGCCGGTGGATCTGGACCTGCGCCTGCGGGTGCCCTGGTGGCTGGCGGGCAAGGGCGGCACGCTGGCGATCAACGGCGCCGAGTTCCCGCTGGAGACGGGCCCCTCCGAGGCGATCGCCATCGAGGGCCGCTGGCACGACGATCATGTGCGGCTCACCCTGCCCATGGCCCTCACCACCCAGCCCCTGCCCGATGACCCAGGGCGCGTGGCATTCATGTACGGTCCCACGGTGCTGGCGGGCCTCAGCGAGGGGGATGAGGCGCTGGTGGGGGATCCGGCCGGTCCCGAGGCGCTGTTGGCGCCGGATAACGAGCGCGAGTGGGCCTTCTGGCGGCCGGGCTGGCGCACGGTGGGCCAGCGGCAGAGCACGCGGTTTCTGCCCCTGCACGCCATCACCGACCAGCGCTATACCGTCTACTGGCCCGTGCGCTCCTGAGGCGGGGCGCGGACGGCGCCCGCCTGCCGATGTTCCTTCGCTGCGGCGAGGGGGCGCGATGGACACGCCCCTCGCCGCAGCGGGGGTTGCCGCCGCGGCACGGCTGGGACGGCCCACTGTGCACAGCGTTCCTCCGTGCCCGCGCGACAGCGCCCTTCCCGACGCGAGCGCTCCTCGGGAACACCGCCGGGCTCCGGAGCCTGCCTGCCCTGCAGGGCCCCTCAAACCGCGTTCCTCCGCGCCCGCGCTAAAGCGCCCATCCCCACGCAAGTGCTCGTCGCGGGAGGACCGCCGGGCTCCGGAGCCTGCCTTGTCCGCAGCGCCCCTTGAACCGCGTTCCTCCGTGCCTGCGCTACAGCGCCCATCCCCACGCGAGTGCTCGTCGCGGGAGGACCGCCGGGCGCGGGAGGCTGCCTTGTCCGCAGCGCCCCTTGAACCGCGTTCCTCCGTGCCTGCGCTACAGCGCCCATCCCCACGCGAGTGCTCATCGCGGAAGGACCGCCGGGCGCCGGAGCCTGCCTGGCGTGCAGCGCCCCTTGAGCCGCGTTCCTCCGTGCACGCGCGACAGTGCCCATCCCGACGCGAGTGTGAGCCCGCCCTCTGCGCAGCGGGCCTGCACCTGAGCGGTGGCTTCCCTGGCGATACTCTGCAGGTGCCGGCGGAGCAGGGCGCGTTGCAGCAGCGGATGGGACCCCGAGCGACTCGCCAGCGCGCGGGAAGCGGGTTGGCGAGGGCAACGGCTGTGTCTTGGATGTGGGCGTTCGCCCGTCGCCGCGACCGGTGTTGGACGCGTCGGCTTTGCCTGGCGGGCGTCCCGCTGCTGAAGGCTCAGCCCAGCGCCTGCCGGCAGCGCTCCATGGCTTGGAGCGTGCGTGCCGCCGAGCGGCTGGCCACAGGCGCTTGCGTGCCTTGGCAATGCCCTGATTATCCCTCGGCGCCTCCCGCTGGGCCACTGCTGTGTCTTGGATGTGGGCGTTCGCCCGTCGCCGCCAACGGTGTTGGATGCGTCGGCTTTGCCTGGTGCGTCCTGCTGCAGCGGGTGTACCGCCGAGCGTCTGGCGAAAGGCCGTTGGTTGCGGGACAGGGCGGTGGTGCAGGGCGGGCCGCAGGTTTCACCCTCCCGCTGACTTGTTTGAAACGCCCGTGCCGAGGGTGTGTGAAGGTTACCCCTGCGGCAGTGATGTTGGGGATCGCCGGTGGCAGCGGGTGGCTGATCGCGGGCGCGTGCGTGCCTTGGCAGCGCCTGGTGCATCCTTCGGCGCCTCCCGCTGGGCCCTCTGCTCCGTCCCAGGGCGTCTACTGCGGCGCGGGACGCGCGGTTGCGGGCTCAACCCGGCCCTTGGCGGCAGCGCTCCATGGCTTGGAGCGTGCGTGCCGCTGAGCGGCGGCGAAAGGCCGTTGGTTGCGGGGCAGGGCGGTGGTGCAGGGCGGACCGGAGGTCCCTCGCTCCCTCTGACTTGTTTGAAACGCCCGTGCCGCGGGGGTGTGAAGGTTACCGCTGCGGCAGTGATGTTGGGGATCGCCTGTGGCAGCGGGTGGCTGACCGCGGGCGCGTGCATGCCTTGGCAGCGCCTGGTGTATCCCTCGGCGCCTCCCGCTATGCCCTTTGCTGCGGCAGGGCGCGCACCTGCGGGGCGCGCGGTTGGGGGCTCGCCGCGCCGTCTGCCAACGGCGCCCCATGCCTCGCTGCGTGCGTGCCGCCACAGGCCCCGGCGCGTGCGACCGGTCCTGTCGCTGGTGGCCTCTCTTTCTCTGGCCGTGGCCGCCCCTCAGCGCCAGATCGGGTCGCTGGCGGCCCGCGATCGGCGATCGGATGCGACAGTTACGTTCGCGCTGGCCTCGGCCAGCGCTGCCGCGAACCATGCTGCTGCGCCTGACGCTCTGCACCTCAGCAGAGCGCCTGCCCGTCCGCCGCCTCTCTCCGGGCGCGCTCAGTGGCCCAGCGTGCCTCCAGCCGTTCCCGCCAGGCGAGGGCCGCCCGCGTCAGCTCGGCCGTCAGCTGCGGTTGCCGATCCGCCAGGTTCACCCGTTCCCCCGGATCCACCAGCAGGTCGCTCAGGTGCACGGCGTCCTGTACCGGCGCGCCCTCCACCAGCCGCCCGTTCAGCACCAGCTTCCAGCGTCCCCGTCGCAGCGCCGTCTGATCATCCATCTCCCAGAAGAGGTCGCGCTCGGGTCCGGCTTCCCCCCGCGTCAGCAACGGCCACAGATCCCTCCCATCCAGCTCCAGGCCCTCCGTCTCGATGCCCGCCGCGCCGAGCACCGTGGGCAGCAGATCCATCGCCGCCACCGGAGCATCCAGCACCTGCCCCGCGGGCACCCGGGCCGGCCAGGAGAGTATCCCCGGCACCCGGATCCCCCCCTCGTACAGGCTGAACTTGTGGCCCTTGAGTAGCCCCGCCGATCCGCCATAGTAGGGATCGGGCGTGCCATCCAGCCAGTTGCGCGCCTCGCGGGAGGGGCCATTGTCGGACATGAAAAACACAAGCGTGTTCTCGCGCTGGCCCTGGCGCTCCAGCTCGGCCAGGATCGCACCCACCCCGTCGTCCACCGCGCTCAGCATGGCCGCCATGATGCGGCGATCCGGACTGAGCTGCGGAAAGCGATCCACATAACGCTGCGGGGCGTGCATGGGATAGTGGGGCGCGTTCCAGGGCACATACAGGAAAAAGGGCTCCGGTCGGGCGGCGGCGGCACGCAGCCAGGCCACGGCGCGCTCGGCGATGAGATCGGTGAGATAGGCGCCATTGTGCCAGACCTCCCGGTCGTCCTCCCACAGATCGTGCAGGGGATCGGTGCCGCCCTTCTGACCCCAGTAAAAGATGTGCGAATAGTAGTCGACGCATCCGGCCATGAAACCGAACCAGTGCTGAAAGCCGTGGCGATGGGGGCGGCACTGGGGCGCCAGGCCCAGATGCCACTTGCCGATCAGTGCGGTTTGATAGCCGGCGCCCGCCAGCAGGCTGGAGAGGGTGGGCACCTCGGGGAGCAGACCGGTGGCGGTGCGGTGCCCCGCCAGGATCGCCCGCACGCCGGCGTGCCCCGGGTAACGACCGGTAAGCAGCGCCGCCCGGGAGGGGGAGCAGACGGGGCTGTTGGCATAGTGGTTGGTGAAACGCACCCCGCTGGCGGCGAGGCCATCCAGATGCGGCGTGACGAAATCGGTGTTGCCCATGCAGGAGAGATCGCCATAGCCCTGGTCATCGGTGAGAAAAACGATCACGTTGGGGCGTCCGTCGGCCATGCTGCACCTCCTCGGGGGAATGGCCACAGTCTAGCGCCGGGCGGGGCCCGCCGCAACAGGGGAGGCTGGGTGGCGGCGGGACAGGGGCCCTGATGCCGCGCTGCTTGCGGCACGGCAGACTGCGGCGCAGCCACCTCCGGCGGAAAGGTACTGCCACGCGTGGGGCCGTGAAGGGGGGTGCTCAAGGGCGCGGCCCTCTTGGCAAGAGTGACGGCGCCGCCGTCAGGACGTACTCGCCATACCGTTGGGGTTGTGAAGGGGGTGCTCAAGGCCGCAGCCCTCTTGGCAAGCGTGACGGCGCCGCCGTCAGGACGTACTCCCCATGTCGTTGGGGATGTGAAGGGGGTTGCGCAAGGCCGCAGCCCTTTTGGCAAGAGTGACGGCGCCGCCGTCAGGACGTACTCCCCATGTCGTTGGGGCTGTGAAGGGGGTTGCTCAAGGGCGCTGCCCTTTGGGCAAGAGTGACGGCGCCGCCATCAGGACGTACTCCCCATGCCGTTGGGGCTGTGAAGGGGGTTGCGCAAGGGCGCTGCCCTTTGGGCAAGAGTGACGGCGCCGCCGTCAGGACGTACTCCTCCAGGCCCGTGGCGGTGCACCGGCCTCTGGGGGATTCGCAGGGTGCTGGTGGCCGCACTCCCCACCGATTGCGTCGACACCAGATCCGGGCGGTACCGTGGTGGTGCGGCCGCCCGAGGTGGAGAGACGCTCTCGGCTGCGGCCGGATCAAGCGCAAGCTAAGGCCACGTGGGGGTGAGAGTCCCACCTGGTGGCTTCATGGCTGTTTCCACTCCGGTCCATCTCGTTCTCGCGGGCGTTCTCCAGAGCCCGCTTGCCGCGCCGGGAGAGAGTGCCTGCCGTGCCCGGGTTGGTCCTGCGTGACAAGGGCGATGCGCAGCGGGCCCTCCGCACATCGCACTGGTCTCGGCCCACGGGGCGGCCGCCGCGGGTGCGCGGCATCGACGCGGAGCGCTGCACCAGGCTGGCAGAGAACCTGAATGCGTTGGCGCTCCAGCGCTGACGGGCGCGGGCGGCCACCGGTGAGAATGCGATGGTGGAGCCAGAGGGGCGGGCGTAGGGTTGCGATTCCTCTCCTGATGTGTTTTAATAGCCGCAGTGAAGCCACCAGAGGTAGAGATAAACTCTCATCTACGGCCGGATAAAGCGCAAGCTAAGGCTATGTGGGTTTAGGGAGTCCCACCTGGTGGCTTCATGGCTGTTTCCACTCCGGTCCATCTCGCTCTCGCGGGCGTTCTCCAGAGCCCGCTTGCCGCGCCGGGAGAGAGTGCCTGCCGTGCCCGGGTTTGTCCTGCGTGACAAGTGCGATGCGCAGCGGGCCCTCCGCACATCGCACTGGTCTTGGCCCACGGGGTGCCGCCGCGGGTGCGCGGCATCGACGCGGAGCGCTGCGCCAGGCTGGCAGAGCCACTGGCGGTGTGGGCGGTCCAGCGCTGACGGGCGCGGGCGGCTACCAGCGATAGGGAGATGGTGGAGCCAGAGGGGCGGGAGGACGAGGCCGAGCGTGGACCGATGGTATCGGGTATGCCATACCATAAGCGGCTCTGGGGTGAGACGGCGCTTCTCAAGATCAAGGCGCGCAAGCGTCTGGTATGAAGATGCCCACGTCGCGCAGGGTGTACGGGGCCCCAAACAGGCTGACACACACGCGTCGGCTTGTTGTTTCCTCACAAGCGTTTCCTCTTTGCCCTCGGCTCTCCATCGCTCCTGGACAGGAGGATGCCCTCCTGGATCTCGGACCACTGCTGGGCAACCACTGCGTCGCTGGCAGTTTGGGTGGACACCAGCAGGGGCGCTGGTATGGGATCGATTGGTTGGCTTGACATAAGGCTTTACTGAAGGACATGAACAGGCCGGTGGTTGTGGCCCACCGCAGCGTGTCATGTCGCAGCCTTGAGCCCTCGGTCAGGCCTGCCCTGTTACCGGCAGATGTCAGGACCTGTCACCATGACTCGGGGCCGACGCTTGAAGCGCGTTCCGGACCGTACGATACACAAGCAGTCGCCTCTGGGGTGAGTCAATGGGGACGCATACCGGCTGACGCCAGAGATCCAGGTCGTTCCCGTCCTGGCAGAGGCTCTACCCCTCTCTGTTCCAAGGTACCCTCGCGCGAAACGCTTCTTCAGCCGGGAGCGGGGTGAGGCCGGAGCCGTCGTGCCAGGCACGGGTGAGGGGAGAGACAGCGCCGGTGCTGGAGATGGCCCGGGCGTGGGGCCGGGATCACGACCAGGACGCGATGGCGCTGCTGTTGCCGAATGCCGAGGGCACAGGGGGGCGACTGATATGGGACCTGGGGCGCAGGCTGAAGGATGAGGAGCTGGACACGTTGCTGGCGGCGGTGGGGAGTGTGAACCGCGAGCTGGCGGGACAGGTGGCGCAGGAGCACGACCTGGAGGAGATAACCCTTGGGCCGACGGTGCGGGATGACCGACTGGTGGGGCTCTGGGTCCCTGGGATGGCGGAGCGAATTGCCGGTGGACGGCTGTTCTCAGAGGCCATCAGGCGAGCGCAAATGGGTGGCGCGTCAGAGAGGTATGAGAGCGGCTGTGTTTTCCAGCTACTGTTCAAAGACCGTGACTACTGGCGAAAGCCAAGTTGGATGCGTGACTCAGTGGGGGGGAGACGTGGAGGGGGACTCGTGCTGGGCCTGTATTCTGTCATAGTCTGCGAGCAACTCGGCAAAGAGTCTCTCAACGTCGCCGTCGCAGAAAACATTGGCCATGGCAGTCACGATGGCCTGAAACCGGGGTGTGTGATCTTGGAACCGACGAGGGAACTCTTCGTTACTCATGGCCACAGGCTAGCACAGAGCGGATGGAGAATCAAGGGTGTGTGGTGCAAGAGTGGAGCGAGGCGACCGTGGAGACGTTGCGGGGGCAGGTAGAGGCGGCGCAGCGGTCGGGAGGAAATACCCCTTGGGCTGACGGTGCGGGATGACCGACTGGTGGAGCTCTGGGTGGTAAACGCCAAGGAGAAAGCGTCAGGAATTGAGCTCATAGAGGTGGCACGCGATAGAGCGGGGCTGGTTTCAGCGAGCTGGGATTGGGACGGAGGCTATGGTTTTCGGTTGCTCTTGAAGGGGAGCGACTATTGATGAAAGCGAGGCTGCAGGTGTGCTTCCGGGGGCTCTTGAGCCGTGTGCTGACGCGCTGTTGCCATAAACTCGGCGTAACTCTGACGCGCCGAGGCAAAGGCCAGCTCGATGTCGCCATCGTAAAAGACGTTCGCAATGGCTTCAAAAATCCTCTGTGCGCGAGGAGTCATGTCTTCGAAGCGCTCAGGAAAGTCTGAGATATCCATAGCTAGAGGATAGCACAGGGATGATGAAGAATCAAGGGTGTGTGGTGCAAGAGTGGAGAGAGACGGCGGTGGAGACGCTGCAGGGACAGGTCGAGGCGGCGCAGCGGGCGGGAGGAGACACCCCTTGGGTTGACGGTGCGGGATGACGGATTGGTGGAGTTGTGGGTATCAAACGAAGGGGAACGAGCAACAGGATGTGATCTGGCAGGAGCGGCCCTTGAGCGGGCAGGTTTTTCCTGCGTTGATGGAGGCTGGCACGGGGGATATGAGTTCCGGCTGCTCTTGAAGGAGAGCGACTATTGAGGAAAGGGGAGTTGAACGTCAGCCTCGGGAGACTCTGCGGTCGGCTGTTGGGCGGGATTCAGGTTGAGCCTGGAAAAGCGCTGTCGCGCGGAGGCAAAGGCCAGCTCGATGTCGCCACCGTAAAAGACGTTGGCAACGGCTTTCAGAATCCTCTGTGCGCGAGGGGTCATGTCTTCAATTCGCTTGGGGAATCCCGGTACGTCCATGGCCACAGGGTAGCACAGAGCGGGTGAAGCATCAAGGGTGTGTGGTGCAAGAGTGGAGAGAGGCGGCGGTGGCGGATGTGAACCGCGAGCTGGCGGGACAGGTGGCGCAGGCGCACGGGCGGGAGGAGATACCCCTTGGGCTGACGGTGCGGGATGACCGACTGGTGGAGCTCTGGGTGGCAAACGCACAAGAGAGAGCGTGAGGAATTGAGCTCATAAAGGTGGCACTCGATAGAGCAGGGCTGGTTTCAGCGAGCCAGGAATGGGACGGAGGCTGTGGTTTTCGGTTGCTCTTGAAGGAGAGCGGCTACTGATGAGTGCGAGGCTGCAGGTGTGCTTCCGGGGGCTCTTGAGCCGTGTGCTGACGCGCTGTTGCCATAAACTCGGCGTAACTCTGACGCGCCGAGGCAAAGGCCAGCTCGATGTCGCCACCGTAAAAGACGTCAGCAATGGCGGCGAAAATGATCTGGCCGCGAAGAGTCATGTCTTCGAATCGCTCAGGAAAGTCTGAGATATCCATAGCTAGAGGATAGCACAGGGATGATGAAGAATCAAGGGGGTGTGGTGGAAGAGTTGAGCGAGGCGGCGACGGTGGAGACGCTGCAGGGACAGGTAGAGGCGGCGCAGCAGGCGCTGCAGGAGGGGTTGGCAGGGCTGGTGGCGCTGGCGCGGGCCGAGCCTGCGCGACTGGAGGAGCCAGCGCGGGCGCGGGGTCGGTTGCGCCATGCTAGGGCTGGTCAGGTGAAAAGGCGCTGCCGACGGGGGTACGGGAGACGCTGGAGGCTTGGCAGGCAGCGCGGAACAGGAGGTGGGCGGACCTGACGGCGGAGGCAAGGGGCGGAGGCGGGGGCCCATCGCGCGCAACAACCCCCTTCCAGCGCATCGGCGCCTTGACAGCCCGCCCCCTCGGGCCTACTGTCCCCGCAGCATCTTTTGGAGGCAGACCATGGCAAAGACGCACAACCCGGCCCTGCGCCGCATGGGCCTTGCGGCGGATGAGCGCGCCCTGCTGATCCACGCCGACGACATCGGCATGGGCCACACCACGCTGCCGGCCCTGGCCGAGGTGATGGCCTTTGGCATCGTCACCTCCTGTGCCGTGATGGTGCCCGCCCCCTGGTTCCCCCAGGCCGCCGCGCTGCTGCGCGAGCACCCCGGCTGGGACGTGGGCCTGCACGCCACCCTCACCGCCGAATGGACCGCCTCCCGCTGGCGACCCATCTCCACCAGCGATCCGGCCACGGGGCTGTTGGATCCGGAGGGCTTTTTCCCGCGGCGCTGCCCGGAGCTGCGGGGCGTCGCCTCGCCCGACGCCGTGCGAGCCGAGGTGCGCGCCCAGTTGGAGGTCGCCCTCGCCGCTGGATTGGATATTTCGCACATCGACATGCACATGTTTGCCCCGCTGGATGCGCGGCTCTTTGCCCCCTGGCTGGATGTGGCGCTGCAGGCGGGGATCCCGCCGCTGCTGATGCGCCGGGGGGATATGCTGCGGCTGGGCGCCAGTGAGGATGGACTCGCTGCCCTGCTGGATCAGGTGGATGCGCTGGAGGCGGCGGGCTGGCCGGTGTTCGACAGCGTCCGTGAGCTGCCCCTGCGCGATCCCGAGGGGCAGGTGGCCCTGGCCCGACGGATGATCGACGAGACGCCGCCCGGCCTGCACCTGCTGATTGCCCATCCCGCCAGCGATACCCCCGAGCTGCGGGCGCTGGTGCCCCACTGGGAGGCGCGGGTGGCCAACCGCGAGGCGTTGCTCAGCGTCAGCCTGCGCGACACCATCCGCCTTTCGGGGGTGCGGCTGATCAGCTATCGCGACGTGCGCCGCGCGGCGCCCTTGGCGCACCGGCGCTGAATGTTCGGTGTCCCAGCAGGCGAGGCGCCCGCCGATCCTGTGGACCGGGACTGAATTCGGCCCGATGCGCGTGATCCTGGCGTGAGGGCAGGGGAGCGGCTCAGGCTGGCACTGGCGGAGCGACCAACGACCTTTCGATGAGCCAGAGCGCCCCTGGCCGATTCTCTGCAGGGTCGCCGCTGCAGGTGACCACCCTCGCCGCCGCCCGCCGCGAGCCCGCCGCGCCTCTCTCTCGCCGTCCGCCGGCCGTGGGCGAGTACTGGCCAGAGACCGAGCGGACGCCCACGATCCCGCGCCCGTGCGTCGGGTCCATTAGCCCTTGGGATTGCCGCCGCCCGCCGGCGGGCCAGCGCCGGCCACAGACCGCACGGCCGCTGCGATTCCGCGCCTGCCCCGAGACGGTCCTGCGTGTCTCTCGTCGCCGGCAGTCGTCAGCGCACAGCCCCTGACCAGAGACCGGGCGGATGTCCACGAGTCCGCCCCCGCCGCGAGCCCACCGTGCCTCTCTCTCACCCTCGCCGCCGGCCGTGGGCGGGCCAGCGCCGGCGAGAGACCGCGCGCACGCCCAGGACTCAGCGCCCGCCACGTCCCCGTCGCGCCTCTCTCTCGCCGTCCGCCGGCCGTGGGCGAGTACTGGCCAGAGACCGAGCGGACGCCCGCCGCCCCCGCTTTGCTCACTGATCCGTCACTCCCCGCTGTGCCACCGCGTCGGGCCCATCAGCCCCCCGGGGACACCTGCAGCGCCCGCTCCAGCCAGCGCCACGCGGCGGCGGCGGCATCCTCCGGCGTTGCGTCCGTGGTATCCAGCAGCGTCAGAGGAGGATCCGGCAGGGCGCGCTGGGCGCGGTTCCACGCATTAAAGCGCAACTGGGCGGCGATAAAGGGCTCCTCCCGGGTGCCGCGCCAGGCGGGGCGCTCTCGCAGGCGCCCGGCCAGCACCTCGTCGTCGCACACCAGGCTCAGGATGTGCACCCCCGTGAACCAGCGCACCTCCGGGATCCCCTCCAGGTTATCGGGCACGCCCAGTCCCGCCCCAAAGAGCACCACCGGCGGTCCCTGCTGGCCCAGGTTCAGCGCCAGCCGTACCCAGCTCTGGCAAAAGGCGCGATAGTTATCCTGCGGGGTATCCAGGGCCGGTTGCCAGAGGATATCGGCCTCCAGCAGGAGCGCCGCCGGTCCCCGCCGGGCCGATCGCTCCTGCAGCATGCGATGCAGCAGCGTGGTCTTGCCCGATCCACTGGCGCCCCCCACGATCAGCAGCGGCCAGCGGCGAAAGGGGTGAGCGTGCCCGCAGGCCGGGCAGATGGCGAGCCCGTGGCCGCCCTCCGGATACGCCGGATCGGGCAGGATCTCTTTATCGGCGGCAAAGGCGCCGCAGCGCCAGCAGACGTGGTACATGGGACCTCCCCCTCAGGGCTGGACGGCGATCAGCGTGAAACTGTGTGGCAATCGCGCCAGCAGGGCGGGATCCAGCTCCGTCCATTGATCCCAGAAGGTCTCGGGGTGCTCGACCAGCCGCTCGATGCGCAGGCCCGCATTGGCCACCGCCGTCACCACCTCGCCCAGCGTCCACTGGCGCTCATAGCCGTGCAACTCCTGATCCTGCTGGGCCTGCACCACCTCGGCGCTGGCCGGCCAGGAGCGGTCGGCCACCGGTTGGCGCTGGAAATAGTCGCCGGTGCGGGGGGAGAGGCGGTATGTGGGGGCCTGTGGATCCCACACCCAGTCCAGCGGATGCCCCTCGTGGATAAAGAGGCGTCCGCCGGGGGCCAGCAGGCGCGCGACCACCTCCGCCCAGGCCACCAGATCCATCATCCAGGGCAGGGCGCCCTTGCCGGTGTAGATCAGGTCGGCCTGCCCATCGAGACGGGCGGGGGCATCCAGCACGTCGCCGCACCAAAAGCCGGCGGGGGCCCGCAGGGCGCGAGCCTTTTGGCGGGCGACGGCCACCATGCGCGGGGCGATGTCCACCCCCAGCACCGCCTGCGCCCCCAGCCGCCAGAGGGAGAGCGTGTCGCTGCCGCCGGCGCACTGCAGATGCAGCGCCCGCCGACAGGGGAGCAGGGGCGTCAGCAGGCGCTGCTCGTGGGGCAGCAGCGAGCTCCAGCCGCTGCGCAGCCGCTCCGTGTCGCGGGGGGCGTCGCGCTCATAGAGCGCGGCGGCGGCATCCCAGAGGCGGGCCGTCTGGCCGTGCAGAAAGGGGGTATCGCCTGACATGCTTCTTCCTCCCTGGCTTGTGCGGCGGCCGGTGGGGCACCGCGGTGATGGATTGGGTCGGTCCGCAGGTGAGACCAGCGCCTGCGCTGGGGTGCCCGCGGGCGCCGGGTCCGGCTTGCGTCACTGACAGGGGTATTGTAGCCCATCTTGGGCCCGGGGCGCCCTCCGGCGTCCAACTATTTGGGCGGCAGAGCGATGGCGTGTGAAAGCTCCGCCGGTGCAGCGGGTGGGTGGAGCGGATGGGGTGTGCGCATTGCCCGGAGGGCGACGCCCAAGGGCACCGCGGGGGGGCCTCCGGTGGAGAGGTTGGGCTGAGCGCATGGGGTGTGTCCGGCGCGAACGGGGCACTCCGCCGGTGCTGGGAGTGGGCAGAGCGGATGGGGTGTGCGCGGCGCGAGTGCGGGGCTCCGTCGGTGGAGCGGGCTTGTGGAGCGGGCGGGGTGTGCGCGGCGCGGGTGGGGTGCTCCGCCGGTGCTGGGAGTGGGCTGAGCGGATGGGGTGTGCGCACCGCGGGGGGGGTCCGCCGGTGCAGCGGGTGGGCAGAGCGGATGGGGTGTGCGCATTGCCCGGAGGGCGACGCCCACGGGCACCGCGAGTGGGGCACTCCGTCGGTGGAGCGGGTGGGCAGAGCGGATGGGGTGTGCGCATTGCCCACGGGCACCGCGAGTGGGGCACTCCGCCGGTGGAGCGGGTGGGCAGAGCGGATGGGGTGTGCGCATTGCCCGGAGGGCGACGCCCACGGGCACCGCGGGGGGTGTTCCGCCGGTGGAGCGGGTGGGCAGAGCGGATGGGGTGTGCGC
>JAAYED010000168.1 GCA_012728955.1 Chloroflexota bacterium
CTGAGCAGCACGTCAGCGATGATGTTCCATCCACCCATATAGCGCCGCAGATAGATCGGTCCGGGCTCCTCAACGGTGATCTTGGCCTCCGTCAGGTTGACTCGCAAGATTCTGTTGTGAAATGAAGCCATCTCGCCCTCCCTCGTGTGAGTGTAGCCGATACCGGTAGACTACAAAGCCTGTTGGGCCTGCTGATAGGTGGGTACCCCCTCTTCGGCAAAGATGCGGTCAATCTCGGCGCGATCCTCCGGCGTGAGCTTCCAGTCGACGGCAGCCACATTCTCCTCTAGCTCGCGGACGTTGCGCATCCCCACCAAGGCCACCGTAACGGCGGGGTGCCCCAACACCCAGGCGATAGCCAGTTGGGCCACCGACTTACCATATCTGGCAGCCAGCTCGCGCAGACGCGCCACTACTCGCAATTCCTTGAGGAAATGCTCCCGCTGAAACAACGGCAGGCCGAACGCCAGCCCCCCGGCGCGCCAATCCCCCTGCTTGAAAGCAGTCTCAGAGGTAAATGCGCCGGTGAGCAGCCCAAATCCCAGCGTGCCGTAGGCCATAAAGCCGATGCCGTGGGCCTGGCAATAGGGCAAGATCGCAGGCTCCACACGGCGGTCGAACAGATGATACCCGATCTGGTTCGCCGTGAGATGCCCCGCCCGCTCGCACACATCCATCATAGCGGGGGCGAAATTGGATACCCCGTAATACCGGATTTTGCCCGCCTGCTTCAGTTCCTCCAGAGCGCGAATCGGCTCGTCGTAAGGGGTATCGTGATCTGGCCAGTGGATCAGCAACAGGTCAATCCAATCCGTCTTTAACCGCCGCAAACATCCCTCGGTGGAAGTCATGATATGCTGAAAAGTCGAGTTGCGCGGGCCAATCTTACCTTCCTCACAGACGAACCCCACCTTGGTCACGAGCACAACCTCGCGGCGGCGCGACCCCAGAGCCTTGCCCAGCAACTCCTCGGAAACAAAGGGGCCATAGACCTCGGCAGTGTCGAACAGTGTGATGCCGCGATCGATGGCCGCCGCTACCGCGTTGGACGCCTCCTGCACGTCGATAGCACCGTACTGCGTGGTGCTCATCTCCCATGTGCCGAACCCGACAGCGGAACAAGTCAGACCGCTATTCCCGAACGCGCGCTGTTCCATGTGCGTGCTCCTTGGCCTGTGCATGGCCTTTGTGCTGTGTGTGTCGCTGCCCGGCGTACGCCACGCCGCTTCCTATAGGTTGTCAATGCCTCGTTGTCGCAAGAACTCCAGCACCTCATCGAACGTGGGAATGCCGCTGCGCCCGCCCAGCTTGCAGCATTTCAGGGCCGATACAGCGGTGGCAAACAGGACCACGCTCCGGAGGCTCCAGCCGCGCAACAGTCCCACCAGAAAAGCCCCATGAAACACGTCTCCCGCGCCGGTGGTGTCCAGCACCGGCACATCAAACGCCGGGACGTGAAACCGCTCTGTCGCCGTCACGGTATAGCTGCCGTCCGCGCCCTCTGTCTGGACGACGAGGCGCGGCCCCAACGCCAGCATCGCTTCGCCCGCTGCCCAAAGATCGCTTTCGCCAGTCACCGAGCGACCAAAGCCCGACCCGCAGATCAAAATGTCTGTCTCGGCCACCAACGCGGCCATCTGCGGTGAGATGGGCCGCCCGTCCGTCCTGGAGCCATCCAAACAGACCTGCTTGCCTGCCTCGTGCATCCAGCGGGCCGCCTGCAAAGCGGCCTCCGCGTGGGTTCCGTCCAGGTGCAGGTACTTGGCCGATGTGATATAGTCGCGGTCCAGTTCCTCCACTTGCAAGGGCGCAGGGGGCAGGTCCCGCTTGACCGTGCCAAAAGCGCGCTCCCCCGTTTCCTGGTGCACGTACACCATGATGAGCTGCGTCTCCGGCTGCTGCCGCACGACCAGGCGGCTGAGATCAACCCCGTACTGCTGCAACGAGCGCAGCTTGAGTTCGGCCACCAGATCGTTGCCCGCCGTCCCCACAAAGCCCACTCGC
>JAAYED010000169.1 GCA_012728955.1 Chloroflexota bacterium
CACCTCGGCGATGGCACCGCTGGCAAAGCGAAGGCTGGTAAGAGCATAGTCACCGGCCTGAGCCTCGCCCCGTGAGGCCGTGCGGGTATAGATCCGCTCCGCCGGGCCCAGCAGATCCAGCAGCCAATCGAACTGCTGGACGCCCACGGTCAGCAGCACATCGCCTTGCGGGACCCCCGGTCCGGCACAGTTGGCTGCGGCGGGCAGCTCCCAGGAAAAGTGCAGCATGGCGGGCTGGCCCACGGCCCCCTGTGCCACCTGCTCCCGCAGGGAGCGCAGCGCAGGCTGGTGCTCCAGCGGGCGCCGGCTCACCAACCAGAGGCCGGTCTGCCGTGCCTCCAACCGCAGCTCCTCTACCTCCTCAGGCGAGGCGGATAGAGGCGCCTCCGCCAGCACATGTTTCCCGGCCCGCAGGGCCGCGAGAACCAGCGCCGCGCGGGAATGCAACGGGCTGGCCACCAACACTGCCTCCAGATCCTCGCGGGCGAGCAGCTCGTTCTGAGAACAGACAGGCACCTCAGGTTGTGCGGCGGCGCCGTGGCCAATAGCCGTGCCGTCCGTTGCGGCGACCAGGCACACCGCCGCGCACTGCTGGATGGCCTGCGTCTCTGCCGTGCCGCAGCCTGCCGCACTGAGGATTCCGACTCGGAGCGGTTCAAAGGGCATGCACGTCCTCCTTTGGTCCGTCGTCACGCTTGTCGACCAGGTAGGCCAACTCGCTGGCAAAGACAACCTCACGCACGGGCCAGGGCAGCTCGGCGCAGATCTGTTCCATCCGAGCGCGATAGTTGGAGATCATCCCGCGGTCGCGCCTTCCGCCCAAACTGGACGTGGGGAAAGTGACCACAACGCGCTCTGCAGGAACCTGACGCAACAGCCACGGTCCCACGTTGCGGTCCAGCTGTTCCAGACAGGGGATCGTCTTGAGCAGCAGTGCCACCTGGGCCCGTGGCGCTGATACTCCCTGCAGCAGATCGGCGGTCGCTGCGTCGCCCTGCACGCCCAGCAGGGGCAGCGCCGCGCCAACAAAGTCCGTCAGGTCGGTAAAGATGTCCCGCGCCCAATAGTGAGCCCCTGTCGCCAGAGGCATCCAGGGGACAGCCAGAGGACCGAGCCCGCAGGCCAGGTCCAGCACTGAGCGCACCGGTGCGAGGCCCTGCATGATCTCGCTGTAAAAGCGCTCCAGGATCGGCAAACGCTCCCTGCTCGACTGGTGCGCGCCCATGATGGTGCGGCAGGCCTCGCGAAGGAGCGCAGGATCGCCACTCTGGCGGGCGGCACGCAGCCGCTCCAGCCATTGCGGATACTGAGGCCGGGCCTGATACACCGTCGCCACCTGATGCAGCCGCCGACGGGTCTGCTTGAGCGCGTCTTTGCCGGACAAGCCCATCGCCAGCGCCTCTCTGGCCAGACGCTCGACCAGCCCGGTATCCACATGACGATAGGGCGCTGCGGCGCGTACATGCTCCACCAGCGACTGCAGCGCGCACGCCTCGCTCATGCCTGCTCGCTCCCGGCGATCAGCAGCACGTACTCGCCCATGGGGGGGCGCTCGGCAACCTCGGCGATCAACTGGGAGAGGGTGCCACGGCTGACCCGCTCATACAGCTTGGTCATGTCGTTGGCCAGGGCCGCCTGCCTGTCCCCAAAGACCTGCAGCGCCTCTTGCAGCGAGGACTCCAAGCGGTGCGGGCTCTCATAATAGACCAGCGTATAAGGCAGCGCCGCGTCGGCCTCGAAAAAGCGTCGCCGGGGACCGGGCTTGCGGGGCACAAAGCCCCGAAAGGTAAAGGCGTGCACCGGCAGTCCCGAAAGCACCAGCGCCATCACCGGTGCCGACGGGCCCGGAATCATCGTAAAAGGAATATCCTCCTCGATGGCGCGGCGCACCAGCGTATAGCCGGGGTCCGAAATGCCGGGGGTGCCTGCCGTGGTCACCAGGGCCACGCTCTCGCCGGCCTTGAGGCGGGACACGAGCATCTCGGTAGCTCGCAGCTGGTTCTGCTCAAAGAAGGATACCAGCGGTTTGGCAATGTCATAGTGCTTGAGCAGCCGCCCGGTGACACGGGTATCCTCGGCGGCTACCAGATCAACGTCGCGCAGCACCTGGAGGGCCCGCATGGTGATGTCGCCCAGGTTTCCGATGGGCGTCGCCACGAGGTACAGCCGCGGAGCCTCCGCAGGTGCTGCGCGTTCCATGTCGTCAGTCCTCGGCCGGACGGGTGGGCCGTGTCCAGGAGAGAACCAGGTCCCGTGCCGCCCGGACCTCGTCCAGCCGACGCACCGGCGCGCTGATGGGGGCATTGTGCAGCAGCTCGGGCTCGCGCCGCGCCTCCTCGGCGATGGAGCGCAGCGCGCTGGCAAAGCGATCCAGCTCCTGCTTGCTCTCGGTTTCGGTGGGCTCAATCATCAGCGCCTCGGGCACGATCAAGGGAAAATAGTTTGTGGGCGGATGATAGCCATAGTCCATCAGCCGTTTGGCGATGTCCAACGCACGGATTCCTGGAGCGTCGGCGAGCCTGCCCTCCAGCACAAATTCGTGCATGCAGGTCCGGTCGTGGGGCAGGGGAAAGACGCCGCGCAGCAGCGCCTGCAGGTAATTGGCGTTAAGCACCGCAGCCTCGCTGCTGGCCCTCAGGCCCTCGGCGCCCAGCATGCGCATGTAGGTATAGGCACGCACCAGCACGGCAAAGTGCCCATAGTGCGCCTTCATCCGGCCGATGGAATGAGCGGGCATGCGCAGGGTGTAGCGCGCCTGGTCACCCTCGCGTCCCTCTTTGCGCACGGCGATCGGTCCCGGAAGGTAGTCCACCAGCCGCTCCCCGGCGCCCACGGGACCGGCCCCCGGGCCACCGCCGCCATGGGGCGTCGAAAAGGTCTTGTGCAGGTTAAAGTGCATCACGTCGATGCCCAACTGGGCGGGCTTGACGATGCCCATCAGAGCGTTGAGATTGGCACCATCGCCGTACACCAGGCCGCCAGCCTCGTGCACCAGGCGGCACACCTCGCACACGTGTTCATCAAACAGCCCCAGCGTATTGGGGTTCGTGAGCATGATGCCGGCCAGCTGATCATTGAGGTGCGGCGCCAGAGCCTCCAGATCCACATTGCCCCTGTCATCGGAGCGGATCTCGACGGCGCGAAGTCCAGCCATGCTGGTGGAGGCGGGATTGGTGCCGTGTGCGGAATCGGGCACCAGGATGACCTGGCGCCGGGTATCGCCGCGGGCCCTGTGCCAGGCACGGATCATCAAAATGCCCGTGAGCTCGCCCTGTGCACCCGCCGCCGGCTGCAGGCTGCTGCCGGCAAAGCCGCCGATCTCGGCGAGGGCCTGCTGCAGCCCGTACATGAGCGCCAGGTTGCCCTGCGCGGTCTCTGCGGGCTGAAGTGGATGCACGTTGAGCAGGCTGGGGATGCGCGCGGCGTCCTCATTGACCTTGGGATTGTACTTCATGGTGCAAGAGCCCAGAGGGTACATGCCTGTATCCACCGAGTAGTTGAGCTGCGACAGACGGACATAGTGACGCATCAGGTCCGGCTCGCTGACTTCTGGCAGATCCAGCTCGCGGCGCAGCAGGTGGGCGGGAGGCAGCGGGCTGGGGGGCACATCCAGCGCCGGCAGATGCGCGGCGCTGCGCCCCGAGACACTGAGCTCGTAAATGATCGGCTCGGTCATTTCGCCACCTCCGCCAGCGCCGCCACCAGGCGATCGATCTGAGCCCGGGGGTTCATCTCGGTCACACACACCAGCATGTCCCGCTCGCGCCCGGCCTCCACGGTGCTCAAGTCGAGGCCGCCGATGATATCAAACTCATCCAGCAGGCGCCGGTTGAGCTCTTGAACAGGCAGGGGGCAGTGCACCACGAACTCTTTAAAGAACAGGCCGTCCCCGTCGAGGCTGTATCCCGGCAGCGCGTCGATGGCGCTGGCGGCATAGTGGGCCCGCTGATAGCACAGATTGGCCACCTGCGACAGCCCGCTGCGCCCCAACGCCGAAAGATAAACGGCCGCAGCCAGCACGTTCAAACCCTGATTGGTGCAGATATTGGAGGTCGCCTTTTCCCGACGGATGTGCTGCTCGCGGGTGACCAGCGTCATCACAAAGCCGCGTTTGCCCTCGACATCCACCGTCTGACCGACCACCCGACCGGACATGCGCCGCACGTGCTCGGCGCGGCAGGCGAAAAAGCCCAGGTACGGGCCACCGTACTGGAGCCCGATGCCCAACGGCTGACCATCCCCGATGACAATGTCGGCGCCCAGCGCACCGGGCGGCACCAGCATGCCCAGCGAAATGGGGTCAACCAGCACAATCAGCAAGGCGCCCCGAGCGTGCACCGCCTCGGCGATGCCCCTCAGGTCCAAGATGCGCCCGTAAAAGTCGGGGGTTTGCACCACCAGGCAGGCGGTCCGGTCGTCCACGGCGGCGGCCCAATCTTGTGGCGTAACGCCGCAACCTTCGTCAATGATCTCGACGTCGGTGCCCTGGAGGTAAGTGCGAGCCACCTCCCGATAGACGGGGTTTACCGAAGGGGCCAGCACAGCCCTCGAACGACGCCCGCGGGCCACGCCCTGGGCCATGATCAGACTCTCAGCCAGCGCCGTTGCCCCGTCATAGTGCGAGGCGTTGCTGACGTCCATGCCGGTGAGCCGGGCGATCATGGTCTGGTACTCGAAAATAACCTGCAGGGTACCCTGGCTGATCTCGGGCTGATAGGGGGTGTATGCCGTATAGAATTCAGAGCGGCTGGTGATGTGGGCCACAATGCTGGGCACAAAGTGGTTGCAGGCACCCGCACCCAGAAAACAGGCACGATCGGTGACCGCGACGTTTTGGGCGCCCAGCGCCCGCAACTCGGCCAGGATCTCAGGCTCTGAGAGCGGCGCGGGCAGCCGCAACTCGGGGTAGCGCACCTCCTCCGGGACGGCCTGAAAGAGCGTCTCGGTGGAGGGCACGCCGATGCGAGCGAGCATCTCGACGCGCTCTCGATCTGTAAGAGGAAGATAGGTCATGGAGCTCAGCCCAGGGTTTCCAGATAGGCGGCATAGGCCTCTGGCGTCATCAGAGAAGACAGCTCGTCCGGGTTGCTGATGCGAATCTCGACGAACCAACCCTTGCCATAGGGCTCCTCATTGACGGCCTCTGGCGTATCCGCCAGATCCTCGTTGATGGCGATGATCTCGCCCGCCACTGGAAGGAACACATCGGAGGCGGCCTTGACCGACTCGACCACCGCAAAGGGAGCGCCCTGCGCAAAGCTGTCTCCCACCTCGGGCAATTCGACATAAACGACGTCGGTCAGCTCGTCCTGCGCATGGTCGCTGATACCCACGCGGGCGGTGTCACCCGCAACGCGAATCCACTCGTGGTTTTCGGCATACAGGCAATCGGCGGGAATGTTCGTAGCCATGTGCAACTCCTGTTCAGCTGTTCTGATAGGCCGGCGTGTAAAAGGGCCGTTTAACGACGCGGGCGGCGCGCAATTGGCCTCGAATGTCGATGGCGATCTCGGTGCCCACCGCTGCCAGATCGGGGGGTAGGTAGGCCATGCCCAGGAACTTGTCCAACGTGGGTGCAAAAAGGCCGCTGGTGACCCAACCGATCTCCACACCCGCGGCATGCACCCGCATACCCTGACGTGGCACACCCTTCTCGACCATCTCAAATCCCACCAGACGGCGGGGTACTCCCTCCACCCGTTCCTTGAGCAGCGACTCTCGGCCGATAAAGTTGCCCTTGCGCAGGGCCACTGCCCAGCCCAGCCCCGCCTGCAGAGGGGTCAGCTCGGGACCGAGCTCGTGGCCGTACAGGGGAAAGCAGGGCTCAAAGCGCAGCGAGTCACGGGCGCCAAGGCCGATGGGCAGAAGGCCCAGGGGTGCTCCGGCCGCCAGGATGCCCCTCCAGAGCTCCACCGCTCTGTCGGCAGGGAGATAGAGTTCAAAGCCGTCCTCGCCCGTGTAGCCCGTGCGCGAGACCAACAGCTCCACGCCCAGCACGCTGACGGTGGCGATGCGGTTTCGCGCCAGAGAAGAAACGTCTCCCTCGGCGATCAGGTCCATGATTGCGGCTGCCTGTGGGCCCTGCAAGGCCAGCATGGCCGTCTCCTCAGAGCGATCGGCGATCTCGACCCCGCGCCTGGGTGCGTGATACTGCATCCAGGACAGATCCTTACTGAGGTTGGCGGCATTGACCACCAGCAGCCAGCTGTCGGGCAGACGGTAAACAAAGGTATCGTCGACGAGGCCGCCATCGGCGTAGCACATGGGGGCATAGGTCGCCTCGCCCGGCTGCAGGCGCGCCACAGCCCAGAGAGGGCAGAGGCTGAGAACTGCACGGTCCGGGATAGAAGGCG
>JAAYED010000170.1 GCA_012728955.1 Chloroflexota bacterium
ACCAGCTCAAAGTCCTTGCGGGTAGCGCGGATCCAGCTGGTAATCTCCGGGAACTCGTATCCCAGCGCCCGGCAGGCCTCCACTGCGGCACGGTCGTTCTCGCTGTAGAGAAAGAACTCGGCCTGACGGATGATGCCCTTGGGGCCGCCCAGCTCGTGCAGGAACTTGAACAGTTGCACGTGTTGCGCCACGGTGTAGGGCGTACGCGCCTGCTGGCCGTCACGGAAGGTGGTGTCGCTGATCCACAGCTGCTCGGGAGCGCTCATCGGCACGTGTCGATGGTTAAAGGGGATCTTGGGCACCTCATTGTAGTTGTACAGCAGCCGGTAATAGTTCGGATTGGCGACATCCTGAAGGTTGTATTTGTACTCGTACTGCTCCAGCGTGTTGGTCCGTTTCGAGAACTCGAGCATGTTGCGTCCTCCTGGTAGCGATAGCAGGATTTGAGAGCATGTGGCCTTGGTGTACAAAAAAAGGCCAGATCCCCTTCGGGGTCTGGCCTCTCGCCTCATGCTGATGTGCCAAACTAGCCCGTCGGGTAAATGCCGGTGGGCTGCCTCCTCACTTGATTCACGGTCTTGTGAGCCATCGGATGTCCTCCGAATAAACACAAACGAGGATGCCCGTCGGGCATCCTCGCCTGATGTTGCGAAACTTTAGCACACAGATTGTGAGCCGTCAAATGCCGCCTGTGTCGCGCACACTAGGCACGGTGCGTCCGGACATAGTTCCAGTCGATCTCCATGCCAAGCCCGGGTCCCTGCGGCAAGGTGACATAACCTTTATCATCCACATCGTCGCAGCGGGTCAGCAACCATGGCTGGCTGCCCTCATAGTCGTACAACGGATGCAGCAGGCCTCGCTCATAGTATTCACCCGGGATGCCCATGGCTCCCAGGGCCTGAAGGTTGCCATGGCCGCCACCATGCACCTCCAGCGCCACGCCATGCGCCTCGCAGAGGTGGACACATTTCATCAGGGGAGTCAGCCCGGCGAGGTGCACATCGTACCGGCTGATGTCACTGGCCTTGTTCACGATCCACTCTGCGCGGTTGTACAGCATGCCGCCGGCCGTCTCCGGCCCGACCACGGGGATGTCGAGCTGCTCACTCAGCCAGATGTATGAGGACATGCTGTGCTCATTCATCGGCTCTTCGATCCAGTGGAAATCCAGCTCTTCCAGTGCGCGGCCGATGTACAGCGCCTCGGTACGGCTGTAGTCGTGGTTACAGTCCAGCATCAGGTGGATGTCAGGGCCCACGCGCTCACGCACCGCGGTACAGGCCTCCACATCGTGCCTGGCGTTGGGGCCGAGGGGAGCCATCCAGGTGTGCAGCTTGAAGGCACGGTATCCCGCTTCCACGCAGGCCTGGGCAAAGTCCGCATAAGCCTGCGGGCTGTCGAGTCCGCCGGGGATGTCGTCACCACACATGGTGCTGGCATAGGCCGGGACGCGATCGCGACAGGCTCCGATGAGCTTGTACACCGGCAGGTTGGCCACCTTGCCCGCAATGTCCCACAGGGCCTGATCTACCGCGCCGATATACCGATCGTGCAGAGGCGCACCGTAGAGGCGCTGAAACTGCCGCAGCCGCTGCCAGATCCGCTCGCGGTAGAGAGGATCCTCGCCCACCAGCACCTGCCGTACTGGCTCCAGCATGATGGGCGAGCCGCCCATGGCATAGCCGCTGATGCCCTCATCGGTTGCGATCTCCACAATGCTGCCTGTTGCCGTGTGC
>JAAYED010000171.1 GCA_012728955.1 Chloroflexota bacterium
CTAGAGCGCCGTGCGTAAGTTGTGCCAGTGTGGCATGATCGGGCATGGCTTCGCGCCCCTCTGCCGACTTCCGCGAGCGCTTGGTGGCGGCCTGTGACGCCGGGTTGGCCCCAGGTGAAGCGGCCCGTTTGTTTGGCGTCGATGTGAGCACGGTCTACCGCTGGCGCCGCCGCGCGCGACGCGGCGAGTCGTTAGCCGAGAAGCCGCGGGCGGGACGGCCGCCCAAACTGGTCCCGGAGCGCTATGCGGACCTGCGGGCGGTGGTGCTGGCCCAGCCCGATGCCACCTTGCCCGAGCACGCGGCGCGCCTCGAGGCTGCCACCGGCATTCGCCTCAGTCCGTCACACGTGAGCCGCCTGCTGCGCCGCCTCGGCTTGCCGCTTAAAAAAAGAGTCTCATCGCCAGCGAACGGGACGAGTTAGTGCGCGCCGCCTGGCGCGCGGCGATGACTGGCATCGATCCGACCCGGTTCGTCTTTCTCGACGAAACGAGCACCCCCATTACCCTGACGCCGCTGCGGGCACGCGCGCCCCGCGGCCAGCGCGCGGTGGGCCGGGTGCCGCGTGGGCACCGGCCGCATATCGCCTGGCTGGCCACGCTGACGGCCGAGGGGCTCGGCGAGAGCCTGCTGATCAAGGGGCCCGTCGATGGCCGCGTCTTCGAAGCGTTTGTCGAGCACATCCTCGTGCCCAGCCTGCGCCCCGGGCAGATCGTGCTCCTGGACAATCTCAGCGTCCACAAGAGTGCCAAAGCCCAGGCCCTCATCGAGGCCGCGGGATGCCACCGCGTCTTCCTGCCTACCTATTCGCCTGATTTCAATCCCATCGAGCAGGCCTTTGCCAAACTCAAGCAGGCGCTGCGCCGCGTCGGCGCCCGCTCCTGGGAGACGATCGCCGACGCTGTGGCAGACCTCCTCCCGACCATCTCGGCCGCCGATGCCCACGCCTTCTTCGCCGCTGCCGGCTTTCCCATCACCGTGCAGTAGTTGTGCACGGCGCTCTAGCGGTACTTTGTTGACAGGATGGCACGGCAGGAGGATGCTGGGGACGGAGGTGGCCGCCATGCCCGTGTTCCCACCGATGCCCGATCCCTTGGAGCAGTATGCCGCCCAGTTCGACGACCTGTTTTGCCGCACGCAGCAACGGACCGCGTTTCGCCAGTACCTGGCCGGCCTGCTGCTGCCGGCCGAACGGAACAAGACGCTGACGGCGCTGGCCAATACCGAGCCGGTCGTCGGAGCCCAAGCGCCCGCGGCGCAGCGGCTGCAATGGTTTCTCACCGAATCGACGTGGGACGCCGCGGCAGTGACGATGCGCCGGCAGGAGCTGCTGCGTGCTGATCCGGCGACGGCCCCGCATGCCGGTGGGGTGCTCATCATCGATGAGACCGGCGACCGCAAGGATGGTAGCAAGACGGCGCATGTGGGGCGACAGTACCTCGGCAACCGGGGCAAGATCGAGCAAGGGGTGGTCAGTGTCGGCAGCCTCTGGGCCGACGAGGGGATCTACTACCCGCTGGCCGTCGAGCCCTAGACCCCGGCGTCCTGGTTTGCCGCCGGCAAGGCCGATCTCGCCTTCCGCACCAAACCGCAGATCGCGCTGGCGTTGGTTGATCAGGCGCTGGCCGAGGGCTGGCCCTTCCGGGCGGCGGTGGCCGACTGCCTCTACGGGGAGCATCACGGCTTCACCCGCGGATTGGAGCAGCGTGGCGTGCCGTTCGTGGTGGCGCTCAAACCCTCCCACGCATGGTGGGCGCCGGTGGAGGCCATTGGCGCGGTCTGGGAGGTGGCCGCCGCGGGCGATTGGGTCAGCCCGGAGCGCCCCGGGGCCTGGCAGCCCATCATCCGGCACGACCGCGACGACCAGACCGCGACGTGGTGGGCGCTGGAGGGGGTGGCTGGACCGTATGGCCCGGACCGCGGTCGCCGCTTGGTCATTGCCACGGTCGATCCGGCCACCGTGCCGGAGACCGCCACCTGGTATCTGGCCACCACGCTGCCCCTGGCGGAGGCCGACCTGGCCGAGGTGGTGCGGCTCTACGGGCTGCGCAACTGGGTGGAGCAGCAGTACAAGCAGGTCAAGCACAGCCTGGGCTGGAGCCAGTATCAGGTGCGGTCTGATCGCGCCATGCGTCGTCACTGGGCGCTGGTGCAGTGCGCGTTTGCCTTTTGCTGGTGGGCCGAAAGCCACGCCCCGCCAGCGCGCCGGGAGGCGGAGCTAACCGGCACGGGCGGGCGCCCCGCCGAGCGGGGGGAAAAAGGTGCCGCCTCGCGATCCGGCGTGGCCCCGACCGTGGCGCTGCTGGCCCGTGGCGCTGCGGCGGGTGCGCGCCTGGCTGGAGCCCGCGTGGGTCCTGTGGCGCTGCTGGCGCGCGTGGAGCGACCAACCCCCACCCACCGCGCTCCAGGCGCTCCTCGATTCGCTGGGACGCGGGTACCCGCTCAACCTCTATGACACCTCGTGAGATCTGTCAACAAAGTACCGCTAGAGCGCCGTGCGTAAGTTGTGCCAGTGTGGCATGATCGGGCATGGCTTCGCGCCCCTCTGCCGACTTCCGCGAGCGCTTGGTGGCGGCCTGTGACGCCGGGTTGGCCCCAGGTGAAGCGGCC
>JAAYED010000172.1 GCA_012728955.1 Chloroflexota bacterium
CACGATACGGGCCTGCCCAACGCCGACGACGAGGGCTTTATCCTCGGGCGCGGCCTGCGCAGCCTGGGCGTGCTGGAGCCGGTGCCGCTGGAGGACCTGGGCCCCGCCAAGGTCAAGGCCTTTATGCTCAACCAGATCTCGTCGGTGGTGCCCAACTGCCTGACCATTTGCAGCTTCCCGGGGTGGAGCATGGACGAGCAGATCGCTCTGCTGCGGGCGGCCACCGGCTGGGATGATATCTCGGTGTACGAGATCATGAAGGTCGGCGAGCGGGCGCTGAACCTGGCACGGGTGTTCAACATGCGCGAGGGCTGGACGGTAGACAGCGACCACCTGGCGGAGCGCAGCTACCAGCCTACCCGGGGCGGTGCCCTGGCGGAGGGCGGCATCGACCGCGAGGAACTGCGCGAGGCGGTGCAGCTGTACTATGGCATGATGGGCTGGGATCCGGAATCCGGGCGCCCGAGCATGGGCAAGCTGCAGGAGCTGGATATCGCCTGGGCGGCAGAGTACCTGCCCGCCTGAGCGCCCGCCGGCCCAACCGACGCGCAGCGCCGAAAATGAGCGAAACACCCGAGGGGGAGTGACCCCCTCGGGTGTTTGCGTCCCGCCGGGCCCCGGCCAGCGCAGGGCTGCCCGGCGACACGGCGGGCGAAGGCTCGCGGATCCCTGAGTACCCCCCGCAGCGCCCGCTGAGGCGGCAGGTTGAAACGGGTGGCGCCCGGCCAACCAGTGCCCCTGGTTAGATAGGGTCGTACTGCCCCGGCGCCACAGCGGGCGGCGGCAACCGGCGGGCGGAACGCTCGCCGCGGCAAGGAGTATCAGAGCAGTAACCGGCGGCGGTGCAGTGCCGCCCGGCCAACCAGTGCCCCTGGTGGAAAACGATCGTACCGCCCGCGGCGCCACAGCGGGCGGCGGCTCGCAGCGGGCGGAACGCCCCCCGAAGCGCGGAATAACAGAGCAGTGATCGGCAGGTCGTGCAGTGCCGCCCGGCCAACCAGTGCCCCTGGTGGAAAAAGGTCGTACCGCCCCGGCGCCACAGCGGGCGGCGGCTCGCAGAGATCGGAGAGCTCGCCGCCGCGAAGCGTACAGGAGCAGCGGCCTCGCTCAACGGGCTTGCCCCTCCGAGGCCGTCCGTGCTACCCTTGCACCCTGGAGGTGCCCATGTCACACCCTGCCCTGCAGCGACCCTCTCCAGAGCGCCAGCGCCTGTGGGAGGTGGTGCGTCTCTTTCTCAAGCTCGGCGCCACCGGCTTTGGAGGCCCCGCGGTGACCATCGCCATGATGGAGGACGAGGTGGTGACCCGGCGCCGCTGGCTGAGCCGCGAGCAGTTCCTCGATCTGGTGGGCCTGACCAATGTGATCCCGGGGCCCAACGCCACCGAGATCGCCATCCATGTGGGATACCTGCACGCCGGATGGCCAGGCCTGCTGCTGGCAGGATTGGGATTCATCCTGCCGGCCATGCTGCTCTCGCTGGCCCTGGGATGGCTCTATCTGCGGGTGGGAGCGCTCCCCGCCGTGTCGCCGATTCTGGCGGGGATCAAGCCCGCTGTGCTGGCGGTGATCGCCCTGGCGGTATACCGCCTCACGGGCACCGCGCTGCGCAGCCCCCTGCGGGCGACCCGCTGGACGCTGGCGGCGCTGATGGCAGCGGTGCTGGTGGCCTCGCTGCTGGGCGCCAACGAGATCGTGGCGCTCTTTGCCGGCGGATTGCTCGGCATGGTCTGGCTGCGCTGGGCGGAGCACCGACGGGAGCAGGCGCCGCCCCCGACCGGGGCGCCCCCGCTGGCCCTCCTGCTGCCTGCGGGGCTGGGGCACTCTGGCCGGACGGGACGCCCTCTCTGGTCCGATGTGGCCGAGCGGCTGGCCCGGGCTTGGGCCACGCCCTGGGGGCCCCTGCTGCCCGCCCTTGCCCAGCGCGCCGCTCCCACGCTGGGGCGATTGGCGCTCTTTTTCCTCAAGGTGGGCTCGGTGATGTACGGCAGCGGCTATGTGCTGATCGCCTTTCTGGAGGGTGGGCTCGTCCAACAGTACGGATGGCTCACCCAGGGGCAGCTGCTGGACGCGGTAGCGGTGGGCCAGCTCACCCCCGGTCCGCTGCTCTCCACCTCGACCTTTATCGGCTATGTGCTGCTGGGCGTGCCCGGCGCCGTGCTGGCCACCGCCGGCGTGTTTTTCCCGTCCTTTGTCTTTGTGGCCCTGCTGGGCCCACTGTTGCCGATCCTGAGGCGCTCGCCCTGGACGGGCTCTTTTCTGGATGCGGTCAACGCCTGCGCGCTGGGCCTGATGGCGGCGGTGGGGCTCAAAATGGCGCTGAACACCGTCACCAGCTGGCCCGCCGCAGCGATCGCGGCGCTGGCCCTGCTGGCAGCCCTGCGCTGGCGACTGAACAGCGCCTGGCTGGTGCTGGGAGGGGGCCTGCTGGGGGCGCTGGCCGCGGCGCTGGGCCTGTTGTAGGCGCTGCGCCGTCCGGCGGCACCCCAGCGCGCCGCGTGCCGGCCCCCCGGGCGGGCGCCGCTAGCCCACGCGGATGATGCGGCCCGGCCGGCGCGGCTTGGCCGACAACGGCGGGACAAAAAAAACGAACTTGAAGATGCGGCCCGGCCGGCGCGGCTTGGCCTGCGGCGCCGGTCCATCCCGGTACCCCAGCACGATGTGACACAGCGGTTCATAGTCGGCGGGCACGCCCCACTGCTCCAGCAGGCGCTGTCCCTCCGGCCCGTCAAAGGTGGTGGCGCCGCGGGCCACCAGGCAGGAACCCACCCCCAGCGCGTGTGCCGCCAGCATCATGTTCTCGCCCATCACATGACAATCGCCGGGACCATTGGCCATCCCCCGGGGATGGAACAGCATGATCACCGTAGGGGCGCCATAAAAGGCCTGGGCAGCGTGCTGTCGTCGATGATGCTGGGCTGCTCGTGGGACACGGTGATCCTGGGCGGAGCGGCGCCCACGGCACCAAAGGCCAGCCGCCGGTTGGCACGGCCCAGTCGATCGTTGAGCTCCCGATCGCGACATACCACCATGATCGCCGACTGTCGGCCGCCCGCCGCCGGCGCATACAGCCCCGCCTGCAGGATCTGCTCCAGCACCTCCTCCGGCACCTGCTCAGCGGTGTAGCGACGGATGGCCCGCCGCGTCAGGATGGTCTGCAATACCTCGTTCATTGCCACCTCCACCTCGATCTGCCAGCGGGGCAACGCGCCCACTGTCCCATGCACCGTAAGGGACCGGCGGGCCCCCGTCAAGTACGCACTTTTATGTAACCATGGGGATCTTGCCGGGACGGACGCGCTGCGCTACCTTGGTCCAAGGATGCCCTCTGGACGGGAGAAGCATGTTGACCCGCGATCAATTGCCCGAGTGCCCCGTCGCCACGACGGTGCACCTGATCGGCAACAAATGGAAGCTGTACATCCTGCGAAACCTGCTGGCAGGGATGCAGCGCTTTGGTCAGCTGCAGCGCACGATCCCCGGGATCAGCCAAAAGGTGCTCACCGAGAACCTGCGGGCCATGGAGGCCGACGGCCTGCTGATCCGCACGGCCTATGACCAGGTGCCGCCGCGGGTCGAGTACCGCCTGAGCCCGCTGGGGGAGAGCATGCGGCCGATCATCAGCGCCATGGAGCACTGGGGGCGCCACTATCAGGCCACGGCCCCGGAAGGGACCGCCGACTCGGGAGGGTGAGGTCGGGCGGCACGGCAGGCGGGCGGCACCGGAGCCGGTGACGCCCGCCCCTTGTCTTGCGGATGCTCGATCGGCGCGCTATACGGCCCAGGTGAGCAGCGCCGAGCGCATGGAGGCCGGCCAGACGTACTGGCTCCCATCCCAGGTGAGGCGCTCCGCCAGCAGTCCCTGCAGCCACTGGTCGTGCTCGCTGGGACCGTGCAGCCCCAGCTTGGCCTTGCACTCCAGCAGGGCATCCTCCAGCGTGGGGCTCTTCCAGGCGCCCCAGGTGCCCGTATCCTCCATCAGCACGTCGGGAAAGATCCCCATCTGCACCAGCGCCCCGTAGGCCACGGTGCCATTGGCGCTGTCATGCGGCTGGCCCCAAACCCGCATGGCCGCGGCGCCCATCACCCCCTCGGGCACGGGCATGCGCACCAGCAGGCAGATCCTCCGGCGGGCCACCTCCTGCAGGCGATGCACAAAGTGCGGGAAATCGGGGATGCCATACATGGCGTGGGCGCAGAGCACCAGATCGTGGGGCTCGACCTGCGTATCGGGCCAGCCACCATACACCACCGACACATTCTGGAGCCCCGCCTCGGCCAGATTCTCCTGCAGCACCTCCAGCATCGCCCGGGAGGGATCCAGCGCCGTCACGTGCCCCGCCTGCTTGGCCAGCAGCAGCGTCCACGAGCCGGTGCCCGCACCGATATCCAGCACGGTGGTGTCGGCATCCACCTGGCTCAGCACCCAGGTGCGGCTGGAATCGGGGCGCGCCCAGCGCTCCTGCACCCGCTTGTGAAAGCCCCGCGCCCGCTCGCGCCAGGCGTCCTTCTCAGCGGGAGCCTGCTCTCCCGGCTCGGGGGCGTGTGGATCCCGACGGACCTCGGTGAGCTGACGCCAGAGCGCGATATAATCTGTGATCTTTTCCATCTCTCCTCCTGAGGGCGCTACTCGTGCACCAGCACCAGCGGCCGGCCGCCATTATCGATCACCCGCACGGGCACGCCATAGGTCTCGGTCAGGCGCTCGCCGGTGAGCACCTCCGCCAGGGGCCCCTGCGCGATCACCCGGCCCTGGCGCATCAACAGGATGTCGCTGGCGATGGCACTGGCGGCATTGGGATCGTGGGTGGTCCACAGGATGGTGCGCCCCTGGGCCCGCAGGCCCGCCATCACCTGCAGCACACGGCGGGCGTTGGCCAGATCGAGGTGCGAGGTGGGCTCGTCCAGCAGCAGCACGGCGGGGGCCTGCGCCAGCGCCCGGGCCACGGTGGCCAGCTGTTTCTCGCCGCCGCTCAGGCTGGTCACCGGCCGATAGGCCAGCCCGGCGATACCCACGCTCTCCAGCGCCTCCCAGGCCACCGCGCGGTCCTCCTCATGCGGCAGGGCCAGCAGGTCCAGATAGGGCGCCCGTCCCAGCAGAGTGTACTCGAGAACGCTCAGTTCGAACACCAGCGTCTCGTTCTGAGGCACGAGCCCCACCCGCTGGCTCAGCTCGCGCCGGGAATAGCTCCCCTGGGGGCGCCCCTCCACCAGCACACTGCCCTGCTGCGCCTGCAGCAGCCCCAGCAGGAGATGCAGCAGGGTGGATTTGCCCGATCCGTTGGGCCCGAGGATCGCTGTGACCCCACCGGTGGGGATCAGGGCGGTGACGCCCTCCAGTGCCGGCCGCTCGGCGTGGGGATAGGAAAAGCCGACGTTGCGCAGATCCACCGCGGCCACGGCAGCGGCCGACGGGGCGCTGGCGGCCGATGCGGCGCTCGCGGCGCGCGCGGGGGCCGCCGCTGAGGGGCCAGCCGCGGCCGACGGGGCGCTGGCGGCCGATGCGGCGCTGGCGGCCGATGCGGCGCTCGCGCGGGACTGCGCAGCTGCGGCCGGCCAGCGGTGGCGCGTCTGCCGGGCGCTCATCGGCGCATCCCCGAGGGATCGCGCAGCATCAGCAGCATAAAGATGCCTGCCCCCAGCAGCGAGGTGAGGATGCCCAGGGGCAGCTCACCGCTGAGCGCCGTGCGGGCGATGTCGTCGCACAGCAGCGTGAAAAAGGCGCCCAGCAGCATGGCCGCAGGCAGCGCACGCTGGGCGTCCGAGCCCACCCAGCGGCGGGCGATGTGCGGCACGATCAACCCCACCCAGCCGATGAGGCCGGTCTTGCTGACCACCGCGGCGGTGGCCAGCACCGCCGCCAGCAGCAGCACCAGCCGCTCCCGCCCCGCCGAGACGCCCAGCGAAAAGGCCGTCTCGTCCCGCAGCGAGAGCAGGTTCAGTCGCCAGCGCAGCAGCAGAATCACCACCAGCGCCGGCAGCACCACCGGCAGGATCTGCAGCACGTGGGGCCAGGTGATGTTCCACAGGCCGCCCATCATCCAAAAGGTGATCTCGGGCAGCTGGCGCAGGGGATCGGCGGCGTACTTGAGCAGGCTGGTGCCGGAGGAATACAGCGCCGAGACGGCGATGCCCGCCAGCACCAGGCGCAGCACCCAATCTCCATAGCGAATGCGCACGCTCAGCAGGTACGAGCTCAGCAGGCCCAGGATGCCGAAAATGGCGGCACTGAGCTGGATGGTGACCGGCGCGCCCCCCAGGGCCACGATGCCCAGCGAGGCGCCAAAGGAGGCTCCGGCGGACACGCCCAAAAAGCCCGAGTCCACCAGCGGGTTGCGAAAGATCATCTGAAAGCAGGTGCCCGAGGCCGCCAGCACCATGCCCACCAGCACCGCCGCCAGCAGGCGGGGCAGACGCAGGTGCAGCATCAAGCGCTGCGCCAGGGGATCCTCCACGAGGGCGCTGGGGGGCGTCCACCAGGGGCCCGGATAGCGGCCGAGAAAAAAGGAGAGCAGCAGCAGGCAGCCCAGGGCAACAGCCAGCAGGGCCAGCCGGCGCCGACCCTGCTGCGTTTGACGCGAGACGATTTCCGTGGCGGGCCGCCGCTCAGTCAATATCCATCCGCAGGCGAGGCAGGATGCGCTCGTCAAAGGCCGCCTGGTCCATGCCGTACATCGACGCGAACCAATCGCGCACGGTGGCCTCCATGTCCAGATCGGCCATCAGATCGGGATGGATGTGCTGCCCCAGCCACTGCATCCCCAGGATCCAGCGGGGCTCGGGCTGGTCCCAGCCAAAGATATCCTGCGGGAAGGCGTACAGCTGGCCGTTCTGCACGGCCTTGAGCGCCGCCCAGCCCGGATCAGCCTTGAGGCCGTCCATCACCTCCTGCATGTCCAGATCCCAGTTGATGATTACATAGATCTGATCCGGATTCCACTGGGCGATCTGTTCGAGGTTGGTGACGGTCCAGCCGGAACTCTCTGCGGCGGAATCGAGCCACACCGGCTCGCCGCCGGCCCGGCGCACCTCCGCGGTCTGCATCCAGGGCTCGGCAGGCACCTTGACGGCCACCTCGGCGCCACGGGCCGAGTAGGAGAGCATCAGCACGCTGGGCTTGGAGGCAGCCTGGGCCACGGCCTTGTCCAGCGCGTCCAGATGCTGCTGGTACCAATCGGCGATCTCTTGTGCGCGCTCCTCGGCGCCCAGCAGCGCCCCGATATTGGCCAGGTCGCTGAAAAAGGCGTCGGTGCTCTCCAGATTGACGTACATGTGGGCGATGCCGGCCTGGTTGAGGGTCTCTCCCAGCTCGGATTCCGTCATGCCCTTCATGATCACCAGGTCGGGCTGCAGCGCCGCGATCTGCTCCACATTGGGATTGGCGGCCAGCACGGGGATCTGGGAAAAGCGATCATCCACCAGCTGCAGGAACTCGCTGGGCGTCGAGGCCCGGGACTCGCTGCCCACCAGGCGGGCGCGCCCCTCCTCGAACATGTAGAGGATGTGCAGCGTCATGTGGGGCCCGGTGCCCACCACCATGATGCGGCCCGGCAGGGCCTCCAGGGTAACGGTGCGCCCGGCGCCATCCACAAACTCGAGCGGGGTATCCAGCGGGATGGACTCGGTGCCCTGGCCCTCTACCGCCTCCACGAGCTCCTCCGCCACGATCTCGACCACATCGCGCACCCAGGTCTTTTTGGGGAGCGTGGGGATGAGCGTCTCGAGGCTGCCATCGTCATTGAGGCCCAGCACAGCGGTGTCATCCAGCTCGGCGAGGGCCACGCTGGCGGCATAGCCATCGCTGGCCACGACCTGCACCGACTCGGGGAGCGCGGCGCCCCCGGCAGCGGCCTCCAGCAGGGCCAGCAGGCCCGGGCCGGTGGCGGTACGGTCGCCCGCGGTGGATTCGACCTGCTCCATGGCCTGCAGATCGGCCAGGGTGTAGGGCATCTCCAGCACGGTGACGATGGGCTCGCCGCTGGCCTCGGGCGCTTCGGCCGGGGCCTCGGTGGGGGCAGCGGCAGGAGCGGCCACGGTGGGCGCAGTGGTAGGCGGCGGAGCGGTGGGCGCCTCGGCGGCCGGCGCGGTCTCCACGGCCACCGATTGGGGCGCGGCCGGGCTGCAGGCGGCGAGCAACACAAGGCTGAGCAGCAGGAAAATCAAGAGGGCGGGACGCAGATGACGAGGTGACACGGAACTCCTTTCCGGGTTACGATCCGGAAAGGAAAGAGGCGGAGCTCTGCCCCAGGCCACGCGGGGGGGTGGTGCGCGCCTGCAGCCGAACCCTCGCCACCTTTCCTTTCCAAACACGGGAGGCACCAGGGTTTCCCCGGGCACCCTGCAACGCCTTGTGCGGCTGCACCTGACGCTGCGAACGGGTCCGATCGCCTGTGTGGAGGCTCACGGAGGTTCACGGCCGAACGCCTTGCCGGATGGTTTAGGACGTGCGGCTCGAAAAGGTGGTCTGTATCTCGATTGTCGCGACTAACATAGCACATTGGGGATGTGTGTCAAGTGGCACACATCCCCGAAAACGTCGGGCGAATCAGGGCACGCTGATGCTGACCAGGTCCTTGACCCAGCTGCGCTTGGCCACCGTGGGGATGACCGTATCGAGCGTGCCATCGTCGTTGACCACGATCACCGCGGTGTCGTCGATCTCGGCGGTGGTCACCTCGGCCGAGTAGCCATCGGAGGCGACCAGGTTGATGGTGTCCGCGCCGAGGCCGGCGGCCTCGAGCACTGCCAGCAGGCTGGCGCCGCTGAAATCCCCATCCTCGGTGCTGGCGGTGGCGCTGGGCAGGGCCTTGAGCTCGTCCACGGTAAAGCCCTTGTCGGCCACCATCAGAGCGGCCTCGCCCTCGGCCGGCGCCTCAGCAGCTGGAGTGGCCGTGGCCTGTGCCACCTCTTTGGCGTCCTTGGTGCGGGCGCTTTCCAGCAGGGCCTGTGCCGCGGGGGACGTGGCGGTGGCCTCGCCGGTGGCCTTGCAGCCGGCCAGCGGCAGGGCGATCAACAGCATCAGAACGACCAGTAGCGAGATGCGAGTCTTGGACACGAAACTCCTTTCACCATGGCACAGAGTTGCGAAAGGCAGCGAGCGAAGGGTAGCACCCCAGCGTGGCCAAGGCACGCCATCCTTTCATGATCGGGATGCCCCACTGGGCAGACCGCCCGATCAGCGTCCAGTATAGAGGCGGCCTGGTGCTGCGTCAAGTCTCCACGGCCACTGGGCAGGCCGCTGGCACGCGCGATGCCCGTTCGGGGAGGCCGCCGTTGTCGCGCGCGGCGGGATGCGGGTACACTGGGCGGCGACCCTTGTGGCTGACAGGAGGTGAGCATGAGCGGGCAAGCCATGGCCCTGGCACCGCAGGCCCTGTTGGAGCGCATCGCCGGCCTTCCCGCGGGCTGGCTGGGGATCCTCAGCGGCGAGCGGGGCGCGGGCAAGAGCACCTGGTGCGCCGCACTGGCCCGGGCCGCCCGGGAGCGGGGCCTGCGGGTGGCGGGACTGCTCTCACCGGCCGTGTTTGGGGAGCGGCCGGAGGGCGACCGGGTCAAGCTGCGCATCGATCTGCTGGATCTGGCCAGCGGCCAGCGACGGTTACTGGCCATCCCCAGCGACGCCAGCCGGGAGCGGCACGGCATGCGCTGGCATTTCGAGGAGGAGACGCTGGCCTGGGGCAACGAGGCGCTGGCGGCGGCGGGAGAGGCCGACCTGGTGCTGATCGACGAGCTGGGGCCGCTGGAGCTGACCCACGGGCGGGGGTTGAGCGCGGGCCCGGCACTGCTGGACGGGGGCCGCTGCCGGGCGGCGGTGGTGGTGATCCGGCCGGAACTGCTGGAGCAGGCGCGGGCCCGCTGGTCGCGGGCGGAGCTGCTGGCGGTGCCGGCCTGGGAGTGAGCGGCACCCTGCGCCGCAGGCGAGACGCACGCCCCTGCGCCCCCGCCGCGGGCGAGACGCATGCCCATGCGCCCCAGCCGCCGGGGGGTACCCGTGGCGGGAAAACACCCGCTGGTGATACGAGAGCGTGCCGCCTCCGGCGTACCTGTCGCCCATGCGGCCCGTCCGCCAGGGATGCCCGTGGCGGGAAAGCACCCGCACGCAATAGCACACCGCTCCGCCCCGGGCGAGACGCACGCCCATGCGCCCCCGCCGTCGGAGGTGCCCGTGCCGTGTGAACACCCGCTGGTGATACGAGACCGTGCCGCCGCTGGCGAGGCGCACGCCCATGCGCCCACGCCGCCGGGAGGTAAACGTAGCAGGAAAGCACCCGCTGGTGATACGAGAGCGTGCCGCCCCGGGCGAGGCGCACGCCGCTGCGCCCCAGCCGCCGGGCGGTACCCGTGCCGTGTGAACACCCGTTGGTGAAACGAGAGCGTGC
>JAAYED010000173.1 GCA_012728955.1 Chloroflexota bacterium
AGGGGCGCCGGTTTCTTATCCGATGTGCAGCAGGGAGGGCGAGTGGCTCGCAGGCGGTACAGGCAAGGATGGGCGCTACTGGCCCTGTTGGTGATCCTGGCAATAGTGGGTTGTTCGGGGCCGGTCAATGAGCAGGCAAGCGGCTCTATCGAGGCGTTGGGGACGCAGGCTGCTGGCCAAGTCCAGGCGGCGACTCCAGCCTCTGGTGCGGCAGGCGTTAGCGCTGCCTTTGCCACGCCTACTCCGGCACCCGTGGATCCTCCTCCCGCGGCGACTCTGGTGGCTGTGGGCGACCAGGCGCCTGCCTTGAATCTGCAGGATCTGCAGGGTACCCCACGAGGTTTCGCTGACTATACCGGGCAGTTGGTGCTGCTGAATTTTTGGGCGAGCTGGTGCGGGCATTGTCGCGGCGAAGTGCCCTTTCTGCAGGAGGCCTATGCTCGTTACCACGATAGCGGCCTGGAAGTCGTGGCAGTGAGCGTGGGCGAACCGCCGGATACGGTGAGCGCTTTTGTCGCCGAACACGACATGGCGTTTCCCGTATTGCTCGATACAGAGGGACAGGCGATCATCGCCTACCAGCTGCAGACGGTGCCTACCACCTACGTGTTGGATCGGTCCGGCCAGGTGCTCGAAATTGTGCGTGGCGCCTTTACCGCCGAGTCGCTGCAGGCCCTCGTTGAAGCCCATCTGGGGGAGGCAGCCAGGTAGAATGGGTACCAGAGGCCTGCGCAGAGTCGAGCTCGAGGCGGTAGTGTCGCGGTTTGCCAACCAGGCGGCGCTCTTTACCGGTCGCCATTGGCTCCTCCTGGCTAATCTTGCCCTCCTGGCCATTCTCGCGATTGCCGTGGGAGCTCCCATCCTGGAGAGCAGGGGCCATCCCGTCGCCCGGGCCCTGTATCTTGTTTTGGCTCCCACCTGCCATCAGCTGCCGGAACGCTCCTACTTTTTGTTGGGGCCCTCCGCCACGCTTTCAGCCGATGAGCTGGATGCTCTGGGGCCAGGCTCCCGTGCGCGGCGCTTTACCGGCACGCCAGTGGTGGGGTACAAACTGGCCGTGTGCCAGCGCTGCCTGGCCATCTATGTCGCCTGGCTGGTGCTGGGTGTGGGATTTGGCCTCTTTGGTCGTCACTTGAGGCAGTTACGGATGCGCCAAGTCTTGCCGTTGATCGCGCCAATCGCCGTGGACGGCGTCGGTCAGATGATCGGCCTGTGGAGCAGCAGTTGGCCCACTCGCACGGTGACCGGCGTGCTGTTCGCCGCCGCGCTGGTGCGCTGGGCGTACCCCTTTATCGAGCAGGGCATGGGCGAGATGGTCCAGTCCATCCTCCACAGCGGCGCCAGCCAGGCAGCCCGGTGAACGCTTCCATCTCGCTGGGTGTGGCGTTGGTGGCTGGGCTGTTGTCGGCCTTTTCGCCCTGCATCCTTCCCCTGGTACCGGTCTATATCGGATACCTGGCCGGACAGAGCGTCAACGAACAAAGCCCCACTCGAGGGGGGCGCATCCTGCATGCGCTGCTCTTTGTGCTCGGTTTCGGCGCGGTGTTTGTCGCTCTTGGGGCCACCGCGGGCTGGCTGGGAGGTTGGCTCGCACGTCATCTGCCCCTGCTGGTACAGATAGGCGGGCTCTTGTTGATTCTGCTGGGGATGCACATGACCGGCATCCTGCATCTGCCGGCGCTGGAACGGCAGCGCGGCATCGGCTCCAGCGCCACTTTCAAGCCCGGATACGGCACCTCGGTGCTGGTAGGGGCGCTGTTTGCCCTGGGATGGACCCCCTGCGTGGGTCCGGTGCTCGCCGGCGTGCTGGTGCTTGCTGCGGATGCACAAACGGTGGCGAGGGGTAGCCTGCTGCTTGGGGCCTATGCCCTGGGGCTGGGCGTGCCCTTTATCGCCCTGGCGGCGGGGTGGGATGTGCTCTTGCCACTCTTCCGTCGGGCTGGCCGCTGGGCCCATACCATCAGTGTGGTGAGCGGCGCCCTGCTGATCGTGCTGGGTATTTTGATGCTGACCGGGCTGTACAATGTGGTGTTCGGGAGCCTCAGCCTTCCCGGGGCCGGCTGAGGCTCACTCCGCTGTTTTCGCCTGCGGGGTCGCGTTGGCAGGAACAATGGCGCGATCAGGGGAGGTATGCGCCCTGCTGACGCAGCGCCTTGCGGACTGGTTCCGCGGGCAAGGCCCGTGGAGACACCTCACCCTGGGCCGCCAGGGCAGCCGCCACCCCCGCCGCCTGACCGATGGCCATCATGGGCACCATGGCGCGATGCGACTCGTAAGGTTGTTGTTCACTGGAGATGCACCTGCCGGCGACCAGCATTTGCTCGACCTTGAGCGGCACAAGGCAGCGATACGGGATGCTGTATCCTTCGTGTTCGAGATATCGCCGATAGCCATAGTAATGGATGATGGGGCAGGGGCTCATGGCGATCGCGTCGGCGAAGGGTGTGGCCTTGAGCGCATCGTCTGCAGTGAGCGTGTACTCGCCGCGGATAAAGCGCGTCTGGCGGATGCCCAACAGCGCGGGGGTCTCTATGATGCGTGCCCCGACAAACCGTGCGTCCCGCTGCTGCTTGTCGACTAGATCCTCATAGACGGCCAGGCGTGTACGCACTTCGGCATCCGAGAGCTGCCAGGCATCGGTGGCATCCAGAGGCCCCGCC
>JAAYED010000174.1 GCA_012728955.1 Chloroflexota bacterium
TCGCGCCTACTACGCAGCCTTCAAGTGTGCCTTCAACTACGCTCAAAGCGACGGTTACCTACCACGCAACTCTGGAGAGGATCATAAGGCCCTCCAGAGGCATTTTCGACATTCTGTGTCTTCTGATAGGACTCGTAAAGAGATCAGTGTAAATCTCAACCGGCTATACGATCATCGCCGTAAGGCCGACTACGATGACTACATGGGAACACGACCCGATGCTCTTGCAGATCAAGCGATCGAACAAGCGACAAGGGTGATTCAGCTTTTGGCAGCCCTCTCCACAGCAAAGCAATAGAAGTTGCAGCAGCCGTTGTCCGCGCGGCGGATGAGCAGGAATTGCGGGTTACAGGGCCAATGACCGCCGCCGAGCAGCCCACGGCCAGGCAGCCCCCTCTGCCAACACGCTCTCCCCGAACGATGCTCACCATAGATCACCCTCTCCACCACATCCAGGCGTTGCAGCGGATCCCAGGCCCCAGTCGAACGTGGCAACCGCCTCCTCCCACACCTCGTCCGGCACCGAGTCGCCCCCCGCCCAACCCGCTTCGGCTGCCAACCGGTACAGGTGCTCCACAAACCATCCCCGCAGATTCTGCCCGCGCTGCATGCCCAGCAGGCAGGTACGGGCAATGGCACCGCCCACGGCCAACAACCCGCTGTCGTGCCAGGCCGCCGTTGCCGCATCCATGTCGTACGTCACGGCCCGATGTTCCGCACACCAGCGGCCTGCGCGCCAGGCCAGGAGCGCATACTGCGCCCGCGGGTCACCGTTGACCGGTGCCCCCACCGATCCAGCATTGACGGCCAGCCAGCCCTTGCCTGCCTGCTGCCAGGGTACGTGCGAATGGCCGCAGACCAACACGTCTTCGTCAATCCCCGCGAGGACCGAGACCAGCGGCGGTGGCTTGCGCTTCGGCGTCACCGCTGCCGCGCGAAGCGCCTCCAACGCAACCGGATCGCCATTGGGGAAGAGGTGCTCGGTGGGATGGGAGGGCGAGCCGTGCACCACGCGGATCGGCGCGGTGCCGTCCAGGCTTACGACGCATTGCTCGGGCAATGCACCGATAAAGTCGAGGCATTCACGGTCGAGATGCTGGTACGACCAGCGAAGCGTCGACCATTGGTAGCTCGACCGCCACGCCTCGGGCGCACTGCCCGTGTCAAAGGCCAGGCAATACTCTTCGGAATTTCCCCGGATCAGGTGGGCGTCGAGGGCTCGCAGCCGGTCAAAGGCCGCCTGCTGCCCGGGCCCGCCGGCAGTGTCGCCGGCGACGAGAAAGGCATCCACACCCTGTGCACGGGCATCGGCCAGCACCGCCTCCAGGGCAGGCAAGTTGCCGTGAATGTCAGACAGGGCAGCCAGGCGCATGGTCCCCAGTTCCTCCTCATCTTTTGCGGATACCCGTGATGCGCAAATCGCCAGGCAGCATACCATCACTGCCGCCAAAAGGCAAAGGGACACCGTCAACGTACAGATGAGCACGTCGGACCTGGCTCCCTTGAGCTTTTTCCCTCCCTGCCCGCCTGTGCTACAATGCAGCGAACGCGATCCCTGGAGGGCAAACCGTTGAATCACACGCATTTGTTCAACATCACCGGCCCGCTGCTGGGCCAGGCAGCCGCCTGCGAGCCCATCCTCCGCTCGCTGCCCGACTGGTTCGGCATCGAAGAGGCCATTGTATATTATGTCAATGAAATAGACGGCCTGCCCACCTTCCTGGCCCTGGACGAGAAGGGAGGGGCCGTCGGGTTCATGAGCGTGAAACAGCACTTTCCGCAGGCTGCCGAGTTGTACGTCCTGGGCGTGCGGCCAGAGTGGCACGGCCGGGGCATGGGCCGGGCGCTACTGGCCAGGGCCGAGGCACACCTTCGCGACCTGGGCGTAGAGTATGTCCAGGTCAAGACCCTGGCGGCGTCGCATCCCGACCCGAATTATGCACGGACGCGGCGCTTTTACGAGGCCATGGGCTTCCGGCCGCTGGAGGTCCTACCCGAGCTGTGGGATGAGAGCAATCCCTGCTTGATCATGATCAAGGGGCTGTAACAGCGACAATATCAGTTAAGATGTGAGTCGTTGCTTATGACAACCAAGGCCTATTGCTCTTCACCTGGTATTTCGGACTGCAGTGCAGACGGCAAGCGGGCGAGGACAAACATCCATACTTCCTCCGCGTCCGCAACTGCCTTTCGCGCCTCGTCCAAGGAGATATCGGGAGCATCTCCAGGGTAACGGATTTCGACGGCGTAAGGGGCCAGGCTCTCTGTTGTTTCACGCAGAGAGGCAAATGCAGGATCCTGGACCTTACACAAATCCACCAGGCTGTGCACTCGCTCAAACGGCACGGACCGCGAGATCAGGAAAGCCTTGAGCGTCTTCTCA
>JAAYED010000175.1 GCA_012728955.1 Chloroflexota bacterium
CACCTTTGCGATCGCGGGGCTGTAGCTCAGTTGGGAGAGCGCTTGAATGGCATTCAAGAGGCCAGGGGTTCGAATCCCCTCAGCTCCACTGGTACGTCAGGGGTAACCCCTCTTGCCGTTTGGTCAAGGGGGGTTTTGCTATTCCATGGACTGGTGCAGCCAGCCGCTTGCACGGTGGCATGGGGCAGATACAGGGCGAGCACAGGAGAGTCTGGCGCTCATAGAGGGTGGTCACGGGAGGAGAGCATGCAAGAGTCGAGCAGCACTTATCAACCGCAAGCGATTGAGAAAAAGTGGCAACAGCGCTGGGAAGAGACCGGCCTGTACCGCCGCACTATCGACCTTTCGCGGCCCAAGCACTATGCCCTGACCATGCTGCCCTATACCTCGGGCGACCTGCACATCGGCCACTGGTTTGCCTATGCCCCCTCCGATGCCCGTGCGCGCTACATGCGCATGCATGGCTACAACGTCTGGCTGCCCATCGGTTTTGATGCCTTTGGCCTGCCGGCGGAGAATGCTGCCATTCGCAACAACATCCACCCGCAACAGTGGACCATGGACAACGTGCGCCACATGCGCAAACAGCTGCGCGCCATGGGGGCCATGTGGGACTGGGAGCACGAGGCGGTTACCTGCCTCCCCGGCTATTACAAATGGACCCAGTGGTTCTTTCGCAAGCTGTATGATGCCGGCCTGGCCTATCGCCAGCAGTCGCCGGTAGACTTTTGCCCGCACTGCAACACCACCCTGGCTCGGGAGCAAGTGTGGGGCGATGACCGCCATTGTGAGCGCTGCGGTACACCGGTAGTCAAGCGTGATCTGGCCCAGTGGTTCTTTCGCATCACCGACTATGCCGAGGAGCTGTTGCAGGGGCTGGACAAGCTCGACTGGCCGGAGCGCGTCAAGACGATGCAGCGCAACTGGATCGGACGCAGCGAGGGTGCCCACGTCACCTTTCGCTCCGAGCGCGGTGACCCCATTCAGGTCTTTACCACCCGTCCCGACACGTTGTGGGGAGCCACATTCATGGTTCTGGCGCCAGAGCATCCTCTGGTTGCCGAGTTGACGTCGACGGAACAGGCATCGGTGGTGGCTCAATACGTGGCCGAGGCCTCGCGCCAAACAGAGATCGATCGTCTGTCCACCGAAAAGGAAAAGACCGGCGTGTTCATCGGTGCCTGGGCCATCAACCCGGTCAACCAGGAGCGTGTCCCGATCTGGATCGCGGACTATGTGCTCATGGGCTATGGCACTGGTGCGATCATGGCCGTGCCGGCGCACGATGAGCGGGACATGCAATTTGCGCTCAAGTTCGGCCTGCCGGTGATCCCCGTCATCGATCGACCGGACGGCATGGCCAGGAGCGTGCTGACGCCTGGAACCGTGGATGAGAGCTTGCCTGCTGAGCTGGAGCGGGCGGGCATCTCGTGCCAGGCGGTGTCGCTGGGGGAGGCGGGTCAGGGGCTGCTGGTGACCATGCGGGGTGCTGACCAGATCGGGCAGTACCTGGCACTGTTGCGCTCCAGCCTGCGGCCGGGGCACTGGGCCTCGGTGGCGGGCGCCCGATTTGTCTTTGTCTTTGACGACGGCGTAATGGAACTGGATTCCGTTGCTGCCGACAGGGCGATCGTGCAGCGCTGCCACGAGATCGATCCTGCCACTGGCAGCGCGCGCACAGCCATGGCGTTGCTTGCACAGCAGCCTCTCTATCAGGACGTACTCTATCACCACGAGTATGGTACCATGATCAACTCCGGTGCCTTTACGGGTACTCCTGGCGAGACCGCCAAGGCGGATGTCATCCGCTGGCTCGACAGCCAGGGAGTCGGGCATGCCGAGGTCAACTATCGCCTGCACGACTGGCTCATCAGCCGGCAGCGCATGTGGGGCGCGCCCATTCCCATGGTCTACTGTGAAAAGTGCGGGATTGTGCCTGTTCCTTATGAGGACCTGCCGGTGCTCTTGCCCGACGATGCCGAGTTCCTCCCCACCGGCGAGAGCCCGCTCAAGTATCATCAGGGCTTCCTGAACACAACGTGCCCGACCTGCGGCGGCCCTGCCACCCGCGAGACGGATACCATGGACACCTTCATGTGCTCCTCCTGGTACCATTACGCCTATGTCAGCCCCTATCATGCGGGTGACGTGCCCTTTGATCAGGAGGAGGGCAAGTACTGGCTCCCTGTTGACCAATACACCGGTGGCGTGGAACACGCCACGATGCATCTGCTGTATACGCGCTTTTTCACCAAAGCCATGCGGGATATGGGCTTGGTGGATTTTGACGAGCCCATGCTGCGCCTGTTCAGTCAGGGCATGATTCTGGGCGAAGATAATGAAAAGATGAGCAAGTCACGGGGCAACGTGGTCAACCCGGACGACTTTGTGCGCACCCTGGGAGCGGATGCGGTGCGTGCCTTTATCATGTTCATCGGTCCCTGGGAGCTGGGCGGCAGCTGGTCCACTACGGGCATTGAAGGGATCTACCGTTTCCTGAACCGAGTGTGGAGCGTGGTAACCGCCGAGGTCGCGGTGGCGGACCATCCGTCGCCAGCACAGGTGTCCGAGTTGCGCCGCGTGACGCATCAGGCGATTCGTGACACCACCCGTGAGTACGAGGCCTTCAAGTTCAATACCGCCCTGGCAAGCCTGATGAAATTCAACAACTATCTGCTCAAAGTGCAGGGCACCGCCGTGCAGGGTACCGAAGCGTGGCAGGAAGCCCTGCACAGCCTGGTGCTCATGCTCGCGCCCATCGTACCGCACATGGCGGAAGAGCTGTGGGAGCGCCTGGGCGGGGCGTACTCGGTGCATGATCAGCGCTGGCCTCAATACGACGAGACGCTTGCCGCCGATGAGGTGATCACGCTGATCGTTCAGGTGAACGGCAGGGTGCGGGCGCGGATGGATGTGCCCGCCAGCATCGACGAGGCGGGTGCCCGTGATGCAGCCCTGGCTCAGGATAACGTGAGGCTGCATCTGGAGGGCCAGGAGATTGGCCAGATCGTGTACGTCCCGGGACGCCTGGTCAACATTGTGACCAAACGCCGCTGACAGCGGGCGGCCCACGCTTCCTGAGGGAAGCGTGGGCCGTATTCTTTTCTTTTCTGGTAAGCGTTGGCCAAGGGATCAGGGGCACCCCGATGGCATCGGCACCCCCGTCGACTCTGGCTGAAACGAGCGAACACTGCCAGCGTGGTGAGGGCAGCGCCCCTGCGGACCAAAGCAAGCCTGTTCGACTGGCCGAGCCTCAGTCAGTCAGAAGCGGCACGCACGGCCCGCACCGTCACGCCACGGGAGACGAGTCGCTTTCCTCAAGGGAGCAGTTGAGCAGTGAGTGGATCCGCAGCTCGGCGTCATCCAGCTTCCGGCAGCAATGCGAGGCCAGCTGAATGCCTTCCTCATAGAGAGCTACCGACTCTTCCAGAGAGAGCTCTCCGGCTTCGAGCTGTGCAATGACCTTTTCCAGTCGGTCGTAACCGTCCTCAAAGCTCAGTGCGTGCAGATCTTGTGTCTCCATCCGTTGTACCGTCCTCCCGGGTTCGGCCTCTGGCAGGCCCGCCCACGTGCGTCTCTGTCACCGCAGCATCTACTCGACCATCGCGCAGATCGATCTGTAAGGCATCGCCGGGGGCCACCTGGCCCACCGACGTCAATCCGCGTCCCGTGCGGCCAATGCGTACCAGGGCATAACCCCGATCCAGCACCCGTCTGGCATCCAGCGCCTCAAGCCGCCCCAGCCGCACCTGCAGCGGGGCCCTGCGCAACTGCAGGCCCTGCCGGGCAGCCCGTGTCATCCTTTCCAGGCGGTCATCCAGTCGTTGGCGCATCTCACCGAGCTGCCTGCGCGGGTGATAGCCCTGCAGGATGTGCTCAACATGTTGCAGCCGCAGCCGGCGCTCTTGCAGGGTGCGGCCCATGGCTGCCAAAAGTGCCGCGCGCCGGGCCAGCAGGTTCTCTCGCAAAGCATGCGCATCCGGCACCACCACGGTGGCCGCCGCAGTGGGCGTCGGCGCCCGCAGGTCCGCAACCATGTCGGCGGTGGTCAAGTCGGTCTCGTGCCCGACACCGGTCACCACGGGCACGTTACTGGCGGCGATCGCCCGCGCCACGCTCTCATCGTTAAAGCACCACAGGTCTTCCAGCGATCCGCCACCGCGGGCCACAATGATCAGATCCAACGCGGGAAGTGCGTACAGCCGCTCCAGCGCCGAGACGATCTGTGGTGGTGCCAGCGTGCCCTGCACCAGCGTGGGTGAGATCCACACCTCCACCAGTGGGTAGCGTTCGCGCAACACGCGCAGCATGTCCTGCAGGGCTGCCCCCGTGGGCGATGTAACGATCCCGATGCGAGCGGGCCGCTCCGGCAGGGGACGCTTGCGCGCCTCATCGAACAACCCCTCCGCCTGCAATCGCGCTCGCAAGCGGGCGAACTGTTCCCACAGGAGCCCCGTACCGGCGGCTTCGATGGTGTCGACATAGAACTGGTAGGTGCCGCCACGCTCGTACACCGAAATATAGCCGTGCGCCTCGATCATTTGCCCCTGTTCGGGCAGCTGCCCTGCACGGCTTGCCAGTCCGCGCCACATCACACAGCGCAGCTCGGAGGCTTCATCCAGAATGGTAAAGTACCAGTGACCCGAGGGTGCCCGCCGAGGATTCGACACCTGACCGGCGATCCATAGATCAGCCAGCTCCGCGTCGCTGTCCAGCAGCCCCTTGACCCTCAGCGTCACCTGACTGACGGAATACACCTGCATGCCGCTATTATACCACACCCGTCAATGGCTGCGGGGTGCTCCGAGGCCTTGGCAACCCCCTGCTCTCGCGGTATCATCCTGCCGATCTAGTGCATGGCACGCGCCGCGTATACCCCCGCTGGAGGAGCAGCATCCTGCAAGCCGACGTTTTGTTGCGAATCAAGGGCCTGGCATCGCTCTCCGAGCCCGATCGCCAGGCGCTGGCGGACATCGGAAGCCTGCGCCATTTGGACGATCGCACGGTGATCCTGTTGGAGGGCGATCAGGAGCGTTCCGTGTTCATGGTGCTGGAGGGGGCGGTGCGGGTGTACCGCGCCAACCTGGAGGGGCGCGAGCAGACTGTCATCTACCTCCGCCCCGGTGAAGCCTTGAATCTTCCTGCGGCATTTGCCAGCGACCGGTCAGCGGCGGCCAGTGCTCAGGCAGTGGGCAACGTTACGCTGCTGCGCCTGGGCCTGCAAGAGTTGCGCCAACTGGTCTTGCAGCGCCCGGCCATCGGGCTGGCACTGCTGGGCATGATCGCCGATCGCGTCAGGCACCTCTCCCTGATGGTCTATGACCTGGGGCTGCTCAGCGTGCGGGCTCGCCTGGCGCGCTTTTTGCTTTCCGAGCACAATGCCCGGCGTGACTCGCCCGTGCGCTGGACCCACGCCGAGATCGCCGCACAGGTGGGCACGGTTCGGGTAGTGATCAGCCGCACACTCTCGGCCCTGGCCGATGAAGGGCTTATCCGTCTGGACAGACAACGCATCGAAATCCTCGACCCGGCTGCTCTGGCAGAGGCAGCAGAGTTGGACCTCCCCAGCTAGAATGTGACGCAGGTTACTGCCCGCTGCAGGCGATTGTGTCATGCTGGCGGAAGAGGTTAGCAGCATGACATCTGTGGCTCTGCCGGTTTTTCACCCTGAACGTTGCCGTGGCTGTGCCCTGTGCATCGATGTGTGTGCACAAGGTGTGTTTGCCGTGGCCGCGGGCAAGGCGCAATTCCATGCACCGCAGCGCTGCATTTACTGTGGCGAGTGCGAGCTGGCCTGCCCGGAGGGAGCGGTAGAGTTGTACTATGAGGTGGTCAGTCGTCAGGCGTCTGTGGAGGAGGACTCAAATGACAGAGGCAACCAGAATCAAGAACATGCCCATCGGCGAGGCAGTGGGCCTGGCGGACCTGGTGAGCTATGCGCCGGGGCAGGTGGTGAGTCGCACGCTGGCGCAGAATGAGCGCATGAGCATCACCCTTTTTGCGCTGGATGCGGGTGAGGCGATCTCGACCCATATCACCAACGGCGATGCCCTGGTGGTGGTGTTGGACGGGGAGGTGCTGCTCGAGATCGGTGACGCGCGAGTGCCCACCGCCTGTGGCCAGGCCACCGTGATGCCATCCGGTGTGCCACACGCCCTGTATGCCGAGCAGCGCTTCAAGATGCTATTGATGGTGGTCAAGTAGCGGCATCGGCCCCGTGCGCCCCCGGATCAGTGGCACCCCTGCCGGCGGCCTCGCCGGAGGTCAGCGCAAAGAGCAGATTATAGCCACCGCAGGGCCCGATGACGTTGAGGACCTCTCCCGCCAGGTACAGTCCTGGCACGCGGCGCGAAGCCATGCTCGCCGGGTCGATTTCCGCCAGGGGAACGCCGCCGGTAGAGAGTTGCGCAAAAGAGAAATCCCGCGTGCCGCGCACTTTGAGCCGGATGCTGCGGGCACAGCTGATGAGCGCCTCCCAGGCTCCCTTGTTCAGCCCGTTCAGCGTCACATCGCCGGGCAATTTGGCCATCCGGAGCAGCACAGGGGCGATTTTTTGAGGCAGGACAGCGCCCAGAAGCACAGCAACGGGCCAATCCTGGCGGGCGGAGCGATAGAGCTGCTCCAGCGCCTCCCAGTGCAGCGCCAGCAGGTCGATCTCCAGCACCAGCGGATCGGCACTTTTGTCGTGCACCAGGTGGCTGAGGTTCATGGCGGCGGGCCCGCTGATGCCCGTGGCGGTGAACAGCGCGTTGCCGACCTGGCGCCCCAGCAGCCGGCGACCGGCGTAGAGCGACAGGCCCGCATCCAGCCGCACCCCTTGCAGCTTGTTTACGCTGCGCATGTCGGCATCGATGGCCACCAGCGCGGGGTGCTGTGGCAACACCTTGTGCCCCAGGCGCGCCAGTGTGGCGTACAGGTGGCCGGTAGAGCCCAGCGCGGGGTGCGCTCTGCCTCCGCTGGCCAGCACCACCCGTTCGAACTCTTTGGGATGCTCCGGATCCCCCACAATCAGCCCCAGGGCACGGCCCCTCGGTACAATGTCCCGAACCTGTGTGCTCAGGCGCAGGTCCACCTTGGCCAGCCGCAAGGCCGCGTCCAAGGCGGCCACCACGGTGGCGGCGGTCTGCGAGACAGGGTAGCACCAGCCATCATCGGTAGCCCAGGTGAGGATCGCCAACTTGCGCAGTCTCGTCACCAGTCGCTGGTGCGGATCTGGGCCCAGGATCGTCTCCAGAGCGGCGACATCGTCGCACACATAGTCTCCGGCAGTGGCCCCCACGTGGCTGATGTTGCAGCGTCCATTGCCCGTCACCAGCAGCTTGCGGCCCACGCTGGCGTTACTGTCATACAGGGACACGCGCGCGCCGCGGCGGGCTGCCTCCAGCGCGGCCATGATTCCGGCGGGCCCGCCCCCGATGACCGCTACCCGCAGTGAGTGTTCGCTCATTTTACCGTGCCCGGCTCGGCAAGCGGCCCCTCGCCCTCCTGGGAGCTGCGAAAGATCCCTCGCTTGTACGCGACCAGGAACAAGAGCGCCCCCATGCCGCGACCGATGGCCGAAAGCAGCAGATTGGTGCGAAAGCCATAGGTCGCATAGAGCCAGGCTGCCGGCAGGGGCCCCAGCACGGCGGCCACACCGTTAAGGGTGTTAAAGATGGCGATGTACTGAGAGCGGTAGCGCGCCGGAGAGATCTGTAGAATCAGCGGCATGGCGGCCACATGTACTCCCGCCCAGGCCAGCACCCCGTACACGCGCGCCAGGCCCACCGTGAGTGGGGTGCGGGCAAAGATCCAGGCTACCGGCATCAGGGGCACCAGCAGCATGGCGATGGCGGTGACGCGCTCGGCACCGTACCTGTCCACCAGAGGGCCGGCGGCACGCACCGCAAAGACGTTGAAAACGGTGACAATGGTCGCCAGCAGGGCGATGGTATCTACGCCAAAGCCCAGGGTTTCGACCTGATGCACGGAAAAGAACGGACCTGACACCTGGATGCCCAAGGTCCAGATAAAGTTGATGATGCAGAACAGCACAAAGCCACGGTCGTGGGTAAAACTCTTGAAACCTTCGGCAAAGACGCCGGGGCGCTGACGCTGACTCTCTTCCCCCTGGATCTCGGGAATGCGGGCGTAAAAGCAGGTGGCGGCAAAGCCCAGCACGCTGGCCACCAGCAGGGTGGCCTGATAGCCCTGGCTGCCACCGATCGCCTTGATTAGATACCCGGCCAGCGGGAGCATCAACACGGTGACGGCGCTGGAGGCCATCATGCGGATGCCCATCACGCGGCCTCGGATGGGGGCGGGCACCAGGTCGCCAAACAGGGAGTTAAAGGGCGGTAGAGTTACCGAGCCCATGAAGGAACGGACGGCGGTAAGGATCAGCACATAGGTGACGGAGGCCGCCGGGTTCATGAACAGGGTGGGCGCCAGCGCGCTCAAGAACAGCGCCACGCGGCCCAGCCCGCCACCGCTCAGCAACACCCAGATCTTGCGGCGTCCGCTGCGTGCCACCAGCCATGCCCCCACCAGGGGCGCCAGCAGAGCGGCACTGGCCACGATCGAGGCACGCGCCCCGATGGTGGTGGATGAAGCGCCCAGTTCCAACAGGTACAGGGTCTCAAAGTCGACAACAAAGGCGGCACTCATCGCCGAAAGCAGCGTGTCCCACCAGAGCATCTGGAGCCCACGCCTCTGCTCGTCGTTTGTGCCGTCCACCGGATACGGCGTCACCAGCGTACTGCGAAACAGCCGCTGTAACCGTGCCATGGTAACCTGCATAACCATCACCTCACGCGGGCGGCAGGCGGCCCTCCCCGGGGTCGTTCTGTGCCTGCCAGGTGGATTATAGCGACGCCGCCCCGATCTGTCAGCCGGCACCGTTCCGGCGGGATCTTTCGAAATATCAAGTATCAGAATGATAAAGTTACACGAATGTTGGAAAACTCGTGGTGAATTCGTTGAAAAACCCTTGACATCTCTGGCGCACTCTGCTAGTATGCTTGCACAGGACTCCGAGAGGTTGGCGAACAAACCCGAGGAGACTTGGTCTGACAGTCGGACGATCGAGGGCCAGGCACCGTAAATCGGAGCGTGGTGAGTCCGTCAGAGCTGTTGGAGACGGTGCAGGTTAACAAAGGAAAGGGTTAGCGGGGCGAAAGGGCACAGCCACTTGCCCCAAAGAAGAGGCTCTCTGGCAAAAGAGCGAGGGACGGCAGGGATGGCCGCAAAACGGTGAACCCGAAAGTCGCCGAACTCGGAGCCAACGGGACCGGTTGGAAATTCGAGGGAAACCAGAAGAGTACAAGCGGAACCGGGAAGGAAAGCACTAAAAAGGCGATCTTGAGAGAGCAGCTTGTCCAGGCAGCAGGGTTCGGATAACAACGAACCGTGTGAGCCAGGGAGAACCCGGACCAGACGATCATTCCAACCGAGCGGCAGGCCGTAAAGAAGGAATGAAAGGAAGGGATACTGGTCACAAACAGGGGAACGATACCCAGCGGGAGATCGGGAACCAGGGAGTGACGGCCGGTTCAATCACCGAAGAGCCTGGTGCAGACGCGGTGGGAGAAGGGCAGCAGTAACCCAGAGGAGACCACGCAGGTCAGCTCAGACGGCGAAAATCGAGAGTGCGACGGTTCGAGAAAAGAACTGGAGAGAACCTGTGACTGCAGACGATCGCTGACACACAACCGTCAGGGTCGGTGGAGCACAGAGGGATCGAAAGGGATCTCGAAGGAGCAGGTCGAGTCAAGGGGAAGGTTCAAAGGTCACTTGGGGTCCTGGTTATTTGCGGGCCGGCGCAGCCGTCAGGGGGGCGCTGGCCCTTTTTTTGTTTCAGCGCGGGGCTGCGTTGACGGCTCGCAAGGCGCGGTGTTATCCTGACTGCAGGCCACCGGCCAGCACTGTCATGCAGGAGGGCGCCATGACCATGTCCTTTCGCGAGATGAACCTGCGCATCTTTCAGGGGCTGCCCGTGCCCCACGTGCTCTTTCAGCCCCGCATGGAGCCATGGTTCGACTGGCATCGCCTCTTTGGCCAGATGCCTGAAGAATATCAGCAGCTGGATTTGTGTGGCTTTTACGATGCCTGTGATGCCAGCATGCGCACTTTTCAGTACTATTCCGGCATCGCCTCGCCCATCGAGGTTCATTACGAGTCAGACGTTGTCTGGCACCTGAAGGAGCAGGGCGGGCGCCGCATCCGGGTGTTTGAGACACCCCACGGTGCCCTGCGAGAGATCTCTCATCTGACCACCGATCAGACCTGGCGCGTGGTCGAGTTCCCCGTTCGTTCCGCCGAGGATCTGCGCGCGCTGAATTGGCTCTTTTGCCGCACACGCTACAGCTTTTCCCGTCAGATTTACGAGGTAGGCTCGCGCTGGATCGGCGATCGTGGTCAGCCGGGCTTCTGGGTGCCCAAGAGCCCCTATCAGGCCCTGGCGCAGCAGTGGATGAAACTGCAGGACCTCGTGTACGCCCTCTCGGACGTGCCCGAGCTGGTAATGCAGGTGATGGACAGCATCGATCGCTCCTACGATGGGCTGTACCAGGAGATCGTGGCCAGCGGCATGGTACACATCATCAACTTTGGCGAGAACCTGCACGACAGCCTCTTTTCGCCCCGTTGGTTCCAGCGCTACCTGTTGCCCTGGTATCAAAAGCGCGCGGGCGAGCTCAAGGCGGGTGGCATCTACAGCCACATGCATCTGGATGGCTTCTTTCACTCTTTGCTCCCCGTGCTCAAGGACATGCCCTTTGATGGCCTGGAGGCGCTCACCCCCGAGCCTCAAGGGGACGTCTCCCTGGAAGAGATGCGGGAGGCCCTGGGCGACAAGATCCTCGTGGATGGGATTCCCGCCGTGCTCTTTACCTCCAGTTACTCCAGGGAAGAGCTGATGGCCACGACCGAGCGTATCGTCGAGTTGTTTCATCCGCGGCTGGTGCTCGGAGTGTCGGATGAGGTGCCCGAGGGCACCGGGGCTGAGGCGATCGAGCGGGTCAAAATGGTGGCCCAGTGGGCGCGACAGCACGGCTGAGCGACAGTCGCTGCCTCCGACGGGGGCAGACTCGATACGAGACACACAACGGAGGGGCAAGATGCAGACCTGTGAAACCCGGCGGACGCGTAACTGGGATGCCGGATGGGAGTTCCATCTGGGAGATCTGGCGGACGGACAGAATCCGGTACTGGACACGTCGGGCTGGAGGCGCCTGAACCTGCCGCACGATTGGTCCATCGAGGGGCAGTTCTCTCCCGAGCATCCTGCCGGTGGCGGGGGAGGCTATCTGCCCGGCGGTGTGGGTTGGTATCGCAAACGCTGGTGCACCGAGCCGGCTGATCGCGGGCGCATGGTCAGCATCCTTTTCGACGGGGTGTACAAGAACTGTGACGTGTGGCTGAACGGCCATCACCTGGGATTTCATCCCTATGGCTATACCAGCTTTGCCTACGACCTGACCCCATTTCTGCAGGCAGATGATACCCCCAACGTCCTGGCGGTGCGGGTGGATGACTCTGCCCAGCCCGATGCACGCTGGTACACCGGTGCCGGTATCTATCGGCACGTGTGGCTCACCGTCACCGATCCTCTGCATGTGGCCCAATGGGGCACCACGGTGCGCACCGTGCAGATGTCGGGAGGGGTGTTTCGCATTGACGTCGAGACCCGGGTACAGAACGATGCGCAGCAGGAGCGGCGTTGCCTGCTGTTGACCCAGGTCCTCGACCCACGGGGTGCGCTGGTGGCAGAGCGGGCCAGTTACCACCCCATCGGTGCCGGCGAGACCTATCCTATTCTGCAGCACCTGCATCTCGAAGGAGCCCAGCTCTGGTCCGTTGACGCGCCGCACATGTATACGCTGCGCTCGGTGGTCACGGTCGGTGAGCCGCCTGCCGATACCATGTTTACCACCGATCTGGCCAAAGCCAGCGGTGGCCAGATTGTGGACGTCTACGAGACTCCCTTTGGCATCCGGGACATTCGGTTTGACGCGGACCGTGGTTTTTTGCTCAATGAGGCGCCTGTCAAGATCAAAGGCGTGTGCCTGCATCACGATGGGGGCTGCGTGGGCGCTGCCGTGCCCATCGCCGTGTGGGAACGGCGGCTGGCGTTGCTCAAACGCATGGGCTGCAACGGCATCCGCAGCAGCCACTATCCGCCCGCACCCGAGTTTCTGGACCTGTGCGATCGTATGGGTTTTCTCGTGATGGATGAGAATTTGGACGAGTGGCGCCGCGGCAAGTTCGCGTATGGCTATCATGACTATTTCGATCAGTGGGCCGAGCGAGACACGCGCAGCATGGTGCAGCGGGATCGTAACCACCCCAGCATCGTCTTGTGGAGCGTGGGCAACGAGATACCGGAGCAGTCGGATCCAGAGGGGGTTGAGGTACTCCGCAAGCTTGTCGCTGTGGTGCGGCAGGAGGATCCCACCCGGCCGATCACCTCGGCCTGCGATAACATCTCTGCCCCCACACCGACCACGCTGGCCTTTCTCGCAGAGCTCGACGTGGTGGGCTACAACTATGTCGATCGCTGGCACGAGCACCGGGAGCTGATGTACAGCCTGGATCGTGACCTGTTTCCTGCGCGCAAGATGATTGGCAGTGAAAACTCTTCCCTGGGGGGCATCCGGGGCGACTATCGTACCGAAGCGGCGGGCTGGTTTGGGCCCTACCACACCCGCATGATCAATGTCGAGCAGCTGTGGAAATTTACCGCGCTGCATGACTATGTCGCCGGCGACTATATCTGGACGGGCATCGACTATTTGGGTGAGACGCACTGGCCACTCAAGAACTCGGTGAGCGGCGTGATCGACACCTGTGGCTTTCCCAAGGATGGTTTTTTCTTCTTCCAGTCGCAGTGGACGCAGGAGCCCATGCTGCACCTGGCTCCACACTGGAACTGGGCCGGTCGCGAGGGGCAGGTCATTCCGGTAATCTGCTACACCAACTGTGAAACGGTTGAGCTCTCTTTGAACGGCCGCAGCCTCGGCCTCAAGTGCTACCTGTTTCCGCGGCCCGGCATGACGGGCTACGCCTGGGCGCCCGAGCGGCGCAACGTGCGTCCCACCACGGCCGACCTGCATCTGGCCTGGGATGTGCCTTGGGAGCCTGGCGTTCTGGAGGCGGTGGGCTATCGCGATGGCGTAGAGGTGGCCCGCTGCAGGGTAGAGACCACTGGCGAGCCGGCGGCGCTGGCTCTGGCTGTGGATCTTGAGGAGCTGTGCGCCAACCGCCAGGATGTGGCCCACTTGACGGTGCGTGTGTTGGATAGTGAGGGGCGCCTGGTGCCCACTGCCGAGAACCGTGTACATTTCGAGGTTCAGGGCGGGGCCAGGCTGATCGGTGTGGACAATGGCAACCCCATGGACCACGATCCACACAAGGCGGAGAGTCGCCGCGCCTGGGCTGGCCTGTGCCTGGGCATCCTGCAGGTCGGGGAGCTCGCTGAGGAGACCCGGGTAACCGTGTCCAGCGAGGGGCTGGCGCCCGCCACGGTGGTGCTGGGCTCGCAGGGCTGTGACGATGACCGTTGCCAGCCCTGAGGCGTCACAAAGGAGGCGTTCCATGCTCACCTGCGAGGCGGTCGCGCAAATGATCGATCACTCTATCCTGCACCCCGCGGTGACGGAGGATGCCCTGGCCCAGGGTATCGCCATGTGCCGGGAGCGGGGTGTGGGGCAGCTGGTGCCCAAGATCTACCAGGTGCCCGCGGCCAGGCGGCTGCTGGGCGACTGCGCCGTGCGTCTCCTGGCGCCGATCGGCTTTCCCCAGGGGCTGAACCCGCCTCAGATCAAGCGGGCAGAGGCGCAATGGGCTCTGGAGCAGGGAGCCGTCGAGCTGGATATGGTGATCAATGTCACAGCGCTCAAGAGTGGAGACGACGCCCTGGTAGCCGAGGACATTCGTGGTGTTGTGGACGCGGCACAACCCTTTGGCGCGCCGGTCAAGGTGATTCTCGAGACCTGCCTGCTGACCGATGAGGAAAAGGTTCGTGGTTGCCGCATCGCTGAGGGCGAGGGGGCCCGGTTCGTCAAGACCTCTACCCAGACGCAGCCCGGCGGCGCCACCGTAGAGGACGTGCGGCTGCTGCGCGCGAACCTGCATCCCGATGTCATCGTCAAGGCGTCTGGCTATATCACCGACATCGACAAGCTGTTGGCGTTGTACGAGGCTGGTGCGCGCCGCTTTGGTACCGGGTACACCGTACAGATACTCGATGGGCTGGCCGAGCGCCGAAAACAGGCGGGGCTCCTTCCCTAGGAAGCGCCAGGCAGAGCACTCATAAGGAGGATTACGTGGTCAAGTTTGCGCCCCTCAACCTTACGGCAGAAGAGATCATCCAGTTTACCCCCGAGTGGTCGGGCGAGCGCTCCGCGGACGGGCGCCCGCGGGTTTCAGATGACATCCTTCTCCGAATGCGTTCCGTCACGGTCACCCAAGCCTGGAGCGTCATGCGCCGTGAAGGATATCACTGGCAGTACGAGGGCGGATGGCAGTGTACCCAGCCCGGCAAGACGCTGGTGGGCAGGGCGGTCACCGTATCCTATCTGCCCCGACGGGAGGATCTGCGCAAGCACGTCTTTGCGTTGGCGCATGAATCCGGTTGCGTAGGCGACCAGGTGACCTGGCCCATCGAACCGCTGGTGCGGGGAGACGTGTACGTTGCTGACATCATGGGCAAGATAGCCGATGGCGCCGCCATTGGAGACAACCTGGCCACCTCCATCCTGACGAAATCGGGCAACGGCGTGGTGCACGATGGATCCATCCGCGACATCGACGGCGTCAAAGAGTTGACGGACTTTGTGGGCTTTTGCCGTGGCTACCATCCCTCTGTGGCCACTGCCACCGTGGTCCTGGGGGGCATCAACTGCCCCATCCGCATTGGCGGGGTCACCGTGATGCCCGGCGATGTGGTGCTGGCCCGCGAGGATGGGGTGGTGTTCATACCGCCTCAATTCGCCGAGCCGGTGGTGCTGGATGCTGAGGCCACCCAGCTGCGTGACATCTTTGGGAAAAAGTCTCTGGCGGAGGGACGCTTTAGCCCTGGCGAGATCGACCGCAAATGGGATCCGTACATCGAGGACGCCTTCCTCGAGTGGCTTGCCGCGCCCGATCGAGAGCTGCCTGTGCCTGCGAGCACCATCGCTGGGCTGCTGAACGGTTC
>JAAYED010000176.1 GCA_012728955.1 Chloroflexota bacterium
ATGCAGATATCCCCCGGGGTTGTTGCGCAAATCCAGCACCAGCCCTGTGGGGTTCTGCTTGCTGAGGGTACGCCATGCCTCCCGGATCTGCTCGAGCGCCTTGCCGTTGAACTCGGATAGCGAGATGTAGGCGATACCGTCATCGAGCATGCGGCTTTCGACAATGGCGACCGTGATTTTGTCGCGGGTAACCTGGACGGTAAAGGGCTCTGCGATGCCCGCCCGTCGGAGGAGCAACGACACGACGGTGCCTTTGGGCCCGCGAATGAGGGTGATGGCGTCCAGCAGCGCATAGCCTTCCAGCGAGGTGTCATCGACGGCGAGTACCTGGTCGCCGGCCTGAATGCCTGCTCGCTCTGCAGGGCTGTTGGGCATGGGCTGCACGATGGTAACGATGCCATCCACCAGGTTCACCGTCGCCCCAATCCCTTCAAATGAGCCCTGCATGTCCTCTTCGATGATGGCCGCCTGAACGGGCTCTACGAACATGGTGTGCGGGTCACCCACCGCGCTCACCAGGCCAGCGGCGGCGCCGTAAGTGAGGTCGTCCGCCACCAGCTCGTCTGGCTCCAGATACTCGCTCTCCAGTAGACGGGTGATCTGATCCAGCAGCTTTTCACGATCGATAGTGGGCTCGGTACCTGGTATCGGGGTGGGGCGCTCTGGCGCCAGACTGCCTACAGAGGGCTGGCTGCCGTTGCCCAGCACGCGCATAAACACGACTCCCAGCACAAACCCCATCCCGACCAGCAGGCCAGCAAGGACGAGGGTGATCAGGATTCTGGCGGGTGAGAGTCGCTGTCGCTGTTGAGTGAGATTGGCAGTTGCCATGGGCATCCTTTCGGGGATCCCGCATCAGGGCTGGAGTTCTTGTGGACCGAAACCAGAGTATATCACAGACGGGCAGGGGACCCAATGAACTCTACGCTGCGCATCGGCACCTGAAGAGGTACTCTCAGGCAACGGACTTATACGATCCAGAGCCCGCTAGGGGCTGAGTCTCTTCTGCCAGCCACCAGAATGCCAGTCCGATAGCGACAAACAGGAGCCCGTTCAGCCACAGGGGAGCTGCATATCCAAAGCGGTCGCTCACGGCACCCAGGAGGATGGGACCGATAACCATGCCTACGTCGCTCACGGTACGAAACACTCCCATCGAGAGGCCGCGGCCTCCGGGCAAGGCCAGGTCCGCCACATAGGCCGCCGGTGCAGGGCCACCGATGCCGGTGCCCAGCCCCAGCAGCAGGCTGCTGGCGATAAAGTGCCCATAGTTCCGGCCCAGGGCGTAGCTCAGCACTGCCAGCCCGCACAAGAGGCAACTGGGCACGATGGCCGTCTTGCGACCGTAACGGTCGCACAGGATACCGGCGGCACTGATCGTGAACAGGTTGACCAGCGCAATCAGGGTAAAGGCGTAGCCCAGCTTTTCGGGGCCCATGGACAGTCGCTCTGCACCCAGCAGGGGCAGAACGGTGTTTTGTGTGCCGGATCGTGTGAAAAAGATCGCCATGGATACCAGCGATACCAGCAAAAAGCTGCGGTTGCGCAACAGGCCGAGCCCAGAACGCTTTTCTGTCCTCTGGAGCGCTTGTGGTGCCGCTGTGGCGCTGGAGAGCCCGCGGGTCTCTGGCACGACAAAGAACGCCCATGCAGCGGCCAGCAGCGCCAGAGCGCCATAGGCGAAAAAGGGCATTCTAAAGCCAAAGCGCTCGCCCAGAAAGCCACCGATGATCGGTCCCACGCTGGTGCCCAGCAGCAGCGCACCCTGGTAGGTGCTCATGGTGCGGCCGCGATCGCGCGGTGTACTGATATCCGCTACCACAATCATGCCGGCAACCATCTGAAAGGCCGAGCCAACGCCCTGCAACAGCCGGAAAACGATCAGCTGGCCAAAGCTGGTGGCGAGCCCGCTCAACGTGGCGGCTACTGCAATCACCAGAGGCCCGGTAAAGAGCAGGGGGCGCCGGCCAATGCGCTCCGCCAGAGTGCCGATGGGGACATTGATGGGGATACGTGCCACGCCAAATACCGAGATCAGCAGTCCCACCATAGCGGCGCTGACACCAAAGGTGTTGGCGTAGAGCGGCAGCACAGGACCGATGATGCCAACCCCGAGCATGTTGACAAAGGTCTGCCCCAACATGGCCAGCAGGATCCCCGGGTGTTGCGACCAGCTCAGGAATCCAAAGGGCAGCCTGGCGGAGGATCTGCGCTGCGCGACGATTGGGCCCTTCACGACACGTCCCGCCCTGCGCGACAGCCGCCGTCAGCGCCTCTGTCAGCAGCGCCTGTCACCTGGTGCCAGGCAGGCGCCCACACGTACGCGATATCCTGCTCGCCGGGGAACGCTGTCATGCCTGATTGCGCTCAGCCAGCGCCTGCCGCAGGATGTCGGTTACCAGAGCGACATTGGCCTTGCCCCGGGTCTGGCGCATCACCTGTCCTACCAGGAATCCCATCACCTGCGATTTGCCCGCCAGGTACTGCTGTACCGGTCCCGAGTGTTGCTCCAGTACCTGCAGTACCACGGTCCGCAACGCATCGGCATCGCTGATTTGGGAGAGACCGCGGGCCTCCACGATCTCGGCGGCACCCTTGCCGCTACGGAACATCTCACTCAGCACCTCTTTGGCGGTGGTGCCGTTGATAGTCTCTGCAGTCAGCAACCCCAGGAGTTCGGCGAGCGCTGCGGGCGACACCGGGCAACGCGCGATCTCGGTGTTTGTTTCGCTGAGGAGCCGGAACAACTCTACCAGCACCCAGTTGGCTACGGTTTGTGGCGCTATCTTTTTGTCGCAAACTCGTACCACATCCTCGTAATAGTCCGCAACCAGGCGATCCTGCGTAAGAAGCTCGGCATCGGCAGTGCGCAGGCCGTACTGTTCGGTTACGCGGGCGCAACGGGCATCTGGAAGCTCGGGCATGCGCCCCTGAATCGACTTGAACCAGTGTTCATCGATGGTGAGTGGGGGCAGGTCCGGCTCGGGAAAATAGCGATAGTCTTCCGCACCCTCTTTGGAGCGCTGAAAGACAGTGCGCAGGTTATTCTCATCCCAACCCATGGTCACCTGCTGCAGGCGGCCGCCTTCCTCAAGCACTCGCACCTGGCGCTCGAACTCGTAGGCAATGGCCTGGCGCACCGAGCGAAAGGAGTTGATGTTCTTGATCTCCACCCGTGTGCCCAGCACGGAGGATCCCTTGGGGCTGACCGAAATATTGGCCTCGCAGCGCATGGCGCCCTCATCCATGTTGCCGGTGCTCACACCCAGGTAGCGCAGAATCTGGCGCAACTTGGTGAGGTAAGCGTGGGCATCCTCCGGAGAGTGCAGGTCCGCCTCGGTAACGATCTCCATGAGTGGCACACCCGAGCGGTTAAAGTCGATCAGGCTCACGCCGTTACCGTGCACCAGCCTGGCGGTGTCTTCCTCCAGGTGCACCCTGCGAATACCAAAGCGGCGCGGTTCGCCATCTACCAGGACATCCAGATGCCCGTTGGAGCACAGCGGCAGATCGTACTGGCTGACCTGGTAGCCCTTGGCCAGGTCAGGATAGAAATAATTCTTGCGGTCGAACTTGGTGAATTCTGCAATGCTGCAGTTAAGGGCCATGCCCGTGAGAATGGTCGCCTCCACTGCAGTCCTGTTGATGGTGGGCAACGCACCGGGCATCCCGAGGCAAACGGGACAAGTGTGCGTGTTGGGGCCGGCTGCCGTCAGATCGTTGGGGCAGGGGCAGAACATTTTGGTCTGCGTAAGGATCTCGGCATGTACTTCCATACCGATGGTGGCGATGTACTCCATAGAGCTCCTCTGGACGGCAGAATATGCAGAGTATAGCCGGCTTTGGATGACGGTCGAACAGGCGAGTGTTGATGCGCCCGATCAGACGTCGAGGTTCTCTACCTCGCGGGCATGGGTCTGGATAAACTTGCGGCGCGGCGGCACGTCGCTGCCCATCAACATGTCAAACACCTGGTCAGCCGAGGCGGCATCGTCGATGGTCACCTGAATCAGCTGTCGCGCGGTGGGATCCATCGTAGTCTCCCACAGCTGGTCCGCGTTCATCTCGCCCAGCCCCTTGTAGCGCTGCAGCTCAAAGCGGGCCGTTTCCAGCCCGGCCACATAGGCGTCCTTCTGTTGCTCTGTGTAGACATACTCGGTCGCCTTGCCGGAGGTGATGCGGTACAGGGGCGGCTGCGCCAAAAAGAGATGCCCGCCGCTGATCAGCTGATCCATGTAGCGGAAAAAGAAGGTCAGCAGAAGCGTCATGATGTGGGCGCCGTCCACGTCGGCATCTGTCATGATGATGATCTTGCCGTAACGCAGGTTGCCCAGATCGAACTGTGGGCCGATGCCGCAGCCCAGCGCCTGGATCAAGGCCTTGATTTCGAGATTTTCCAAGGCATGATCCATACGTCGCTTTTCCACGTTGAGGATCTTGCCTCTCAGCGGCAAAATGGCCTGAAAACGCCGGTCGCGACCCTGCTTGGCGGAACCCCCGGCAGAATCTCCCTCGACGATAAACAGCTCGGTGCTGTCGGCGCCACGCTCAGAGCAATCGGCCAGTTTGCCCGGCAGCGTGCTGCTCTCCAACGCCGTCTTTCTCAACACCAACTCTCTGGCCTGACGGGCCGCGACGCGAGCCCTGCGCGCCGTGGTGGCCTTGTTGATGATGGTCTTGGCGGCCGCGTCCTTTTCCAGCCACTTGGTGAGGGCATCGCCTACCACCGAAGCCACGTGCTGTTGAACTTCGGCGTTACCCAGCTTGGCCTTGGTCTGGCTCTCAAACTGTGGATCGGCGAGCTTGACGCTGATCAACGCCGTCAAGCCTTCACGCACGTCCTCGCCAGAAAAGTTACCCTCGTTGTCCTTGAGAATGCCCGATGTGCGCGCGTATTCATTCAGCGAGCGCGTCAGGGCGCTGCGAAAGCCGGTCAGGTGGGTGCCACCATCGACCGTATTGATGTTGTTCGCAAAAGAGAATACAGACTCGGAATAACCATCGGTATACTGCAGTGCGACCTCCACCGCCGTGCCTTCAACTTCGGCTTCGACGTAAAAGGGCGCGTGCAAACCTTTGCGGTTGCGGTTCTGCAGATGGATAAAGGCGAGCAGGCCGCCCTCAAAGTGGTAGGTTGCCTCGCGACCATCCCGCAGATCGCGCGCATGGATCGTCAAACCCTTGGTGAGAAAAGCCATCTCACGGAAGCGTTGGGCCAGCGTCTTGAAGCGATAGTCCAGGGTGTGAATGATCTCTGAATCGGGCAGAAATCGGGTGCGTGTGCCGTGCCCACTGGCCTTGCCCAAGTCTTTAACTTCCGTAACGGGCACACCCTTTTCATACCGTTGGCTGTAGCGGCGTCCGTCACGCTGGACCTCGACCTCGAGCCAACTGGAGAGCGCGTTTACGGCGGATACTCCCACACCATGCAGGCCGCTGGCGACTTTGTATCCCCCGCCGCCGAACTTGCCGCCGGCGTGCAGTACCGTGTGCACCACCTCCAGCGTATTGCGTCCCGTGGTCTTTTCGATACCTACAGGAATACCGCGGCCGTTGTCCTCCACACTGACCGAGCCGTCGGTATGCAGCGTGACCTCTATGCGGTCACAGACCCCGGCGAGCGCTTCATCGATCGAGTTGTCGACCACCTCATACACCAGGTGATGCAAACCTCGCTGATCGGTGCTGCCAATATACATGCCCGGACGGCGCCGTACAGCGCTCAGACCTTCGAGTACTTGGATGTCATCTGACGTGTAGCTTGATTGCTCAGACATGCCTGTCATCTTTCCATGGAGCAGAGCAGGTTAAACAGTCGGGTGCGGCGCCTGCCTGGAAACCAGAGCAGTGACGCGTTCTGAGAAGTAATAGAGCAGTGCTGCCGCCAATCCCGTACCCACCAGGGCACTTAGCACAACCACCAGTGGAAGCGCAGCTGGTGCACGCAGCAGCAGCGCCCGCCACACCACCCCGAGACCCACATCCAGCAGGTATGTCAGTCCCAGAATCTGCAGTGTGGGCCACAGGTTGGCTCGCATCACCTGTATGCTGCTCAACACCGCAACGATGGGGCCTTGTCCCAATAATGCCAGAGCCTCGGGATAGAAGGTGGTGAACAAGCGGATCCACAGTACCGCTACCAGTATGATGATGCCCAGGAACCCCAGCAGGGAGCCCACCAGTAACCCGGACAGCGTTGCCAAGCCGATTGCGCCCGCAACCAGTACAAGTCGCAACCACATTTGCCCAATGGAACGTGTCATTTCAACGACCGTGAGCCGCTTGCCTCGGACATTGGCTGCGAGGGGTATCAGGAAAGCCGCCGTGAGCAGTAGCCCAAGCACCAGCAATCCGCCCGAGGCCAATGCCAACTGCAGCCAGCGAGATACTATCCACTTGGAATCGTTGGCAAGGATAGGCAAGCGAGCCACCAGGCTGGGCACTCCCAGGTTCTCCCAGGCAAGCAGGCCCAGGAGGTTAAAGCCAGCCAGCGTATCGCCGGCCATGGTGAGCATCTCGCTGGTTGCCGCACGAGAAGCCTCGCCAATGTTCGCCTGGCTTTGGACCACCTGGCGTGCCAGGGAGATGTACTCGGCGGCGATGGGAGCCATGGACAGTTTGGGAAGACGCCACAGTGCACAATCGAGCATCACGGGTACGACGGCCAGCCAGGGCTTGCGAAAGGCAAGCCTGAACCCGGCGCTCAGTGTATCGATAACGCCCATCCCAACCTCCAGCGCAAGTGTACCGCAGGCCAATGGCAGGATGAAACCCCCTGCCGCGTTGCCGGGAGGCTGATTGCGCAGGGTATGGCAGCAGAAGCGGTCAGTCCAGCCGTGCAGGGAGAGCGGCGCGAACGAGTGACTTGGGGGGCTGGCTGGCTCAGCTGGCACCCACCGAGTAGGGCACCATGCCCCACTCGATTGGGTTGAGCGACACGTCGACCGGGCGCTCGTGCGGTCCCTGATCCAGATAACTGATCCTGGCTCCAAGGTCGGTCAGTTTGGAGCAGATGTCCTCATAGCCCCGCTCGATATAGATCACGTTCGAGATTGTGGTGCGACCGGTTGCCGCCAGACCAGCCAATACCATGGCCGCTCCTGAGCGGATATCCAGCGCTGCAACCTCGCAACCAGTCAAGGGCGTGGGACCATGGACCATTGCGGTACGGCCCGACCCAGAGACATCGATTCGCGCCCCCATCTTGGCCAGTTCCGCTGCATACAGCAGGCGACCCTCAAACATGGTCTCGTGGATCGAGCTGATGCCAGAGGC
>JAAYED010000177.1 GCA_012728955.1 Chloroflexota bacterium
CCCCTGACATACGCCGATTTTATCGGCGCCATGGCCGCCTATTTCAAGGGCAGGGTGCAGGCGTACGAGATCTGGATCGAGCAGAACCTGCACTATGAGTGGGGCAACGAACCGCTCTCGGCAGCGCGCTATGTCGAACTGTTGAGTTACGCCTTTGTCGCGCTCAAGAATGCCGACCCCGGCGCAACTGTGGTGAGCGGTGCGCTCACGCCCACCGGAATGAACGACGGCGTGATCGCCATCGATGACCGCGCCTATCTGGAGCAGATGTATCGCGCAGGCCTGGCACGCTACTGTGATGCGGTGGGCGTGCACCCCAGCGGATACAACAATCCTCCCGATGCCGACTGGCGCACTTGGAGCGATCCCTCCGCGCCGACCTTCAAGGGTCACCCCAGCTTTTTCTTCCGCGGCACCATGGAGGGCTATCGCAACATCATGGTGGCCTATGGGGATGGCGGCAAGCGCCTGTGGCCCACCGAATTCGGTTGGTCTACTTTTGAGAACCTTGGGGCAAGTGCTCCCGCTGGCTACGAGTATGCCAATCAGAATACGGAAGAGGAGCAGGCGGCCTGGCTGGTGGGAGCCTTCCAGATGGCCCGCGCCTGGGGTTGGGTTGGCCCCATGTTCGTATGGAACCTGAACTTTGCTCCGGCTTCCGGGCCTGGCAACGAAAAAGCCGGCTTTGGCATCCTGCGCGCCGACTGGAGCCCGCGTCCAGCCTATTCGGCACTGCAGGCCATGCCCAAGTAAGCAGCCTGAACATGACGGACGTGCCGCAAGCACGTCCGTCATGCCTTGATGAGCCGGATGCACGAGAGACCGACAGTCATCGGTCAGGAGAAAGGACAGCATGGCAAAGCAAAAGAGCATCCTGGTGAGCGTGGTTCTGTGCCTGATTGTGGCGCTCGCTTCGGCATGCTCACTACCCAAGATCGAGGGGCCCACGCCCACGGCGCCATCGGAAACCGCAGCTGCACCAGAGTCAACCGCCACGCCAGCGGCTCCAGTGGCAACCGCAACGCAGCCCGTGCAGGCTACGGCGGCCTCGCCTACGGCAGAGCCCGCCCCTACCGCAGAGGCAGAGCCCACACGTACGCGATCGCTGCACATGAATTCACCCGAGTATGGCATGCAGGCTTTTCTCTGGTGGCGGCCCGAGGTGGCCAGCCGTGACCTCCAGATCATCTCGGAGGCGGGCTTTGGCTGGGTCAAAGTTAACTTTGGCTGGCGCGAGATCGAGCTGGAAAAGGGTGGCTTTGACTGGTCACATACCGATACGATTGTAGATATGGCCAGCGCCGAGGGTCTGGACATTATCGCGCGCGTGGACTTTCAGCCCGAGTGGGCAGGCGGCGGCTTCCCGCAGGTGGGCCCCCCCGACGACCTGCAGGACCTCGGTGACTTTTTGAGTGCGGTGGCCAGTCGCTACGCCGGACGCATTCGCGCATACCAGGTGTGGAACGAGCCCAATCTGGGCCGCGAGTGGGGCAACCAGACGCCGGATCCCGCCCAGTACGCCGAGATGCTCAAGATTGCGTACCAGGCCATCAAGGATGCTGACCCGGGGGCCATGGTCATCAGTGCGGGCCTGTCGCCCACCGGGGTGAGCGACGCCAACACGCTGCCCGACGACGTGTATCTGACAAGGCTCTATGAGGCCATGAATGGCGACAGTGATGGTTACTTTGACGTGCTGGGTGCGCACGGCGCCGGGTATCTCAGCCCGCCCGATATCGACCCGGACACGGTGGCCAATACGCCTTCCCTGGGCGGCCACCGCTCCATGGCTTTTCGCCGGGTCGAAGACCTGCGACAGATCATGGTCGATAACGGTGACCAAGATAAGCAGGTTGCTCTACTAGAGTTCGGGTGGACGAGCGATCCCCGTCCCGACTCGCCCTATCACTGGCACGCCGTGTCTGAAGAGCAAAAGGGCGAGTACATGGTGGCGGCCTATCAGTACGCCCGTGAGCACTGGTCTCCGTGGATCGGCGTGATGAGCCTGATCTATGTCTGCGACCCGGATTGGACAGAGGACGATGAGCAGTACTGGTGGGCGATCACCGATCCCAGCTATCCCGAGTTCAAGCCGCGACCGGCCTACGAAGCGCTGAAAGCGATGGAAAAGTAGCCTTCTTGCGCTGGAACAAGACGCCGTCGCTTGATGGAGCGACGGCGTTTCTATTCCTGTGAGGCGGATGTGGGCAACGCTGCTCAGGGCGTCAGCAGCGACACCAATTCACTGAAGAGCTCCGAGTTCCGTGGTTCGTTCAGCAGCCGAACGCGCCCATTCTCTCCACTCAGGGCCAGCACCGCTACCCGTTCCGGCCGGCGCCACCACCGTGCCAGCCCCCGACGCTGCTGATAGCCATAGACTGTCAGCACGTCACCCTCCAGCTCCAGCTCGTAACCACTGTCGGCCAGCGCGGCCTCGAGCTCGTCATACAGGTGCGGCATGGAAGCGTTCTTTAGCCAGCGTCCCAGATGCGTGAGTGATTCATCCATGCGGAGATTCCAAGTGGCACACCTCTGCAACATCCTGGCCCCAACAGCACCAGCAGAGACGCCTGCAAAGGTGTCGCGATACTGCCGGCAAGCCCAATTACCCTGCTCGAGGAGAAAACACGACTGAGCTAGCGGGGCCAGGTGGATTGCAAGTAATCCTCCGCCGCCCACAGCCGCTCGCCGGCGACGAGATACTGCCGCCAGGGCCGGCCCCCGCTCCACCGCACGCCGTCATCGGCCGGCTGGAGCAGCGTCCCAAGAGGCACGCGATACACGATTTCCCGATCCGTGCCGGCAGCCCGACGCAGATTCAATCCTCCGGAGGATGACACAAACACACCATCGGAGGGGACGTCCGTGGGCGCCACGGTCCGATCATAGTTGGCCAGGTAGGCAGCGCTCACCCACCCCGTATAAGAGCCCGCGCGCCGATCCACCCGCACCTCGGTCCACCAAAGGCCATCGACAAATACTGGGGCACCCTGCGCTCGCACATCCTCGCCCTGGTTCAGCAACAGCAGAAACTCGGTGCTCAGACCGGGCTCTGCATGGAGCCGCAACCCCAGCCGTGCACCGGACACGTAGGTCCACTCGGCGGCACCCCGGGGCTCGGCACACACGGGGGCAGGGAGCAACAGGGCAACCATCAGCAGCACGGCCAGCAACACGCCCTGCCACCGGAGTACGTTACCCCTCGTACACACCACCACCGAATCAGTGTTCTTCCGAATGTTGCCTTACCCCATTCCAGACGTGCCGCACGCCAGTGCAGCGCACTGGTCTATACCCGTGTCAGATACTCGCCAGTGCGGGTATCGATGCGGATGATGTCTCCTGCCTCAACAAAGAGCGGCACGTTGAGCTTGAGACCCGTTTCCAGCGTGACCTCTTTGGTGGCACCGGTGGCCGTATCGCCAGCGAATCCGATGGGTGCCTCGGTGACCTCCAGCTCGACGGTGATCGGGATTTCGATGTCCAGAGGCTCGCCCTCGTAGGACTCGATCTCGATGGACATGCCTTCCTTGAGATAGTGAATCACATCCTCAAGTGTCGCCCTGGGCAGTGCCACCTGCTCAAAGGTCTCGGTATCCATAAAGTTGTAAAAAGTCTCGTCCGCGTACAGATACTGCACGGTGCGGTTGTCGAGACGGATGTCATCCACCCGGTCACCGGAGTTAAAGTTCACATTGGTGATGGCGCCGGTCTTGAGGTTGCGCAGTTTGGTACGGATAATCGCGCCACCTCGCCCAGGCTTGTAATGATCATACTCGAGCACCCGATAGATCGCACCTTCGTGCGAAAAAGTCACCCCTCTGCGCAACTGCGTTACACCGATCATCGATACCTCCGCTCCAGCCACACTGAATAACAGCAGTATACCTGTGAGCTCGCCGCGGGCCAAGTTTGGCACCGGATTCTCCGCACACAATGGTTGGTACCAGCCGATGGATTGCAGCCCGTGGGCTGCCGTGTAGAATGTGCCCAG
>JAAYED010000178.1 GCA_012728955.1 Chloroflexota bacterium
AAGTCAGCGGCAAGGATAGAAGGCGCCAGTCGAATCGGCAGATGGTTCACAATTGGCTATTGCTCGGACTCGTCGGCGATACGGCTCCGCAGCTGGCCGCATGCCGCCTGAATATCAGCTCCCCGACTCACCCGAACGGTGGTCTGGATACCTTGCTGCTGCAACACGTCCTGAAAGCGCAGCACGCGCTCGCGGCTGGATGGACGCATCTGCACGCCCTCTACCTCATTCATCTGGATCAGATTGACGTGTGCCAGCAGCCCTCGCAAGAGCCCCGCGGTAGCGACGGCCTGCTCATCGGAATCGTTCACGCCGTCAGCCAGGGCATACTCAAAGGTCACCCGCCGTCCGGTGCGCTCAATATAAAAGCGCACTGCCTCGAGCAGACGCGCCAGCGGATAGCGGCGGTTCACCGGTATCAGCCGGTTGCGCAGCGCATCACTGGGGGCGTGCAGAGAGATCGCCAGGCCGACGGCAAGGCCCTCCCTGGCAAGCACTTCAATACCGGGGACAATGCCCACTGTGGACAGCGTGAACCGACGGATGCCCAGCGCCAGGCCATCGCGCTCGTGCAGGTTGAGGATCGCCTGCCACACCGCCTCAAAGTTGAGCATGGGCTCGCCCATCCCCATAAATACCACGTTGGTGACATGGGCATTCTCGTGCTGCAGCTGCCGTGAGAAATAAAGAACCTGTGCACTTATCTCTGCCGTAGACAGGTCACGCACAAAGCCGGCACGGCCCGTAGCGCAGAACAGGCATCCCACAGGACAGCCGATTTGTGACGAGACGCACACAGTGGTGCGATTGGTATAGCGCATCAGCACGCTCTCGATCACCTGGCCGTCGGCAGTGCGAAAGGCCACCTTTTCCGTTTGCCCCGCGTCCGCAAGATCGCTAGCGACCACCGGCAGTGCCGTAACGCTCGTCTCGGCCAGCAGGCGCTCTCGCAGCGGGCGCGGCAGGTTTGCCATTTGGGCGGGATCATCTGCCTGGTTGCGATACAGCCACCGCCACACCTGTGCCGCGCGAAATCGTGGCTCACCCCAGGACATCAACAAGCTGGTGAGCTGTTCATGCGACAGATTCAATAGCGCTGTTTTGTCGCTCATCGACAGGTCCTCTACTCTGACGACCACGGACAAATCTCGGCCAGGCTCACCGACGGCGGGAGCCCGTTAGAATAGACGCATAGTACAAGAGGTTGGCCAGGGACTGGATGGTTGCCGCCACATAGGTCAGAGCGGCAGCGGAGAGCACCGCCCGCGCCCCCCGTTCCTCTTCGCGCGATGTGACCAGCCCGCTGGTGGTCAGCATATCGAGCGCCCGCGCACTGGCATTGTACTCGACGGGCAGTGTGATCAGCGTAAAAACCAGCGTGCCAGAGAACAACACCAGTCCCACCATTGCCAGCGGCGTGAACTGCAACAGCAATCCTACCATGAACAGGATGGGCCCTAGCATCGACCCGATCTGCACAATGGGAACCAGGCCGCTGCGCACCTTGAGCATGGCATAACCCTGGCTGTCCTGCGAGGCATGGCCAACCTCGTGTGCCACGATCGCCAAACCCGCCAGCGATGCAGAGCGCGCCACACTGCTGGAGAGACCGAGCGTCTTGCGGGCCGGATCATAATGATCCGTCAATTGTCCAGGAATCTCACCGATTTGCACCTGTTCAAGCCCATTCATGCGCAGCAGCCGCTGAGCCGCCTCAAAGCCACTCATGCCTGAGGAGCTCCGCACCCGAAGGTACTTGGAGTAGGCTGACTTGATGCGAAACTGGGCGTAGAGTCCGAACAACAGTGCGGGCAGCGCGAACAGCAAATAGCCCGAGTTGAACATCATCACACAACTCCTCTCGAGGGAGGATGAACACACTTGCAATAACCATTATAGGCGCGGGCTTTGCCCGCTCCAACCGAGGCTCAGGACATGACCTCCGTCGCATCGATCAGCCCACGGATGTACCCGTATGAGAATGCGTGAGAACGATGGTTGTAGGGCGTATCCAGCTCAGAGTGCGGGACATGATCGGGGATCAGCACACCATCGTAACCCGCCTCGCGATAGGCCCGGATAGCTCGAACCATGTCGATATCGCCCTCGTCAGGATACACCTCACAAAAGTCAAGAAATCCTCCGCGAATGTTGCGAAAGTGCACCCAGAAGATGCGCCCCAGGCCACCAAAGTAGCGAATCGCCTCATACACCTGCTCAGGGTCGGTGCACATCTCGCTGATGGTGCCCTGGCAAAAGTTCAGCCCATGAAAGGGACTGTCGCTGAGCGCGATAAACTGCTTGACACCCTCGATGCTGCCCAGTACCCGCTCGATGCCACGGTAGCCGACCCCCTCAGGCATGCCCGGGTCGTGCTGATGGCACCCCAGTCGCACACCGCTGGCTTCGGCCACGGGGATGATGCGCTCGATAAAGTAGGCGATACGCTCCCAGGCCTGTTCCGCGCTGACCGGTGCGTTGGGATGTGGCGAATTGCTCAAGTCATGATAGCGAAACTGGCTATAAGTAACCCCGCCCCGCCCCGGTGCCCTTTGCGGATTGCGCACCACCGGCAGGATGGCCAGGTTGTACAACAAGGTCGTGATCCCCGCCTGGCCGGCTGCCTCGACGCAGCGCGCTGCATACTCGATCTGCCTGTCTCGATCCGGACCGCCCAGCATGATATCGGGCCAGATCTGCCGCTCGATTCCTGCAGAGGTAAGAGGCAGATGCATGGCGGCCAGTATCAGGCCATGCTGTTCGACCTTTTCCCGGACACGCAGCAGAGCCTCCACACCCCAATAACCGCGCTCCAGCCCCAGTTGGTCCAGGGGAGACACGTCCACGTGTGTGACGCCCATCTGGCGCGCAAAGGCAAGGTCGTCATCTGAGTAGGGAAGCTGTGCACCAAGATACATCGCCTGCATCCTCCGGGCCTGTATTGCCCCCATTGTATCCGACGCCAAATGCTGTGACTACCCCAAGCAGCGTTGATTGACCAGCCAGTTCGGACGGGGTATCATTGCCCGCTACAGGAGGACATACGTATGGGGCTCGTGTTGGTTCGCTATGGCGAAATCGCTCTCAAGGGGCGGAATCGGCCGGACTTTATACGGCGGTTGCGCCGCAACATCCGCGCAGCGCTCAAGTTCCACGGACTTGAGGCAGTGGTGACCAGTGTGGACAGGCGCATCCACGTCGAGACCCCCGACCCCTTTGCGGCGTTGGAGCCACTGCGCACCATTCCCGGCATTGCCTCCTGCAGCCCGGTGAGCAGCGTCCCGCCCACCTTGGAGGCCATTACTGCGGAGGCGGTGCAGCAGGCGCATCGCGAGGGACTCGAGCCGGGACGGAGCTTTCGTATTCGCGCCCGGCGGGCCGACAAGACCTTTCCTACCCTCTCCCCCGCCATCGAAAGGCACGTTGGCACGGCGGTGGTAGAGGCCACCGGTGCTTCTGTAGACCTGTCAGACAGGACGGATGTCACCATTGGCATCGAAGTTACCAGGCAGGCGGGGCTGGTTTTTGGCTCCACTGTGCGGGGACCTGGAGGCCTGCCTGTCGGCATCGAAGGTCGCGTGGTGGCACTGCTCTCGGGAGGATTGGATTCGCTCGTAGCCGCCTGGATGATGATCAAGCGCGGATGTATGGTGATTCCCCTGCACATTGCCATCCACCCTGCAGATACACCACTGATCGAGAAACAGATCGCCGAGTTGCAGCGTTACAGTCACGGATGGCTGCTCAAGCCTGTGGTAGTCCCGTACGATGAGGCAGTAGCCCCTCTTCTGCTCCCGCTGCAGGAAGGTCGCGACGAGCGCTTTACTTGCCTCGTTTGTAAACGCGCCATGCTTGCCCAGGCCGAGCGACTTGCGCAAGCCACCCATGCCCACGGCATTGTGATGGGCGATGCGCTTGGCCAGGTGGCCAGTCAGACATTGCGGAATCTGGAAGCAGTGTCCCGTGGTGTGAGCCTGCCCATCTATCGTCCACTGATCGGCATGGACAAGGCCGAGATCACGGCTCTGGCAGCTGCCCAGGGACTGGACAAGCCGCAGGAGCGTCCAAGCGCCCCTTGCCCCTATGTGCCCAGCCATCCTGCCACCTCGGCGCCGGCTGACCTGTTTGAAGAACTCTGGAGCCGCGTCAGTCAGTCTGCGCAGTCAGAGGGCACACCGCCAGGCCGCTAGCGAGTATACTGGCGTTGCGCGTCCCGCCAGTGAAACAGACGTGGAGAGCGCCCGGGGCGTCTTCGGTACACACACCGTATGGACGTTGGGCATGCAGTCACCCGCCCAGGTGCGTGGAGCAGGCTGGGCACGCCAGCCCTGCTGGAGGGTCAATCGATG
>JAAYED010000179.1 GCA_012728955.1 Chloroflexota bacterium
ATGAAATGGCCGTGCGCGCGATGGGTCGAGGTGATCAGATCGCTGGTGCGCAGCGCGGCGGCTACCCCTGCCGCCACGGCCTCCTGTCCCACCGAGGCGTGCACGGGGCCATGCACCAGGTCCTCTTCCTTGAGCTCCAGCAGGCGCTCCTCAAAGCAGCGGATCAGCTGCATCAGGGCCAGCATCTGCAGGCGCTGCAGCCGGGGGATCGCCCGCCGATCGGCGACATCGAGCTGGAGGCGGCTGCAGGCCGCCGCAGGCGCCAGGGGGACACGTGTGACCATGGCCACCTCATCCTCGCGTGACGTACGGCACCGGCATGATAAGCGCTCTGGGCGCCCCTGTCGAGCGCTGTGAACGCCAGCGCGACGCTGGTGAGACCCTCTCGCCGACAGCTTGTCGCCGACAGCTTGTCGCCGACAGCCTGTCGCCGACAGCCTGTCGCCGCTTGGAGATTCCCGCAGTCGCCTTATACTGACTGTTTGTTGCGCCCGCGGCTTTGCGCCGCCCGCAATCATACGTTGGGCAGGGAATGATACCCAGATGACCTTGAGTGATCTGATGCTGCAGGTGCGCGCCGAAGCGCAGGCCGGTCGCCGGTTGGACCGGGCTTTGGCTGCCGCTCCCGTGCTCCCTTTTGACGACCGGTCGCGCCTCATCTTTTTCTCCGACCTGCACCGCGGGGACAATACGCCGGCAGATGCCTTTCGCTGCAACCGTGACCTCTTTATCGGTGCTCTGCGCCACTATGAGCGCGAGGGCTATACCTATGTGGAGGTGGGCGACGGCGACGAGCTGTGGAAGAACAAGAGTCTGGAGGCGGTGCATGCCGCGCATCGGCCGGTGTTCCGCATCATGGAGCGCCTGCGCCGGCGGGGCCGGCTGCAGCTGCTGATCGGGAATCACCAGTTGTTGCCGCGCCGGGGGCGCAATGTCTGGCGTGGCGGGCCGCTGTTGGAGGCGCTGGTTTTGCAGTACCGCAACCGACCCCTGCGCATCCTGGTGACCCATGGCCATCAGGCGGACGCTACCCACGTGCGCCCCTATGGTCTCATCCGGCCGGTGGTGCGGCACCTGGTGCGCCATCTGCAGCGCTGGGGCCTGTCCACCTGGCTCCCGGAAAAGGCCGCTGCCCATAGCGTGAGCCCGCTGGCGGGCGCCATCGCGCTGGCGCACTCGAACCAGGCGGGTATCGAACGCCGCATCCAGGCCTGGCTGGAGCGCACCGCTGGGCTGGCCATCATCTGTGGCCATACGCACCGCCCGGCCTTTGCCGCCGCCGGCGGCCCCCTCTATTTCAACACCGGCAGCGGCATCCAGCCCGGCACCATCACCGGCCTCGAAATCGCCAACGGCGCCATTTCGCTTGTGGCCTGGTCCGATCGCCGACCTGAGGGGCCCGGCGCAGCCTCGATGCCGCATCTGCCCCGCCGTACCGTCCTCGCCGGGCCGGAGCCTCTCTCCAGCCTGTAAGCCTCCCTTTCCTGTACGCTCGACAGCGCCCGTGCCCGCGGGTATCATGGGCGGTGCATCATGCTGTCGAGTGCTGGGAGGGATCATGGAGTATGTGACGCTGGGTAGAACGGGTCGCCGGGTCAGTCGACTGGGCTTTGGTGGGGCCACCGCGGGCCTCAAGGACTATTTGCGGCACTTTGATCCAGAGAATCCCGCTGACGCCGATCCGATCATTGCCGCCATCCGCCGCGCCTATGAGCTGGGCGTCAACTATTACGATACTGCCGCCGGCTATGGCGCCGGCGCCAGCGAGCGCATCTTTGGGCGCGGGCTGGACGGTATCGCTCCGGATAGCATCTTTCTCGCCACCAAGGTGGGGCCCTCCGGGCCAGATGTGATCCGTCGTTCGTTGGAGAACAGCCTGACCAACCTCCGCCGCGACTGGATCGATCTGCTGCAGCTGCATGGCACCGTCTTCTCTGAGGAGCAGATGGGCTATATCCTGCGCAGTGGCGGCCTGCTGGATCAATTGGAGCAGGCGCGGGAGGAGGGGCTCATCCGACACGTGGGCTTTACCTACGAGGGGCAGGATCGGGCGCTCTATGACCTGATCGACACCGGCCGTTTCGAGGTGGCCCAGCTCCAGTACAACCTGCTCTTTCAGCACCCCTATGATCACCGCCGCGGCACCGGCGCCATGTTCGAACTTGAGCGCCGCCAGATGGGCATCGTCACCATGCGCACCACCACCTCGGGCATCATGCAGCGTTGGATCCAGACGGTGAACCCGGCCAACACCTTTGACTATACGCCGGCCATCATCCAGTTCCAGCTCTCCAACCCGCTGATCGACGTGGCCCTGATCGGCATGCGCAGCATCGAGCGCGTGGACGCCAACGTGGCCCTGGTGAACGACACCTCCGGCCGCATGGATCTGGACGAGGTGCATCGCCACTATGTCTGATCCGTACCCGCAGCGGGGCGCCGGCTATGTCGATGCCTACATGCACGTGGGCGCTCCACGCTTTGGCACCGCGGCTCAGGCGCTGGCGGCCTGTGATCGCTGGGGCACCGCCGCCGCGGTGCTGGTGCTGGGCCCCCGCGTGCCTGATATCGCCGCCCTGGTGGAGGCGCAGCGTACCAGCCCTGACCGTTTTCGTGCGGTGGGCATCCCTTTTGGCGATACCGCCGACCGCCGGTTGGCCTGTGTAGAGGCCACCCTCGAGGCGGGAGCCATCGGCATCCGCATGCAGGGGGACGAGCTGTTGCAGAACCCAGTCGTGCTCGCACGGCTGGGCGAGAGCGGCCGCTGGATCTATGCCACCGATCCGCTGGCCAGCGAGCGGCACACCGCCACGCTGCTGGAGTGGCTGGCCCGTTACCCCACGGCACGCGTGGGCGCGCCGCACTGCCTGCGGCCCACCCTCGCCCCGCTTGACGATCCTCTGGCGGAGGAGCTCTTCAGGCATCCGCGCTTTTTTGCCATCCTTTCGCGCCAGGGGCAGGCAGGCAGCAGCTTGGCCTGGCCCTGGGAGGACCTGCGCCCCTGGGTGCAGCGTCTGCTGGCCTGGTGTGGGCAGGCGCGCATGCTCTGGGGCAGCGAGTACCCCGTCATCTACTGGCGCGGAGAGCAGATCGACGGCACCCGCCGCTGGTTGACGGATATCGCCGCGGGGCTGGATGCCGAGGCACTGAGCGCTGTCCTGGGGGGCAACGCCCGGCGGCTCTTTTTCCAGCAGCCGGCGCCTCCGGTGCACATGCCGCAGCTGCCGCTCTGGCTGGCGGACTATCCCCCGCCCGGGCCCGTACCGCTGGAGCCCACCCGTCAGTTCCAGCTGCCCATTGAACTGTATCAGCCCCTGTATGATCAGTATGCAGAGCAAAACTGCCCGGAGCATCCTCTTTCCATGGCCGAATTCGTCCTGGCGCGACTGCGTGCCGGCCTCGGCCTGCCGGATGCCGGAGGCACCCAAGGAGCAGCACAGTGAGCGCACAACCCTGGTACCGCACCGTTCGCCGCTGGGGACAAACGAACCTCAACGAGCTGGATCCCGTCCACTATGACCATGCCTTTTGGCGCGACTATTGGCGGCGTACCCACACCCAGGGGGTGATCATCAACGCTGGCGGCATCGTGGCCTTTTATCCCAGCGCCCTGCCCGATCACTATCGCGCCGAGCATCTGGGCGATCGCGATCTGTATGGCGAGATCAACGCCGTCGCCCGTGCCGAGGGCCTGGCCGTGCTGGCCCGCATGGATTCCAACCGGGCGACGGAATCCTTTTACCGGGCGCATCCCGACTGGTTCTATCAGGATGCCCAGGGGCGCCCCAGCGTCACCCAGGGGCGCTACCAGGCCTGCGTCAACAGTCCCTTTTACAAAGAGTTCATCCCCAGCGTGTTGCGCGAGGTGATCGCACGCTATGCCCCCGATGGCTTTACGGATAACTCCTGGACGGGCTTGGGGCGCAACCATATTTGCCACTGCCCCTGGTGCCGGGAGAGCTTTCGTGCTGCCGTGGGGGAGGAGCTGCCCCAGAGGGTGGATTGGGAGGATCCCCTCTACCGGCAGTGGGTGCGCTGGAGCTATGCCTGCCGCATCGAGAACTGGGAGCTGAACAACCGCGTCACCCGGGAGGCGGGCGGTCCGGATTGCCTGTGGCTGGGCATGATCAACGGCGATCCACTGGCCTCGCATCTCTCCTTCTGCGATCTGCGCGCCGTGGGCGAGCGCTCGCTGATCATGATGTCTGACCAGCAGTCTCGCCGAGAGACGGGCTTTGACGTCAACGCGCTGAGCGGCCAGCTGCTGCACGGCGTGCTCGGCTGGGACGCCCAGATCCCCGAGAGCATGGCTACTTATGTCCGCGGTCCGCAGGCCTTTCGCAAGGCGGCCAATCCGCCCCTGGAGACGCGGCACTGGATGATCGAGGGGTTTGCCGGCGGAATCTCTCCCTGGTGGCACCACATCGGCGCCTTTCAGGAGGACCGGCGGCAGTTCGACACCCCACGGCCTCTGTTGGAATGGCATCAGCAGAATGAGGAGCTGCTCTACAACCGGCAGCCGGTGGCAACGGTGGGGGTGCTCTGGTCGCACGAGAACATCGACTTTTACGGGCGTGATCAGGCCGACGAACGCGTGCTGGCTCCCTGGCACGGCTGGACGCGGGCCCTCTCCCGGGCGCGCATCCCCTTTATCCCCGTGCACGCGGACCACATCGCCCGTGAGGCGCCGCACGTGCGTACGCTGGTGCTCCCTGACCTGGCGGTGCTCAGCGAGAGCCAGCGCGCCGCTCTGCGCGCGTTTGTAGAGGATGGCGGCAGCCTGGTGGCCTCCGGTCGCTCTGGCTGGCTGGACGAGTGGGGCGAGCCGCGCGCCACGCCCGCCCTGGGCGATCTGTTGGGGGTGCACTATACCGGGGAGCTCTATGGGCTGACCGGCAGCCACTCGTCCAACTGGGAGGTCCAGTCGGGGCACACCTACCTGCGTCTCGATCCGGTCGAGGCGGCGCGTCCTCCGCTGGTGGCCGGTCTGGAGGGCACCGATCTGGTAGCCTTTGGCGGCACGCTGCAGGGCGTGTTGCCCGGGCAGGGGGTCGGCGTGGCGGCCACCTTTGTGCCCGCCTTTCCCATCTATCCTCCCGAGTTCTCCTGGATGCGCGAGCCCGCCAGCGACATCCCCGCGCTGCTCACCCGCGAGCACCCCGCCGGCGGCCGCATGGTGTATCTGGCTGCGGATATCGACCGCGTGTATGGCCTGCGAAGGCTGCCGGACCATGGGCGACTGCTGGCCAATGCCGTGCGCTGGGCCGC
>JAAYED010000180.1 GCA_012728955.1 Chloroflexota bacterium
CTCGCGGGAACGGCACCAGCCGCCAGCCACAACATCCCATAGGAAACCGATCGGCACTGATCGCCGCTGAGCAGTCAGTGCCGATTGCTGTTTCCTGCGGCCGAGCCGTGCAGATGCAGGGCCCATCTCGGTCGGCAAACCGCGTTGAGGGGTCCAGTCAGCCTTGCGCGCTGGTCAGGGGTGACAATTGGGGCGCGTCAGCGGCACGGAAGCGTCATATTGATGGCCATCTCAGCCGAGTACCTGCCGCCAGGGCGTTGAACAGGCTGAACAAGGCCGAGAAACGGCTTCAGCGCGACGCTACAACCCCACACCGGCAATCGGCTCGCCGCAGGCTGCGCATCTGCCGCCGCTGGCGCGATTCCACCTGAGCCTGAAGCCCTCACGGCTGATGGCTACGGCACCGCAGCGGGGGCACAAGGTGTCCTCGCCGCCCTGTCCGGGGATGTTGCCGGTGTACACATAGTGCAGACCCGCTTCCAGCCCGATCTCACGGGCGCGCAAGAGCGTGGCCACCGAGGTGGGTGGCCGATTCAGCAGATGATAGGTAGGGTGGAACCGGCTCACATGCCAGGGCGTATCGGCACCCAGCTCGCTGCAGATAAAGTCCGACAGATCGCGCAGCTCACGCTCATCATCGTTCAAGCCCGGAATCAAGAGGGTGGTGACCTCCACCCATACGCCACTCTCTCGCAGGCGCACCAGGCTGTCCAATACGGGCTGCAGGCGCGCACCACACTGCTGTCGATAAAAGGCGTCTGTAAAGGCCTTGAGATCGACATTCGCCGCATCCAGCAGGCGAGGGCCGTCCTCGGGCAGCAGCACCGCCAGCGTCTCGGCGGTCATATAGCCATTGGTGACTTGGACATTCCCCAGACCAGCGGAGGCTGCCAATTGTGCTACATCGGAGGCGTACTCCATAAAGACGGTGGGCTCGGTGTAGGTGTACGCCACGCTGACACAGCCCGAATCTCTCGCCGCCGCAACCACAGTCTCGGGCGTGGTAACCCTTGCCCGCAGGCCCGCTGCAGCCGTCTCCTGGGAGATATCGGCGTTCTGGCAAAAGGCACAGGTAAAATTGCAGCCCCGGGTGGCGATGGACAGCGTGCCGCTGCCTGGATAAAAGTGAAAGAGAGGCTTTTTCTCGATGGGGTCCACGCCCATCGCCACCAGCTGGCCGTAGACCAGAGAGACAAGTCGTCCCTGGCGATTCTCCCGGACCCCACAGATGCCTCGCTTGCCCTCGGCAATGGTGCAGCGATGAGCGCACAGGCTGCACCGCACGCGACCGCTGCCATCGTCCAGCCCCTGCCACAGGCGCGCTGGATGGCCCGGCGCCCCCGCGTGAAGCGCCCGGGGAGACGGGGACGTGCTACCGGTGCTCACAATTCAGACCTCACACTCTTTGTTTCCGAGGGGCGGCCACGGGCCAGCATTCCCTCACTCTGTGCCCGCCTGCTCCCGGTACATGCCCACCAACTCTCGCAGTAGCGCGAGGTTGCGCACATCTTCGTGAAGATCGTCGCTCTTGGGAGTCTCCAGAATCATGGGGACCTGCTGCAGACGGGCGTCGTTCACCAGCCGGTAAAAAGCCTCCACACCGATCAAGCCCTCGCCCAGCTGCTCGTGACGATCTCCACGGCTGCCCAGAGCCTTTTTCGAATCGTTCAAGTGAATAGCTCCCAAGCGGGGCAGGGTGATCAAAGCCTCGAATTCAGCCCAGAAGGACCCATAGTCGGCGGCTGAGGTCAGCGAGTAGCCGGCACCGAACAGGTGTGCGGTATCGATGCACACACCCAGGCGCTCGGCGCCGGCATCCACATGCGCCAGCAGCCAGGCCAGATGTTCCAGCCGATAGCCCAGATGCGTGCCCGCCCCCGAGGTCGTCTCCAGCAGGATGCGACTGGAACCGCTCCGCGGGTCGGCCAGGAGCATGGTCAGCGCCCGAGCGATGCGCTCCAGTCCGGGCAATTCGCCGGCGCCGGTGTGAGCCCCCGGATGCAGCACATAGCCATCGATAGCCAGGCGAGACACGCGCTCGAGCTCGTCCGCAGCCAGATCCAGCGATCGTGTCAACAGGGCCTCGTCGGGAGAGGCCAGATTGATCAGATAGGCACTGTGAGCAATGACTGGCTCGATGCCCGTCGCGCTGCGCACGGCGTGAAAGGACTGCACCTGTTGGTCTGAGAGGGGCGGGCCTGACCAACGGTTGGGGGAGCGTGTGAACATCTGGATCGTGTCGCAGCCGATGCGTGCCCCCGCCCGCAGGGCGTTGGCAGGCTCACCGGCGATCGACATGTGGGCCCCGAACCTGGGGCCGGAAGCTGGAATGTCATGCATGGTCGACATGCCTGCATTGTAGGAGCCCGTGAACAGGCGTCAACGCCAGACACAACAACAGCCTGTGTGGTGGTTGCCTCTCAGGCTCTCTCCGCACAGGCTGCCGCTCTCAGTCGTTATCCGCGTTGCCGCTATCGGCCGGGGCATCATCGCGGGCACACGGCCCGCTGCCGGCCGCTCCTCAAGTGGGGATGCCCAGCCTGGGGAACACGAACCGTACCAACAGCAGCCATCCCAGCAGGAGCCCGGGAAGCGCCAGGTCCTCGAGCCTTATGTCCAGTATCACGGTGTCCTCTCCCTGGTCAACAGCCGCTCAGGCACGCATGATCAGGTCAACCAGATCGTTGAGCGATGCATCGCCCGCTGCACAGGCGGGGCCGTTGAGACAGCCCTCCAGATAGTTGCGCAGTAACTCACGGCTCACATGCCGCGTGGCGGAGCGTACCGATGCCAGTTGATTCAGGATCTCGCCACACTCGCGGCCTTCCTCTATCATGCGTTGGATGCCGCGCGCCTGCCCCTCGATCTTGCGCAGACGCCCGATCAACTCCTGTCGCGATTCAGCCGTGAGCATGTGCACCACCATCACGATGTTGCGAGACCAACCGGTCTCGCCCGGGGACTAGCCCCGATAACGAATGCCTCAACCGCCGGTCGGGGCACACTGCTGCCCGCCACCAGCGCCGGAACGCGCACCGAAACCCAGGTTTGAGACCACCTTGTCCGCCGTGCGGCCACCACACACGGGGCACACGGGCTCCACCCGGCTGAACAAGGAGCGCACATAGAGGTCAAAGACCTTGCCGCAACTGCGGCACTTGAACTCGTAGATAGGCATCGCTACCTCTGTTGGGCAACCTTTTCTTCCGTCACATAGGCAAGGACTTGGTCGACATCAATCTGCCCGACCTGGGACAGTCCGACCTTGCCACGCTTGTCCAAGACGATCATGGTGGGAACGCCGCGCACGCCATACTGGCGGGCTACCTGCGTCCCGATACCATCGGAGATGCTGAAACGCATCAGTTCCACACCCTGCTGCTCCAGGTCCGCCTGCAGCCCATCCACAGCGGGCTTGGCCATCAGGCAGATGCTGCAGGTGTTGCTGAAAAAGTACAGCACCACTGGCCGATCCTGGCCCACATGCTCTGCGACCTCGTTCGCCGATCCGAACGGCGTCATGGGGCTGCGCAGGAACAGCCAGGCGATACCCACTACGATCACAAAAAGGATCGTAAAGCGGTACTCGAGCCAGATGTGGCGCAGCCGTTCCATCGCTAGTATGCCCCCTCCAGGATGCGGTCTACCTTGCGCTTGAGCTCGTCCTTGGGACGCACACCCACCACGCGATCGGCCTCCTGGCCATTGACGTAAAAGAGCAGCGTTGGGATGCCCCGAATGCCCAGGCTGCTGGGGGTACCAGGGTTCTCATCGGTGTTGACCTTGGCGACCTTCAAGCGGCCGGCGTATTCGTTGGCCAGCTCTTCAACGATCGGCGCGATCATGCGGCAGGGACCACACCAGGCGGCCCAAAAGTCCACCAGCACGGGCGTGTCGCTCTGCAATACATCCTGGGCATAGCTCGCATCGGTAACGGTTACAATATTGTCGCTCATCGGATCACCTTTCCCTGTGAAATCGGCCGCTCATACCATACCCCTGTAGGGTATGGCACCAGTATACGCCCCCTGAGGGGACCTGTCAAGTACCTCTTGATAAATGTAGCACGCTGCGCATACTCACGGAAACGTCCTACTGTGGAGGTAGACCATGTTCGCAATGCAGTGGTTTCATCTGGATGGTTGTCAGGCATTGGTTACCGGCGCCGGCAGCGGGATCGGGCAGGGGATAGCGCTGGGGCTGGCAGCGGCTGGCGCCCGGGTGGCCTGTCTGGATAGAAACCTGGCCGGCGCCAGCGAGACGGCACAGCGCATTGTGGTCACCGGTGGGGAGGCGCTGGCCCTTGCCGCCGATGTGACCAACCCGGAGCAATTGGGCGCTGCGGTTCAGCGGGTCGTAGATGCCTGGGGCGGCCTGCAGGTGGCGGTGAACGCGGCAGGCATCGCCAATGCCTGCCCCGCAGAAGAAATGTCCCCCGAGCAGTGGAAACAGATGCTGGACGTCGATCTGAATGGCGTCTTTTTCTCCTGCCAGGCCGAAGCCCGTGCCATGCTGGGCGGCGCAGGGGGTTCCATCGTCAACATCGCCTCCATGTCAGGTGTGATCGTCAATCGCGGACTGTTGCAGGCCCACTATAACTCGGCCAAGGCGGGCGTTATCCATCTCACCAAGAGTCTTGCCATGGAGTGGGCCCAGCGAGGGGTGCGCGTCAATGCCATCAGCCCGGGATACACGCTCACACCGATGAACGACCGGCCCGAGGTGGCGGAACAGTTGCGCCTCTTTGCCAGCGACACGCCAGTGGGGCGCATTGCCGCCGTGGATGACATGGTCGGCCCCGCGGTGTTCCTCGCCAGCAAGGCCTCGGCTTTTGTCACCGGTGCCAACCTGCTGGTGGATGGAGGCTTCACCTGCTGGTGACCTTCAGCCGGCCGCTGCTGGCGGCGGGCGTGACGGACCACTGATTGACGCGCCGTCTACCTCGTGGTACTATTTTCGTTGCGCTTTGGTCAGTTGTCCGGGCCCATAGCTCAGCGGCAGAGCGGCTGGCTCATAACCGGTTGGTCCCTGGTTCGAATCCAGGTGGGCCCACCTGGAAAAGCGCCTTGGCTTGCGCGCCGCCACACACAAGCACATCTGTTCGCTGTGGCACCGAGGTGCGCCACAGGGCGGCGTCGATGCGGGATTGCACTGCTTATTCTTCTGCTGGAAAGACCCCTCCCGGGGTGCCAACCGCACAGCTTTTATTGACCGTGGAGGAACCCGGGGTTCATGAAACCTGATTGGTCCAGAAACGCCTTTGTCTATCTGCTTATCCTCGTGGCCAGCGTCGCCCTGTTCTACTCCTTTATCGGCTCTCCCAGCGACTCGAAAGAGATCGACCTGGCCCAGGTGGCACGGCTCGTCAAAGAGGGCAAGGTTCAGGAGCTGGCGATCGATACCGATGGGGGCCTGGTGCTCTCTGTCCAGGAAGGCTCCCAGGACACGCGCTATACCTCTCGCAAAGAGATCGGGGTAGGACTGGGCGAGACGCTTGCAGGGCTGGGGGTCTCTGCCGAGGAACTCAGCCAGGTCTCGCGGGTCATCGCCGTAGAGCCGAGCATGTGGGAGAACTGGGGCATTGTCCTGATCCAGGGCGTCCCGCTGATCCTGATGTTCATCTTTCTCATGTACATGATGCGCCAGGCGCAGAGTGGCAACAATCAGGCGATGTCCTTTGGCAAGAGTCGTGCCCGCCTGGTAAGCGGCGATCGCCCATCGGTGACCTTTGACGATGTGGCCGGCGCCGACGAGGCCAAACAGGAACTGGAAGAGATCGTCGAGTTCCTCAAGGACCCGGCGCGCTTTACCTCCCTGGGAGCACGCATTCCCAAGGGGGTCCTGCTGGTGGGCTCTCCGGGGACGGGCAAGACGCTCATGGCCCGCGCCGTCGCTGGAGAGGCCGGCGTACCGTTCTTTTCCATCAGTGGCTCGGAATTTGTCGAAATGTTTGTGGGTGTGGGCGCCAGCCGCGTGCGCGACCTCTTTGAGCAGGCCAAGCGCAACAGCCCCTGCATCATCTTTGTCGATGAAATCGATGCGGTGGGGCGCCAGCGCGGTACCGCCTGGGCGGCAGCCACGACGAGCGTGAGCAGACCCTCAACCAGATCCTGGTCGAGATGGATGGTTTCGATACCGACACCAAGATCATCATCCTGGCAGCCACCAACCGACCCGATATCCTCGATCCTGCCCTGCTCCGACCAGGACGCTTTGATCGCCGGGTCGTCATCGAGCGACCGGACCGCCGCGGCCGCGAGGAGATCCTCAAGGTACACGTCCGAGGCAAGCCGCTGGCACCGGATGTGGACCTGAGCGTGCTGGCCAAGCAAACCCCCGGTTTTACCGGCGCCGACATCGAGAACCTGGTCAACGAGGCGGCTATTCTGGCTGCCCGGGCCAACCTGACGGCCATCGGCATGCCACAGATTCAGGAGGCGGTGGAGCGTGTGATTGCCGGCCCCGAGCGCCGCAGCCGCCTGATTACGGACGAGGAAAAGCGCCTCATCGCTTATCACGAGGCGGGCCACGCCCTGGTGCAGGCACGCCTTGAGCATACCGACCCCGTCCACAAGATCACCATCATCGGTCGTGGCATGATGGGTGGTTATACCATGACGCTCCCCGAAGAGGACCGTACCCTGGAGAGCAAAGCGCGCTTTGAGGACGAAATGGCGGGCCTGCTGGGCGGACGTGCCGCTGAAGAGATCGTCTTTGGCGATGTGACCACCGGCGCACGCAATGACATCCAGCGTGTCACAGGCATCGCACGGTCGATGGTGACCGAGTACGCCATGACCGACACGCTCGGGCAACGCAGTTTCGGCCAAAAGGAAGAGCTGATCTTTTTGGGGCGCGAGATCTCGGAGCAGCGCGATTA
>JAAYED010000181.1 GCA_012728955.1 Chloroflexota bacterium
GGGCAGCCCAGGGGCTGGATGTGGAGCTGGCCAATCTCCTGGCGGATCGTTGGGGCGTGTCGGTCCAGTTTGTAAACATCAGCTTTGATGGACTCTATGACGCACTGGCACTCAAGCGTGCGGACATGATCCTGTCCGCACTGCCCTATGATACCCTCCTCACCAGCGATGTGATCTACTCCAAGCCCTATTCCGCCGGTGGACAGGTGCTGGTCGCCCGCAGAGATACGGAGGCTGTGCGCGGCATCGCCGATCTTCAGGGTGCCACCGTTGCCGTGGAACTGGGGACCGAGGGTCACGCCTTGCTCAGCCGTTTGAATCGGGACACGGGCACCGATGTCACCATCGATCCAGTGAATGACATCGCCCTGGCCGCAGAGGCGGTGCGCGAGAGGAGAGCGGAAGCCCTCATCTGTGATCGGGTCGCGGCGGCGAACCTCGTCGAGGATGGAACTCTGCGCGTTGTGGGTGAGCCCTTGACATCCGAGCCCTACGTCATCGCGGTAAGGCCCGATTCGCCACTCCTCGCCCGGGAGATTGATGCTGCGCTGGCGGATTTGAGTCGGGATGGCACTCTCTCCCGCCTGGAACAGCGCTGGCTGAGGAGCAGCGGGTACTAGAGGCTTGACACGACGGGCTCGGCTGCCTAGCATCCGCTGGGATTCTATCTTGGGAGGTTGCATGAAGATCACAGAGATCCGTACCGGGCAGGTTCAGGGCCATGGGTGGTCTTGTTTCGTGCGTATCAGCACCGATGTCGGCATCACAGGCACGGGCGAGTGCATCCATGGTGGCGCTGGCATCGAAGAGATCATCGCTGCCCTGGGCAGCCTGATCCTCGGTGAGGACCCCATGAATGTGGAGCGCCTCTACGAACGCATGCGTCGCGCGCGGGTGTTCGATGGCGCCCTGGCCGGTAACTTTGTGACTGCGCTCACCGGCATCGAGATCGCCCTGTGGGACTTGGTGGGGCGCGCCACCAACCTGCCTGTGTATGCGCTGCTGGGCGGCAAGTTCCGTGACCGAGTCCGTCTGTATGCCGATTGCCACGCCGGAGGCGATGACTCGCCGGCAGCCAACGCCGCCAAGGCCAGAGAGGTGGTGGCGATGGGGTTTGACGCGATCAAGTTCGACTTGGACGAGATGCAATCGCCGCTGAAAAAGGATGCCTTTAACCATACCGTGAGCCGGGCCGAGCTGGACAAAATGGTCGCCAAGGTTGCCGCCGTGCGCGAGGCGGTTGGGCCCACCATCGATGTGGCCATGGACCTGCACGGTCGCTATGACGCGAGCTCTGGGGCACGGATCGCATAGGCCTTGGAGCCCTTTGATCTGCTGTGGTTGGAAGAGCCCGTTCCGCCCGAGAACGTGGATGCCATGCGAGAGGTCAAGCAATCCACGCGCACTCCTATTTGTGCCGGTGAGAATCTCTATTTACGCTGGGGTTTTCGTGACCTGCTGGAAAAGCAGGCGGTCGATATCATCATGCCCGATTTGCCCAAGTGCTGCGGGCTGGCGGAGGGCAAAAAGATCGCGAGCATGGCAGAAGTCTATTACATTCCTTTTGCCCCTCACAACGTGTGCGGCCCACTGGGCACCGTGGCTTCGGCACACTGTTGCGCCGCCGTGCCCAACTTTCTTGTGCTGGAGTGGCACTGGTTGGAGCGCCCTCACTGGAACGAGCTGGTGTTGGCCGATCCGCCGCTCATCCAGCAGGGCGCCATCCAGCTTACGGACCGGCCGGGTTTGGGCGTAGAGCTCAATATGGAGGCTGCTGAGCGGTATCTCAAGCCGGGGACCAAACTGTTCGCATAGGGACGCGCGATGTACAGGCGAGGACTGGAGCTCGAGAGCGACTATCCGGCTCTGCTGGAGATGGAACGCCAGAGTTGGCGCATCAACTTTCCAGGGGAATACTTTGTGGAAAGGGCGTTTCGCCGCGAGCTGGAGTTTGCCTCAGAGCACGATATCCACATTTATGAGGAGGATGGGGATATCGTGGCCTGGCTCTGGCTGGACCTCTACGCCGGGAGGGACCGTGCACACATTCGCCACCTGCAGGTGGCAGAGCCGTACTGGGGTCAGGGCATCGGCCGCTTTTTGGTGAATCAAGCGCTCCTGATGGCCGCTGAGGCGCACCGCGAGCAACTCACGCTCAACGTGACCAAGTCAAACTTGCGGGCCATGCGGCTGTACAGCCGCAGTGGCTTTGTTGTCCTGAGGGACATGGGCGAGAGGCAGCATATGGGGCGTTGGGTGCCGCCGCTGGAGCCGGTTCCAGACTCTAGTCTTGGAGCTCCACGGTAGCCTCGTACTCGCCCAGGGCAACCACATCGCCAGCATACAGCTTCTTTGAACGGCGAGTCTCTACCTCGCCGTTCAACGTTACCTGGCCGTGCTGGATGAGGTACTTGGCCTCACCACCAGACTTGACCAGGCCGACCAGCTTTAAGAAGTCGTCCATCCGGATAAAGGGCCGCTCGTCCATGGTTGCCCTCCACAAAAGCAAGAGGCTACCGGACGGTCAGCCGGTAGCCTCTCACGGTTTTCAGAACAACTACCCGAGCCGCTCTTGCATCTGCTTGAGCTGCTCAGCAATGCGCTTGGGCAGGTGGTCCCCAAAGCGCTCCATATAGGTCAAGATCCCGGGCATCTCAGCCTTCCAGGCCTCAACATCGACCTCGAGCAGAGCGTCGATGAACTGGGCATACTTTTCCAGCCCGTCCAGCTCCAGATCCTGCTTGTAGGGCAGCAGACCGATGGGGGTCTCGCGCGCCTGAACCTTGCCCTCCAGGCGATCGCACATCCACTTGAGGGCGCGGCTGTTGTCACCAAAGCCAGGCCACATCCAATGCCCTTCGGCGTCCTTGCGGAACCAGTTTACATAAAACACCCGCGGTGCCTTGTCGCCCAGCCGGTCGCCCATCTCGAGCCAGTGGCCAAAGTACTCGCCCATGTTGTAGCCACATAAAGGCGTCATGGCAAAGGGGTCACGGCGAACGTTACCTACGGCACCGATGTTGGCAGCCGTCGTCTCCGAGCTCGCCGTGGCGCCCATCAGCACGCCATGATCCCAGTTGTACGCCTCCATGAGAAGCGGCACCAGCGAGGTGCGCCGTCCGCCGAACACAAAGATGTCGATCGGTACGCCTTCCGGGGCCTCCCAGTCTGGCGAGATCACCGGGCACTGACGTGCGGGAGCGGTAAAGCGGGCATTGGGATGCGCGGCGGGCGTGCCCGAAGCCGGCGTCCAATCCTGACCCTTCCAGTCGATCAAATGGTCCGGGGCGGGGCGGTCGATGCCTTCCCACCACACATCGCCGTCGTCCGTCAGGGCGCAGTTGGTAAAGATCACGTTCTCATCGAGCGTGTCCATGGCGGCCGGGTTGGACTGGTGCGAGGTGCCCGGAGCCACGCCGAAAAAGCCGGACTCGGGGTTGATCGCATACAGGCGCCCGTCGGGGCCGATCTTCATCCAGGAGATGTCATCGCCGATGGTCTCGGCGGTCCAACCCTTGATGGTGGGATGAATCATCGCCAGGTTGGTCTTGCCACAGGCTGACGGGAACGCTGCGGCGATGTGGTAACGCTTGCCCTCGGGGCTGATCAGCCGCA
>JAAYED010000182.1 GCA_012728955.1 Chloroflexota bacterium
CAGCACGCCGTTCGACGCCAAAGGGTTGCTGAAGGCCGCCATTCGAGACGACAACCCGGTCATGTTCATCGAGCATAAGATGCTCTACGGCGTGGAAGGGTGTGTGCCGGACGAGGACTACGAGATCCCCTTCGGCGTAGCGGACGTGAAGAGGGTGGGCCAGGATGTGACGGTGGTCACCTACAGCCGCATGGTACACCGCGCCCTGGAAGCCGCGGACCGTCTGGCGGAGGAGGGAATCAGTGTGGAGGTGATCGACCTGCGCACCCTGCGGCCGCTGGACATGGAGGCGGTAGGCGCGTCGGTGCGCAAGACCGGCCGCGTTGTGGGCGTTACGGAGGCCTACCGCACCGGTTCCTTCCTCAGCGAGCTGGCAGCGCGCATCCAAGAGGAGCTGTTCGACTGGCTGGATGCGCCGGTGGTGCGGGTCTGCGGGGCCGATGCGCCGGTGCCCATGAGCGAGACGCTGGAAGACGCTTGCGTACCCAACGTCCAGGCGGTGATCGCTGGCATTCGCCAGGTGCTGGCGTGAGCGCCGGGGAGGTGTCGCGGGCCATGATGACCGAGGTCATCCTGCCCAAGCTGGGGCAGACTATGGAGCGAGGGGCCATCGTCCGCTGGCTGAAGCAGGAAGGGCAGTGGGTGGAGCGGGGCGAGCCGCTGTTTGAGCTGGAATCGGACAAGGCGGTGCTGGAGGTGGAATCGCCGGGAAAGGGCTACCTGCGGAAGGTCCTGGTGCCGGTGGGGGTGCAGGTGCCGGTGCTGACGGCGGTGGCGCTGCTGGCCCCCCAGGCCGACTCGGACCTGGGGGCGTACGCTGGCTCGCTTCGGGAGACCGACGTGGCGCAGCCCCAGCCGCGGCAGGCGGCCTCGCCCCGGGCCCGCCGGCGGGCTCGTGAGGCCGGGGTAGACTTGGCGTCGGTGCAGGGCAGCGGGCCCGGCGGGCGCATCGTGGAGCGGGACGTGCTGGCGCAGGCGCTGCCCCAGCCCAAGGCTACGCCGGTGGCCCGCAAGCTGGCGGCGCAGGCCGGGCTGAACCTGCAGGGCCTGGAGGGCAGCGGCCCGGGCGGGCGCATCGTGGGGGATGATGTGCGGGCAGCGCTCCCCACGCAAGGGCCGGCGTTGCAGCCGGCTGCGGCGGCTGCCGTGAGCGGTTTGCGGGGCATCATCGCCCAGCGAATGACGGCGAGCCACCAGACCACCGCCCCGGTGACCCTGACCACCGAGGCCGACGCCACCCGCTTGGCGGCGCTGCGGCAGGAGTTGCGTGAGGCTCTGCGGCCCAGCCTGGGCTTTGACCTGAGCTACAACGTTCTGCTAATCAAGGTGGCGGCGTGTGCCCTGCAGGCGTTCCCGCACATGAACGTGCGCTGGACCGACGGGGGGATCGAAGCCCAGCGGGAAGTAAGTATCGGCCTGGCTGTGGATACGGAGCGGGGATTGCTGGCGCCGGTGGTGCGGCGTGCTGCCGACCTGGGGCTGGAGGCGCTGGCCCGGGAGGTGGACCGCCTGGTGGGGCAGGCCCGCGCTGGCCACAGCCAGCCGGACGACCTCACCGGCGGCAGCCTGACCGTCACCAACCTGGGGGCCTACGAGGTGGACGCCTTCACCCCCATCATCAACCTGCCGGAGTGCGCCATTCTGGGGGTGGGGCGTATCCGCCAGAAGCCGGTGGTGGTGGATGGGGAGGTGGCGGTGCGGTCGACTGTGTGGCTGAGCCTCACCTTCGATCACCGCTTGGTGGATGGTGCGCCGGCGGCCCGTTTCCTGCAGCGGGTGAAGGCGCTGGTGGAGCAGCCCTGCCTTCTGCTGGCCTGATGCGGAGCAGGGCCCCCCAAGGGCTTGACCGCGAGGCGGCGTTGCAGTATCATGCACCGGAGTGTGCAAGGGAAGGGGAGGCGTGATGTCTTCTGCGGTGCGGATGGTTGCGGAACTCATGGTGGTGGCGGCAGTGACCGCACCCAAGACCAAGGGGCAGAACTACGTGGTCACAGGGATACTGGAAGGCCCCGAGGTGCGGCGTCTGGCTGAGGCTATGGCGGAGTATGGGGAGATCATCGGCGCGCCCAAAGGCTGGGCTCGGGATGCGCAGAACGTGGCCGCCTCAGAGAGCGTGGTGCTCATCGGCATTCGGGACGCGGCGCCGGCGCAGCTCCAGTGCGGGGCGTGCGGCTCCGATGTCTGCATCACCATCAACACCCACGAGGGCGAGTTCCGCGGGCCGCAGTGCGCCATGCGGATGGCGGACCTGGGCATTGCCGTGGGCTCGGCTGCCAAGACGGCCAGCCTGCTCAACGTGGACAACCGGGTCATGTACCGCATTGGGGTGGGGGCGCGGCGGGCGCATCTCATGGAAGCCGACGTGGTGTTGGGCTTGCCGCTCTCGGTTAGCGGGAAGAGCATCTACTTCGATCGCCCGGCCGTCTAGCTGCCCAGCCTGGCCGAAAGCGACCAAGGAGACCAAGCAACGGGAGATGCCCATGGCCCGAATCCTGACCATCAACCCAGGGTCTACCTCCACCAAGGTGGCCGTGTACGAGGACGAAACGCCGCTGGCGGTCCAGGTGCTGTACCACCAGCCGGAAGAGCTCAGGGCGTACCCAAGCATCGCCGCCCAGCACACCCTGCGCAAGGAGGCGGTGTTGGCGTTCCTGGAGGCCAACGGCCTGGCGGTCACCTCCCTGCAGGCGGTGGTCGGGCGCGGCGGGATCCTGCGACCGATCGAGAGCGGCACCTACGCCGTCAACCCGAAGATGCTGGCTGAGCTGCAGGCACCGAAAGACCGCGAGCACGCCAGCAATCTGGGCGCAATCATCGCTTTCGACGTGGCGCAGCAGGCCGGTTGCCCGGCCTTCATTGTGGATCCGGTCTGCGTGGACGAGTTTGAGCCTCTGGCGCGGGTGGCCGGGCTGCCGGAGATCGAGAGACGCAGCCTCTCCCACGCGCTGAACATGAAGGCAGTAGCCCGCCGGGCAGCTCGGGATCTGGGCCGACCTTACGAGCAGCTCAACCTGGTGATGGTGCACATGGGCGGCGGCATCTCCGTGGCAGCGCATCGCCAGGGCCGCCAGATCGACGTGAACCAAGCGCTGGATGGCACAGGGCCGTTCTCGCCGGAGCGGGCTGGAGGTCTGCCGGTGGGGGACGTGCTGCGCATGGCCTACCGCATCCACCCCTACGAAGCGGTGCAGCTGACGTACGATCAGTTCTTCAAGAAGATCGCTGGTCAGGGCGGTTTGGTGGCGCACCTGGGCAGCAACGACGCACGTGAGGTGGAGCGACGCATCGCCGATGGCGACGCCCAGGCGCGGTTGATCTACGAGGCGATGGCTTATCAGATCGCCAAGGAGATCGGAGCCATGACAACCGTGCTCTGCGGCATAGTGGATGCCGTGGTACTCACCGGTGGGCTGGCCCGCTCGGAGATGCTGGTGGGCTGGCTGAGGGAGCGCGCCGGCTGGGTGGCGCAGGTGTTGGTTTACCCGGGCGAAGACGAGATGCTGGCGATGACCGAGGGCGCTCTGCGCGTCTTGCGGGGCGAAGAGCCGGTACGGGCCTACTGAGGGCGGCGGTGGCTTGACTGGGCACAAGAGGTAGGAGTGAGCCACGATGACAGGGCAACCCAGGGCGAACATTCTGTGTATCGAAGACGAAGCCGACATGATCGAGCTGATCCGTTGGATCCTGGAGCGTCAGGGCTTTGCGGTGCGGGGCGCCCTGAGCGGCGCTGAGGGCCTGCGCTTGATGCGTGAAGATCGGCATGACCTGGTGCTGCTGGACATTATGATGCCGCAGATGGATGGTTGGGACGTCCACCGCGAGATGAAGGCCACCCCCGAGCTCGAGGATGTCCCGGTCATTGTGGTGACGGCCAAGGCCCAGAGCATCGACCGCGTGCTTGGCCTGCACATCGCCAAGGTGAGCGACTACGTGACCAAGCCGTTTGGGCCACAGGAGTTGGTGGCCAGCGTGGAGCGGGTGTTGACCCGCGCCGGCAAGCTGCCGCCGACGCAGCCGCAAACGACCTGACCCCTCCCCAGCGCCCCCACGCGTTTGCCAAGACTCTGTTTGGATGCTATACTCTCCTGTCTCGTGCCTGAGGGGCAGAACGACCCAACGAACCGTTCGTCCCTCTCCGCTTTCTGCTTTTGGCAACCGAGAGCCCTCTCGGCTAGACCAAGGGCAATCCCAGGGAAAGGAGCCCACGATGCGAGAGTACGAGTTGATGTTCATTGTCGCGCCCACGCTAGATG
>JAAYED010000183.1 GCA_012728955.1 Chloroflexota bacterium
GCCGATGACGCTCCAGAGGTGGTAGCCAAGGTGCAGGCGATTCGCGACTATTTGAGCACCGAAGGCACTCCCGAGAGCTCGCTTGTCAAACAGGCCAAGCTGGCCATCGCCATGGACAACTTTGTCGCCGTACATCGGCTGGATGGCACCGCTGTACAATGCTGGACGGCCATGGAAGAGCTGTACGGCATCGTGCCCTGCACCGCCATGAGCATGATGAGCAATGCGGGCAAGCCCAGCGCCTGTGAGACGGACATCGCAGGCTTGGTGGGCATGTACGCCATGGTGCTCGCCTCTGGAGTTCCCAGCGCCATTCTGGACTGGAACAACAACTTTGGGGACGACCCTGACAAGGCCATCGCCTTCCACTGCAGCAACCTTCCGCAGGAGGTGTTCGGCGGCCAGGCCAAGATGGACTATCAGGAGATCATCGCGGGCTCGGTGGGCAAGGAGAACACCTACGGTACCCTGTTTGGGCGGATGCAGCCCTCTGCCTTTACCTATTGTCGCATCTCCACTGACGACGAGTACGGCCGCATCCGAGCCTACATCGGTGAGGGTGAGATCACGAACGACGTCGTGGACACCTTTGGCGGCTATGGTGTGGTGCAGGTGCCGGCCTTCCAAAAGCTGCTGCACTATATCTGCGCTAACGGCTTTGAGCACCATGTGGCGATCAACCGGACCCAGGTGGCGGACGCTCTCTATGAGGCATTCACCAACTATCTTGATTGGGACGTATATCTGCACGATACCGACCGTCCCATGCGCCTGCAGCCCTGACGTTCCGTTGCCACTGCTCGGGCAAGGTAAAAGAAACAGGCCCGCTCCGAAGGAGCGGGCCTGTTGTTATCGATCGGTCTAGAGACCGAACAGCGCAAACTTGACGATCAGCGGTGCAAAGACCGTTGCACTCAGCGACATTACCGTGATGAGCGTGTTCAGCGACGGGCCAGCGGTATCTTTGAAGGGATCGCCGACCGTGTCACCGATCACCGCAGCCTCGTGGGCGGGCGAACCCTTGCCACCATGGGCGCCATCCTCGATGTACTTTTTCGCATTGTCCCACAGGCCACCAGCGTTAGCCATGAGCAGTGCAAAGAGGATGCCCGTGACGATCGAACCCGCCAGGAAGCCACCCAGAGCCGTGGGGCCGAGGATCACGCCTACAGCCAGCGGGGTCAGCAGAGCCAGCACTGCGGGTACAATCAGTTCCTTCAGGGCACCAGCCGCCGCGATATCGACGCAACGGGCGCTGTCAGGATCTGCCTTGCCTTCCAGGAGACCGGGGATCTCGCGGAACTGGCGACGGATCTCTTCTACCATCACGCCTGCATTCTTGGTAACCGAGATCATGAGCAGGGCGCTGAACAGCGGTGGCATCATCGCCCCGAGGAACATGCCCACGATCACACCGGGCTGGCGGATATCCAAGGAGCTGACGCCTACGGTCTCGGTATAGGCCGAGAACAGCGCCAGCACCGTCAGCGCCGCGGCACCGATGGCAAAGCCCTTGGTGATGGCCTTGGCCGTGTTGCCGGCCGCATCCAGTCGGTCGCAAACCGCGATCACTTCCTCGGGCTCTTTGCCAAACTCGGCGCAGCCCTTGGCATTGTCCACGATGGGACCATAGGCGTCCGAGGACATGATCATGCCCGTAATCGACAGCATGCCGACCGCGGCGATGGCCACGCCGTAGGTGCCGGGGACGTCAAAGGAGACTGCCAGCAACCAGGCGACTACCATGGCCACACAGATGCCTATGATGGAGGGAACGATGCTCAGAAGACCGTAAGAGAAACCTTCCAGAATCACCAGGGCGGGGCCGGTTGGGGCTGACGCTGCGGTGTTCTGCACGGCCTTTTGATCGATATCCGTGAAAAAGTCCGAGGTAAAGCCAATCACGATACCGGCCGCCAGTCCAGCCAGCACGGGCCAGAGCACACCGGCGGTGCGCGTGCCAAAGTCCAGCACCAGCACGACGATCACGGTGAGCACGGCGAAAATGATGGCCGTGACGATGGTGCCCATGTTCAGTGCCCGGCCGGGGTCGTCAGACTCGCGCGAGCGCCCAACCACGAGCATGCCCAGCAGCGAGGCGATGATTCCAGCGGCGCACAGCACCAGCGGGAAGAGGACGTAAAGAGCATTCTTCTCAAAGGCGGGCAGCACGGCGCCCAGCACCATCACCGAGACGACGCTGGCGACATACGAGTCAAAGATGTCGGCGCCCATGCCGGCGACGTCACCCACATTGTCACCCACGTTGTCAGCCACCACGGCGGGGTTCCGAGGGTCGTCTTCCACCAGGTGCAGCTCAACCTTGCCCACCAGGTCCGCGCCGATGTCGGCCGTCTTGGTATAGATACCACCGCCGGCCTTGGCAAGCAGGGCCAGCGTGCTGGCGCCAAAGCTAAAGCCCAGCACCACATCGGGGTCACGAAAGACCATGTACAGCACGGTCATACCGATCAGTGCAAAGCCCACCACGGCCAGGCCCATAACCGAGCCAGAATAAAAGCCGACGGACAGCGCCTTGGCAAGACCGGTACGCGCCGCCCAGGCCACGCGAGCATTGGCCTTGGTCGAGATGATCATGCCGGTCCACGCGGCTGCGGCCGAGCAGGCAGCACCCACGATGAACGCCAGGGCATGGCGCCAACCAAAGGCGATGAGCAGGATGACGGTGAGAATGGCGGCCAATATACCCAGCACCTGGAACAGGCGCCGCAGGTACGTGGCTGCACCCACCTGTACCAGAGACGAGTACCTGGCGACCTCGGGGTTGCCGACCTCTTGTTTGGTGACCCAAACATAGATGTAGGCGGCGACCGCGATGGATGCCAGCCCTGCGAGTAAGGCTACGATCTCCCAGACAAGCATCTTTCCTCCCCCGGAACTGTATTTTATCGGCGGCCTGTGCTACAGGCACGCCAATCGCACACGAACGGTCGGCCGCTTGGCGTGGTACGGTCCTTGTGGGCCCGGCAGGCGGTAGCGCGAGAGGCTCGCACACAAGCCGAGTCTCAGCCATAATACAGTCGAAGGTACAGCGAGTCAAACCGCATTGCCGGAGTCGCAGTCGTTCATGGCTGTGGCAGTTGATCGGTTCCAATCGGGGAGGTGATTGTGGGCATAGCGTGGTCTGTGTTTACCAAACCCTGGCCCAGGCAGCCCCTGGTGCGTCTGGCCTACCACGTTCGCTTGCTGGGTTTTGACGCCATCGAGCTGCCGGTGCGTCCCGGCTTTCAGGTCGAGCCGGCAGATGCGGGCAGCGCGCTGCCTGAGGCGGTGCGTCTCTTGGCGAGTTTGGGTGTGCGTGTGGCCAGCGTGGCTGCCGAGCCGGATGTCGCCACCATAGAGGCTTGTGGCGCCGCAGGCGTGCCACTGCTTCGCACCATGGCACGCATCGCCCCTGAAGAGCGCTATACCGCCGCCGAGGCTCGTTTGCAGCAGGAATATGGGGCCCTCACCACCTGTCTGAAGGACAGCGGCGTAAAACTGGGCATCCAAAACCATGTGGGATCCTTTGTGCCCAACGCACTGGGTTTGCGCGCTCTGCTTGAGGAGCTGGATCCGGACTGCTTTGTGGCCGTGTGGGACGCCGCCCACGAGGCCCTGGCGGGCAGCAAACCGGAATATGCCCTGGATGTTGTGGCGCCTCGGCTGGGCCTGGTCAACCTCAAGAATGGGTACTGGTCCCGGCGTCCGTCAGAGCAGGGTGGAGGCTGGGAGACCATCTGGTGTGACGCGCGCTCCGGTCTGGCTGACTGGGCAGCCGTTTGCCGCGCGATGCAGCGTATCGGATATCAGGGAGATGTGTGCCTGACGGCCGAGTACAGTGAGCGGGAGGGCGTCGATCGGCGGATCGCTGCCGATCTGCAGCTGGCTCGCGAGGTGTTCTCCGGTTACGACGATTTCGGCAATGGAGGGCCGGCTCACAATGACAAGGCCAACTGACGTCCGATGCGTTGGGGCCCGGGCCTGGCTCTTGCCAGTGCAGACCCGCGTCCCACTCAAGTTCGGCAGTGAGGTACTCACCAGCGTCACTTGCCTGAGAGTGCAAGTGACGGTGCGCAACGCCAGGGGCCAGCAAAGCAGCGGCTGGGGGGAGGTGCCTCTCTCGGTGCAGTTGGTCTGGCCCAGCGCGCTTCCCTACGGCGACAGGTACCAGGCGCTCCTCGATCTGAGCCAGCGCGTCACGGCGGCGTGGGTGGACCTGGCGGAGCGTGGCCATCCGCTGGAGCTGTGGGGCGAGTTTGAGCGCTCCCGGCTGCCCGGCCTTCTCGCTGAGGCCAACGCCTCCCGCGCCGGCAGCGAGCCGATCCCCTGGCTCGCTGCGCTGCTTTGCTGCTCGGCCTGCGACCTGGCGACCCATGATGCCTTTGGTCAATTGTGTGGGGTCAGCAGCTGGGCCACGCTCAACGATCGCTATATGACGCAGGATCTCCAAAGCTTGCTGGCCGATGGCGATACCGCTGATCCCCAGTGGCGTGGGCGCTACCCGGGCGAGTTCTTGCGCGCCCGGCGATGCGACCGGCTTGTGGCGTGGCACCTGGTGGGTGGGCTGGATCCGCTATCTGCTGTGGACCTGGATGGATCAGAGCCTCGAGACGGCCACCCCGTGCTGTTGGAGGACTGGATCGCCCGGGACGGCCTCAAGTGCCTCAAGGTCAAACTGCGCGGAACTGATGCTGCCTGGGACTATGGGCGGTTGGTTCAAGTAGGTGGCGTGGGGCTGGCCCGCGGCGTCCGCTGGTTGAGCGCCGATTTCAACTGCACCGTTACGGACCCGGCCTATGTCACCGAGATTCTCGATCGTCTGTTGTGGGATGCTCCGGAGGTGAGCGCCCATCTGCTGTACGTGGAGCAGCCCTTTCCCTACGAGCTGGAACAGCACGCCATCGATGTGCGCAGCGTGGCGGCGCGTAAACCCTTGTTCATGGACGAATCGGCGCACGATTGGCGACACGTCCGTCTGGGTCGCGAACTCGGTTGGAGCGGCGTGGCCCTCAAAACCTGCAAGACACTCTCCGGAGCTTTGCTCTCACTGTCCTGGGCCCAGCAGCACGGCATGACGCTGATGGTGCAGGACCTGACAAATCCGGCATTGGCACAGATTCCACATGTGTCCCTGGCCGCCCACGCCCGTACCATCATGGGGGTAGAGACCAACTCGATGCAATACTATCCCGAGGCCTCCGCTCCCGAGGCGGCCATCCACCCGGGGCTCTATCGGCGGCGTAACGGGGAGGTCGATCTGTCCACCGTCACAGGCGCGGGCCTGGGCTATCGGGTGAGGGAGATCTCTCGCTCTCTACCCGAGCCGGCCTGGGAGGTTGGAGACGTTCTTTCATAGTGGGCATCACCCACTTTACGGAGACACCGTCTCGGGAACGCACTGCAGGGGGCGCATCACGTCTCGGCCATCGCGGATGCCCTGGATAACCGTGAGGTTGACATAGGTAGAGAGCAATTCCCGCAGATCGCGATTGCTCAATCCCTGGGCGATGAATCCCTCGATCTCGGGCCTGACGCGCTCCAGAGCCTCGTTCTGCGCACGGATGGTCTCCGCGTCGAGCCAGATCTGCGTGTGCCCGTTGCGAATCAGCTCCGCCAGCGCGAAATTGTCTGCCGGCAGTGCATCGATCTCGGTGGCATACAGGCCAAGCATGTCCGTATGGTGCCCGTCCGAGGCCGCTACGGCCTTGATCTGCAGCTCTTGTGCCAATGCCGCAGCACGTTGGTGCGCATAGTTGTAGATGTTGGTGCTCATGATCTCGATGGCATCCACGCCCAGTGTGCGCACTGCCTCGGGGACCTCGTCACGGTAGCGATAGGGGTGTGCGAGGATAACAGCGCCATGCTGACGATGGGTGATGGCGATGATATCCGCCGCTGCCATGCCGGAATCCAGCGCCGTGCGATCATGCAGTCCGTAAACGAGGAAATCATCGCCCTCCGCGGATGTGATCTCGGCGCCACAGTACAGCCGTACCTGCGGAAAGCGTGCCTGCAACTCTTCCAACTCCTGCTGGGGCCAGTGCACGGCGTGCTCTGTGAAAACCAGCGCCCTCAGGCCGAGGGTCCGCGCCTGGGCAACCATCTCCTCCGGCTCGGAGCGGCCGCAGGACGAGTATCGGCTCGTGTGGACATGCAGATCGATCAACATGGCTGTGGGCGTCCTTTGTTGGGTGCTGAAAACCGCGTTGATCGAGTATAGCACTCTCGAAAGAGTTGGGACAGCCCATTCCATGCTGCTGGGCAGCGTGCCCATGACGGTTGCGACAGGAGCACTGTCACGCAGCAGATGCCCGTGGATTTGGCAACTCCTGCCTTGGCAATACAGAAGGAGCCAGCAGTGCTGCTGGCTCCTTCCTGTCGGGGCGAGACGATTTGAACGTCCGACCACTTGAACCCCATTCAAGTGCGCTACCGGGCTGCGCTACGCCCCGAACACCGATAGTATAGGAGTGCACTGACTTTTGCGCAAATCACCGTGGGCAACAGAGTTTCGCCCGTTTTGACAGGCTGCAACGCCCCTGCTATAGTGCCGTGCGTCAGTCGATACTATCAGGTGGGTTATACGTTGTCATTGTCCATTGCGTCAGTCCGCGGGGCAGGTGCCCTGTCCCTCATCAAGAAGAGCAAGCGTTATAGAGCCGGCCTCTGGTCAGGCTAAGCTTGCTCGTACCTCGGACTGAGGTAACTGGAAACTAGAGCGGCTCCCGACCAGGGAGTCGCTCTTTTTTCATGCCTTGCCGTCCGGCCCGCAGTGTTGCACCGGCGATGGCACATCCGAAATCAGAGAGGGGGTGAGAGTCATGATGGGTACATGTCCCGAGTGCGCGGCCGAGATCGAACTGGACGATCCCATGGAAGGGGAGATCGTGGATTGCCCGGATTGTGGCGTGGAACTGGAAGTGGTCAGTATCGCGCCCTTGTTCTTTGAACTGGCACCGGACGAAGAAGAAGACTGGGGAGAGTAGACATGTCTATCGGCCAGTACAGCATCATCGAGTCAACACTGCGGGAGGGCGAGCAGTTCGTCGGAGCGAACTTTACCACCGCCCAAAAGATAGAGATCGCACAGTTGCTGGATGCCTTTGGGGTCGAATATATCGAAACGACCTCTCCAGTCGCCTCGCCTCAGAGCGAGTACGACTGTCGTACCATTGCCGGCCTGGGACTTCACGCCAAGGTGCTCACGCATGTGCGCTGCACCCTGGCCGATGCCGAGGCAGCCATCGCCACGGGTGTGGACGGCATCGACCTGTTGATCGGAACGTCGTCCATGTTGCGGCAATTCAGCCATGGCATGGACATTCCCACGATTCTGGAGCGTGCCACCGAGGTGGTCAAGCATGTACTCGATCGCGGGTTCGAGGTGCGCTTCAGCACAGAGGACTCGTTTCGCAGCAACCTGGACGACATTCTCACCATATATGAGGCAGTCGCAGAGCTGGGTGTAAACCGCGTGGGCATCGCCGATACGGTAGGCGTGGCCACACCCCTGCAGGTGTACGATCTGATCCGCCAGGTGCGGGCCCGCGTCGATTGCGACATCGAGTTTCACGGACACAACGACGCGGGCTGCGCCATTGCCAACGCACTCTGCGCTCTGGAAGCAGGGGCCACCCACGTGGACACAAGCGTACTGGGCATTGGTGAGCGCAATGGCATCGCGCCATTGGGGGGCATGCTGGCACGACTGTACTCGATGGATCACGATCTCGTGAGCAAATACAACCTTCCCCTCATCCGCGATCTGGACGACCTGGTGGCGGGCATGGTCGGTGTGGATATCCCGTTTAACAACTATATCACCGGCATCACCGCCTTTACCCACAAAGCGGGCATCCACGCCAAGGCTGTGCTCAACAACCCAGAGACCTATGAGATCCTCTCACCGCAGGACTTTGGTCTCTCGCGCTACATCAGCATCGCCCATCGGCTCACCGGATGGAACGCCATCAAAGATCGCGCCGAGCAGCTGCAGCTGGAGATCCCTGATGACGATCTCAAGGCGATCACGCGGCACATCAAGGCGCTGGCCGATGAAAAGCCCATCTCGCTCACCGATGTGGACGCCCTGTTGCGGCAGTGGACCGCTCAACATCTTCATGAAGGAGCTTCTCATGGCTGACCGGCCGATGACCCTCTCTGAACAGATCCTGTCCCACGCTGTCGGCCATCCTGTGCACGCCGGCGACCTCGTAATCGTCGACATCGACCGCTGCATGACGCATGACTCGCTGACCCCCGAGGTCATCGATGCGATGCAGAACACGCTGCACACGGCCCGGGTGTTCGATCCATCACGGGTGGCGGTGATGATCGACCATGTGGCCCCTGCCGCCTCGGTGGCCACGGCAGACGCCCAGGTGCGCGTGCGCAACTGGGTGCGCGAGCAAGGCATACCCCACTTTTTTGATGCTGGCGCCGGGGTATGCCATCAGGTGATGATCGAGCAGGGGCTGGTTGCGCCGGGGCAGATCGCCCTGGGTACCGACTCGCATGCTACCGCCTATGGCGCCGTGGGGGCCTTTGGAACTGGGGTGGGTTCGCGCGACATGGCCTTGACCCTTGCTACGGGCCGCAACTGGCTGCGCGTGCCCGAGACCATTCGCGTGGAGGTACGGGGCCAGTTTCGGCCGGGCGTGGGACCCAAGGACATCAGCCTGTATCTGTGTGGTCTCCTGGGCTTGGACGGTGCTGACTATCAGGCTGTCGAGTTTCATGGGTTGGATTGGCTGGATCTGGACGGACGGGAGACGCTGTGCTCCATGACCACCGAGCTGGGCGCCAAGGC
>JAAYED010000184.1 GCA_012728955.1 Chloroflexota bacterium
GCCCGGTTCCGATGGGGTGCTGGTATGCATCCGTGCCCCACTCCTCGAACGCTGCCGGGCCGACCGCTGCGAAAATGTCGGTAGTCGCCCACTTGGCCAACAGCGGATTCGGCTCCTTCAGAACGAACTTTATCGTGTAGTCATCTACCTTGACCACGTCCTGAACGCCGGCGTTGGGATCGCCCTTCAGGCCAAATCCCGCATAGTCGATCCAGAGATAGTAGCCAAGGGTGGCATACTCGGCCTTGTGATAAGGATGGTCCGGATCCCATTGACGATGGATCGACCACAGGTACGTGTCCGCATTGAGTGGGGTCCCGTCGCTGAACTTGACATCCTGGCGCAGATAGAACGTCCACTCCTTCGCATCGGCGCTGGACTCCCATCGCTCGGCCAGCCAGGGCTGGGGCTCCCCGGTCTCGTCGATCATTCGGGTCAGCGTGTCAAACATGTGCGCGGTTGGTAACCAGGATAGCTCGTCGTCAAAGTCCGGAGGGTCCAGGCGCACGGCGTCTCCAGCGGTGCAGAATGTGAAGGTCACGGGTTCAGGTGCTGCCGCGGGTTCGACGGCCGTTGGCTGAACTGGTGTCGCGGGTGCCTCAGACGTTGCCTGAGCGGCTGTCGGAGCTTCGGGTTCCGCTGGGGCAGGCGTAGACCCGCAACCCGCCAGGCTGGTGGTCAGCAGGACCAGCAGCAGAATAAATGCTAACGCACGTTTGAACTTCATTTCGCTCCTCCTTGCGTTGTTTGGGCGCTGGAAAGCGCTGACCAACTCACCGCAGCAGATCTTCCTGTCGATAGTCCCTCCCTCCTTGCACGCTCTGGCCCGTCCCTGCGAGACGCGGCAGGCTAGCATGCCCACTCGGGCGCTGCCACACCCACAGAGCGCGCCCTATCGCGCACGTACCGCTTGATCCGTTCCACAGCGTCGGGCGGCGCAGCGTAGGAGAGTGGACGGGACAGAATCTCCTTCACGCGCTCGTGGGTCCGGGCCAGGATCGTATACTCCTCTCCCGGCCGCCCGCTGCGGTCAAAGGATCCCCCATAGTAGTGCTCGCCGCTGCGCAGCCAGCGCAGCGTGTGCGCGGTCTCGAAATAAGACCCGCCAATGCCGACCTCTACAGCCGTGTCGTAGGCCAGTCTCTCGTCGTCGACCACGATCTCGGTGGTGCACCGGTCGACAAACTCCCAGATATCGTGGTCGATCAGCAACGACTCGTAGCTCTGGTGGGCAGCCATCCTCAGGGGGCCGCCCATCAGCACCAGGTCTGCGCCGCTCAACACGATCATGAGGGTAAAAGCCGTCTTTTCGATGCCCGTTTGAATGTCCAGATAGTAGGGATCGCTGTAGCCTCCCATGCGCATCACCGGCAACCCATGCAGCCGGGTTAGCGCCGCTTCAGCGCTGGCCAGAAGCAGTGCCTCCGGGGCCGCCAGGGAGAGATTGGCATGTTTCATGTTCATAATGGAGCCCACCGTGCTCTCCATTACCCTGGCGCCGGGACGGACGGTGTTGGCAAGACACAGCATAAAGAGGACCTCGGCGTTTTCGACCATCAACGTGCCGGCCAGGGTGAAGGGTGTGGTCGCCCCCGCCGCCGTCATGGGCTCGACGTCGATGGGCACCCCGGCCTCCACAGCGCACCGCAGCACACGGCACTCCTCGCCGGCAATCTGCAAGGGGCTGGTCGTGTTGACACACACCAGGAATGATGGCCTGGCATCAATGTCGCCGCCGCGGGATGCAGCAGTGGCCAGCTCGATGCACATCCTCATGCCCGCTTCCGTGGTGGGCGCGGTCAGGGTGGGATGGCCCAGAATGGCGTTGGCCAGGGCCATGGATTCAGCATAATCCAGCTCCGGCACCCCGTCACTTGCAGGTGTATCGATCACCACGGACCACTGGTATCGTGGCAGGGCCTGCGTGAGGTGGCACAGGTTGATGGTATCCTGGCGGCGCACCTGTCTGCTTTCCCTGGCTCCATAATCCAGGAATCGGGGCATTCTCACCCTGGATCCCGCCCTGGGTCTCTCGGATGGCAGCGCCATGGGCTTGCCGTCCAGATCGAACAAGGCAAACGAGCCTGTGAGCTGCCCGACAGCTTCCAGCACCATCTCTTTGGGCAGGCGGACTGTCTCGCTCTGGCCTACGATCCTTGCCCCCGCCCTTTTAAGGAGTTGGCGGCAGCCCGGATCACCGACGAAAACGCCCACCTCTTCCAAGAGGCGGAGAGAATCCGCCTGTATGCGGTGCAGCGTGCCCTCATCCAACTGGCTTACGGTCTTGGTTTCCATAGATGCCATGTCCTTTGTCCCTCGTCGCACTCATTCTCCCGCCGGCCCCGGTCAGCCGGCCAAGACGTAATCGTACTCGGTTATCGGATCGCCCCGCTCCATCAAGCGCGGGAGCGTCATCGTGATCTGCGGGTTGTAGGCCCTGGCCTGGGCCGGCAGAGCCTCCTCGTAAAAGATGGCCGCCAGGGGCCCGGTGGCCACGGCATAGAAGTTATCATAGTAGGCAGACCTGGTGATCTCGACGTGGTACTCGCCCGGTGTCAGCCGGACGTTCTGCGCCAGCCACGCTGTCTCGGCCGATGGATCGTCATAGTACTTGACGAAACTCTCCAGATCGAGCGGCAGCCCCCGCGCCAGGTGAGCCTCTTGCATCTCACGGCCGCGTTGGGCGCCCCAGTTTGCCAGGCCCCGACGCAGCAGGCTTTCGGTCGCCTCCCGCCCCACGGCGCTCAGCAGAGCGTCGGTAAAAAAGTGATAGACGATCACGACCTTGCGGGCTATCAATCGGTAGGCAGTCGCGACGTCGTCCATGCCACGCACCGGATCGGGGGCGTCGGTCTTGAGCTCGATCCGCTCCGCTTCGTCCGTAGGGATGCGCAGGCGAAAGATGCAGCGCCCCTCACCCCGGGGCATCAAGGCGGGCAGCCAGAACTCTGCTGCAGGGTTGTAGCCCTTGAAGGCAGCCTCGTGCATCGACTCACAGTGGAGGGCCATGAGATCGGGTGGGTAGTGGCGCTGA
>JAAYED010000185.1 GCA_012728955.1 Chloroflexota bacterium
CAGAGGGCATCCCGGGTCACCTGCGGCATAGGCAGCGATCATCAACGTGGGTATGCCGATCAGCGGGATGTCGAGGGCGAGACACAGACCTTTGGCTGCGCTGAGGCCGATACGCAGCCCGGTAAAAGAACCCGGTCCCAGCGCTACGGCCACTGCGCTGAGGTCACCTAACTTGACGCCCTGTCGCTCTGCAAGACGCTGGATGGCTGGCATGAGCTCAACCGAGTGCCGGTTCTGAGAGTGCCAGGTCTCCTCTGCCAGGATGCCGGACGCATCGTACAGCGCAATGCTGGCGGTGCGGGTTGCGGTGTCGATCGCCAAAATCATGGCCGCTCCTCGTCAATCGCTCGTTGGCGCGCCATAAACATCACGCTTGAGCGTGTTGACCACCTCGATATAGTGCGTACCCGTCGCCTCTAAAAAGAGAGAGCGCTTCATGTGGTCGGTATAGCCCAGTTTGATCCACAAGCGCTCGGGAGGGATGTACTCTCGGGCTCGATCGGCCCACTCGATGACGGTCACGCCATTCCCATAGATATAGTCTTCCAGCCCGAGACCCATGATCTCCAGATAGCTGCCCACTCTGTAAAGATCGACATGGTACAGGCAGGGACCAGAGCCTGAAGGGGCGTACTCGTTGACGAACACAAACGTCGGGCTGTTGATGACGCCGGTTACTTGCAGGCCGGCACCGATGCCCTGTGTCAGGCAGGTCTTGCCCGTTCCCAGATCCCCTTCCAGGCATACGACGTCACCCTCCTGCAGCAGCTGGCCCAGGCGCCGTCCGATGGCATAGGTCTGTGCCGGACTGTGGGTGACGATGTCAAAGGCGTCTGCGGTCAAGATCGGGCTCAAGGCAAACACCCCTTTTTACCGGTTCTCTGCCCGTCCTGGCGATGCTGGTGAACAGCCAAGGCGCCTGGGCATCACAGCATGATCTCGGAGCCAAACATGGCGAAACGGGAACCGCCAAGATGTGCGAGGGGTAACAGATCCTCCACCTGGCTCTGCACCGACCAGGTGCCGGCAAAGGCATCCTCCTCTGCCCATGCGCCTACCACCTGCGCGACAAATATGGAATGGTCACCGGGACTGAAGCGGTCGACCACGGCGCACTCCAGATGCGCGAGGCAGGCATCGATCCACAGGGCGCCCACCCGCCGTCCTTCTGACATATCCAGGCTGGAGGCATCCAGCTTGTCAAGATCTGCGCCGGAGCGCGTTCCCCAATCTTTGATCTGTTCGCCCATGGGGCGAGCGGGGATGTTGAGCACGCACTCCTGGGCCCTCTCCAGCAGCCCATGGGTGTATCGGGAGGGATGCACAACCAGCGCGAGGAGTGGGGGTTCGAGGCTGACGGGGCAGCTCCAGGAGAGAGTCATGACATTGTTCTGCCCCCGGTAGCGCGTCGTCAGCAGGCACACCGGCCGGCCCGCCAGCAACCTGTGAGCAGTTTGTAGGGGCACCTCTACCTTCACACCCGACCTCCTGAGTGGCGAGTATGGCACACGCCGCCTGGTGTGTCAATCTCCTCTCGCGGCTCGTTTGTGGGCAGGGCTCGACAGCCAGCCGCGCTGCGGGTATAATTCACCCATCCAAGCTGGGCAGGGCACGCCAGTTGTGTCGTTTCGGTGCCCCCCGTGCGGCGGGCAGCACTCGCAGGAGAGATTTCGATGCTCGTCAAAGATCGCATGTCACGCCATCCCATCACGATCCGCCCGGACCTGTCGCTGGCTGACGCGTTACGCGTCATGCGTGATGCCAAGGTCCGGCGTCTCCCAGTAGTCGATCGAGAGGACCGTCTGGTCGGCATCGTCCTCGAAAAAGACCTGCTCTACGCCTCTCCCTCACCGGCCACCAGCCTGAGCGTGTACGAGCTCAACTATCTGGTATCGCGCATTACGGTGGACAGCCTGATGACCCGCGACGTCGTAACCGTGAGCGAGGACACGGCTCTGGAAGAGGCGGCGCGCATCATGGCCGATCACAACATCGGTGGACTTCCCGTGATGCGGGATGGTGTGCTGGTGGGCATGATCACCGAGAGCGACCTCTTTAAGGTGTTCATCGAGCTCCTGGGGGCGCGCGATTGGGGATTGCGCGTCACCCTCAAAGTGGCCGATCGACGGGGCGTTTTGGCCAAGCTTTCGGCGGCCATCACTGCAACAGGAGCGGATATCGTCGCGCTCAGCACCTTTTGGGGCGATGATCCGACCAATCGCGACCTGGTGATCAAGATCCAGGGCATTCAACGCGAGCAGGTGGAGCACATTATCGAGGGTCTGGAGGCGACCATCGTCGACATCCGGGAAACGCAGTAGCGGCCCGTCGCTGGGAGCCGGCGCCACTCAGAGGGACAGACGTCGCAACAGGGTCACCATCGCTTGCGCGGCCCGCGCACGGTGGCTGATCCTGTTTTTTTCCTCCTGAGGCAGCTGGGCCATGGTGCAACCGTGCTCTGGTACGTAAAAGATGGGATCGTATCCAAAGCCATCGGTGCCGCGCAGCTCCCTGCTGATCTGGCCCTCGCATGTCCCCGTGGTCAGGGCGGTGCGGCCGTCCGGCCAGACCACGGCGAGGGCGCAGCGGAAGCGTGCCCGCCGGAGTTGCTCGGGAGCATCACTCAGCTCCTGCAGGATCAGCAGGCAGCGGTCCCTGTCGCTGGCCTGCGGACCCCCATAGCGCGCTGAATACACCCCTGGCCTTGAGTGCAGTGCATCTACTTCCAGGCCCGAGTCGTCTGCCAGCGTCACCACCCCAGAGAGGCGGGCGATGGTGCGTGCCTTGAGGAGGGCATTTTCGGCAAAGGTTGTGCCGTCCTCTACGACCTCCACAGAGATCCGCGCATCCTCCAGCCCGAGCACGTCCTGGTCCAGCCCTGCCAGCAGCGAGCGAAATTCCCGCAACTTGCCCAAATTGTGTGTTGCGACCAGCATGTCCACCCCTTCCGTAGCGCACAGTCTAGCTGCTGCGTTGCCACGCTCCAAACCGTGCTCTGGACGGGCGCCCGCCAGCGCAACGTGGCTTGTTGCGGGCCAACGCTCCTCAGTGGCGCACACCGTCCAAGGCCAACCGTGGCCGCAGGGCAGGCAGATCTTTGCTGATGACCCGCTTGAGGACCGATGAGGCCAGCCCCTGGAGCGCTGTGGCGTGGATGGCCCGCAGCACGGCGAACTCCAAGAGTGCCTGCTGCAATGCGAGATCCACAATGGCGGTGCCAAGCGGATCCTGCAGCAGTGGATGGATCAGAGAGGGGCTTGTTCCTTCTGCTCCGTCGGCTGACCACTGCTGCCGCCATGCAGGGCAGCAATGAGGAACCAGCACACCCCCAGGGCCAGCAGCACATCGCCAATACTGAGCACGGTGCCCGTTGGCCACCGCATGACGAGAGTGTCTGTCAGTATGGCAAGGCGCGTCTCTGCTGCGCTGAGGACGATATCCTTGGAGCCGAGGATCCGTACGCCACTGTCGGTGGTGGTGATCAAGGATTCCAGGCCGGCACGGGCTACGGCGTCGGGTGTTACTGGCATGTACCCGCCATTGGCCAGCATCGCGGCCGCATTAGCCAGCAACCCCGCCCCAATCAATGGGGCACCCGGAACACGGGTGTTGAAAAAGACCACTGCCAGCAGCATCACATGGGATGCCACCAGCAGTGTTCTGGGAAGCCAACTTGGCTGCTGGGCGTACACCGCGCACACCTGCAAGGCCAACGCAACAAAGGCAAGCCAGCCAACGCGCAAGCCTGGCGCTGCAAGGCCCGACAGCCTGCCACCGGTGAGCAGCGCAACCACCACCGCCACGCTCGCCAACAGCAACAGGATCATGGTGTTGGGGTGGGAGCGCTACAGCCTGTGGGTGGCCACTCGATGCCCGGTGACCTTACCGTCATAAAGCAGGGGGGCCTATGGGATCAGCAGCCGCAGGGCCTCAACGACGGTACTGGTGCCGCCACCGGTTCCACTCCACGGAATGGGGGCGCCACCGGCAATCACAAGGGCTCCAACGGCCAGGAGCACGTACATCACGCGAAAGTAGAGCTTTTTCATTACCCCGACTCCTGCAAATTGCGGTACGGTACCAGACATCCGCCCGTACCAACCAACGCTTCCATAATGGCACGAATGTTGCGAGTTGCGAAATCGGGCCGCAGCGCGTTCCTCTTGACGTGCACCCGCCGGCATGGGGGGGTGAGGCGAATCCCGTGTCAATCTGAGGAGAGTAAAGCTGGTCCGCAGGGAACTCATCTGCCCACGGATCGATCGGGCTCCATATGCATGTGGAGATATTGTGTACCAAAGGACTGACGAAATACTGACGAAAGCACCACAGGAAGGGAGAGAATGGAATACGATGGCTCCCACCGATGTCAGATCGGTTTGACGGGCACCTCGCCCTCCTGGATCAGGGCGTTGAGGCGAAGCGTATCGGGTTGGGGAGACACGCCGAGCTCTGATGAGGTGATGCGGTTACACTCGCGGAATTGGCGTCCTGCGCCAGCCAGGTCTCCCAGGCGAGCACGGCACCACATGACACCCCGATGGGCGCGCTCCTCAAATTCATCGAGCGCCAGCACCCGCACGTACAGCGTCTCGGCGTGGAGC
>JAAYED010000186.1 GCA_012728955.1 Chloroflexota bacterium
ACTCGTGGGGTATGCGGGCATGCGTCGAATTGAACATGCGCAGCATCAGATCCTGGAAAGACCTGGCCCGGTCATGCTCCACCGTGAACAACTTGGAGACATTATCGAAACGAATATTCTGCAATGGGTGCCCCGATGGATGGATTCTTTGGCCGTGACGGCTATAATAACACAGACCGTTCAGAGTGGAAACTGGGCCGGTGTGCTTGGACCTGCCGCGCAGGTGCTTGCCATTTCCCCGGCAACAAGCAAGGGAGCAATATGGGCCAGAAGATCGCTGTGCTGGATGATCTGCGACGCGAAGTCAGCAAGTATGTCCTGGTTCCACGGGAGGAAACCGTCGTGGCGATAGACTCGCCTGTGCTTGCCCAACTCCGTGAGCGCAAGATCGTCAACAGCCATCTGCCCATCGGCTGGCCGGTGATGCCCAAGGGCATTCTGAACAAACTCATCGCTTATGCCAAAAAGATCACCCGCGCACTGTTGCGCTGGTACATCAACCCCATTGTGGATCAGCAGAATCGGTTCAATGATTCAGTAGTGGTTGCCATTTCGGGCCAGAGCAAGGCCGCAAGGGAGACCGAACTCGCTGTCACCGAACTCGAGTCTCAGGTCGCCGGTTTGCTTCAAGAACTGGAGCGCCTGCGCTGGAGACAACAGGAACTTGAACGGCGACTGGAGTTCGGGCGGAACCGGCTCGGTCAAACTGAGGAAGGAGGCGAATGACATGCCACTGTCCATCGTCCTGGCCTCCGGCCGCGTGCCCTTTGGGTATGGCGGTGCGGAGATGCTGCGAGAGAGCCTGCAGGAGCAACTGGTGGCCCGTGGCCATCGGGTGGACTCGATAGACCTGCCCTTTGCCTGGCACAATCCTGACGCGGTGGTGCGCAGTTATACGTTGGCGCGCCTGATGGATCTCACCTGGGGCGAGTATGGCAAGGTGGATCTGGTCATCCCGCTCAAGTTCCCTGCCCATGTGATCGAGCATCCCAACAAGACGGTCTGGTTGATCCAACAGTTTCGACAGGTGTACGACCTGTTTGGCAGCAAGCATTCGCCCTATGGGCCAAATTCCAAGGACGATGTGCATCTGTGTCAGACCGTCCGTGCCATGGATACCGCCACGCTCAGCGAGGCCAACGCGCTGTACACCATCTCCAAGAACGTTGCCCAACGATTGGAGAGTTTCAACGGCCTCAGCGCGCGGGCGGTGTACCCCCCGCCCCCGCTGGATGGGCAGTTTTACAGCGGGGACCATGGCGATTATGTCTTTACTGTTGCCCGGCTCGACCGTCTCAAGCGCACCGAGCTGTTGATCGAGGCCATCGCCAAGACGCGCTCTGAGGTGCGCTGTGTCATCGCCGGTCGCGGTCCCGAGGACGCAGCCCTCAGGCGCCTGGTGGCGCGTTATGGGTTGGTGAACCGTGTGCGCTTCGCCGGCCGTGTGGACGACAAAGAGTTGTTGGAGCTCTATGCCGGTGCCCTGGCCGTCTACTATGGGCCCGTGGATGAGGACTATGGCTTTGTTACGGTCGAGGCCATGAAGTCCAAGCGCCCGGTGCTCACCTGGGATGACAGCGGCGGCGTGCTCGAATTTGTCAGCGACGAGATCACCGGGTTCGCGGTGGATCCCAGCCAGCCCAGTCGCATGGCCGAGCGTATCGATCAGCTCTATGCCTCTCGTGCCGACGCCAAGCGGATGGGCGAGGCGGGCTATGACTGGGTCAAAGGCATCAACTGGGACAGTGCCCTGAAGACACTGGTAGGGGGCTGAGATGGCCCGCATCGCCTTTTTTACGCCGCTCAGCCCGGTGCAATCCGCCATCGCGGATCACGCCGAAGGCTTGCTCCCACTGCTGTCCCGCTCCTTTGACATTACCGCCATCACCGATGGCAGCTATCGCCCCGTGCGTCCCGAGTATCGACAGCAGGGCGGCCCCAATTCCATCCCCTGGATGGACTATCGCGCCTTTCAGCGCGTCGCGGACCAGTTTGACCTCATCGTCTACCAAATGGGCGACGAGCCCAAGATCCATGGCTATATGCTCGATGCTCTGCAGCGTTACCCGGGCTTGGTAATGCTGCATGACCTGGTGATGCATCATGCCATCCTGGGCCGGACTCTGGGCCAGGGCAAGACCAAACCCTATATCGACGAGATGACCTACTCGTACGGTCGCGCCGGCGCCCGGCTCGCTCAACGGGTCATCTCGGGCCAGGGCGAGTCCCTCACCTGGGAGCTGCCGCTGGTGGAGCGCATCCTGGACCAGAGCATGGCCATCTCGGCCTTTAATGGCTATATGCACGATCAGGTGCAGCTGTTGCGACCGGGCCTGCCCGTGCGGACCATCCCCCTGCCCTACACGCTGCCGGAGGGCTTTCCCGCCGACTTTGATGGTGCCGCCCTCCGCAAAGAGATCCTGCTCAGTGAACGGCCTGTAGTCGCCTCCTACGGGTTCTTTATCCCCGACAAGCGCCTTGGCCTGGCATTTCGTGCCATCCGCAACCTGTTGGACCGCTATCCGGATCTGTTCTACCTGTTGGTGGGCGGTGCACCCACCGGCTATGATCTGCTGGCGCAGTTGCGTGCCGAGGGGTTGGAAGGACATGTGGGGCTCACGGGCTGGAAGACCCAGGTGCCCTTTGTGGAGCACATGTTTGTCTGCGATGTAGCAGTGCATCTGCGCTGGCCACATATCGGCGGCACACCCTATACCCCCATTCGCCTCATGGGGTTGGGCATACCCACCATCGTCAGCGATATCGAGCCCCTGGCTGAAGTTCCCGCGGACGCTGTGGTGAGGGTCACGCCCAACGCGGTGGACGAGGAGGAGCAGCTGATCAGGGCCATTGACGGCCTCCTGTCGGATCGAGAAAGAGCGCTTGCCATGGGGGCCAAGGGACGCGCCTATGTGCAGGAGCACCACGATCTGGATACGATCGTATCCAGCTACGTGGAGTACTATCGCTGGGCAATTGCCCACGCTGCCGAGCTCAAGGAGCAGGTTGCCGAGCGAACGCAGAGCATCTCGGGGGCCGAACCACGTCCTGGGTACCGAAAGGCGGTCGGTGTATGCGGCGAGGCCCTGGCGGGGCTGCGCATCGCTCCCGATGATCCATTGTGGCTGCCGCCGGTGGCCCGTGCGATCGAAGGTCTATTCGCAATCAAGGGGGAGTGAGTGTGTTTGA
>JAAYED010000014.1 GCA_012728955.1 Chloroflexota bacterium
ACCTCGATCCCCGCCCGGTGCAGCGCCTTGACCATGTCGCGCACCTCGTCCACCACGGCGGTACCCCCCGGCTGGCAGGCATAGCCCTGATGGGGTGCAAAGTAGGCCACCGGCGCATAGCCCCAATAATTGCTCAGCCCCTGGCCGGTGAGTGGATTACAGCGCTCTACCTCTTGCGGGTCAAACTGCTGGATCGGCAAGAGCTCTACAGCGGTGACCCCCAGAGACTGCAGATAGGGGATCTTTTCCATCAGGCCCCGATAGGTGCCCGGGCAACGCACGGCGGAAGAAGGGTGCCGGGTGAGCCCGCGCACATGTACCTCATAGATCACCGTATGCTCGATGTTCTGCTGCAGGGGGCGGTCGCCTTCCCAGTCGTAACCCGCATAGTCCACCACTACCGACTTGAACGCCGAGCGGGTGTTGGCGCCGGTTCCATAGGCCTCGGAGCGCCGCCAGTTGTCACCATAGGCCAGCGCGCCGCTGTAGGGGTCCACCAGTACCTTGGCCGGGTTGAATAACTGACCCTCTTCGGGCAGGTACTGGCCATCCACGCGATAGGCGTAAATGGCGCCGGCCCTGAGCCCGGGCACCAGGTGGTGCCAGTAACAGTAGGTCCTGTTCACAAGCGGGTCGAGGACAAAGCTCTGCGAGGGCTCGGCCTGATCGTAGCGGTCAAACAGAAGAAACTCGACCCGTTGGGCGTTGGTCGAGTAGATCGAAAAGTTGACGCCTCGCTCGGTCAGCGTCGCGCCCAGCGGGGCGGGCCTGCCGGGCTCCAGGGTGTAGCGTGCTGCGCCTGCCTGTGCAGGATCCTCCATTCTGCTTCCCCTCCCGGGGAACGAGTATAGCACAACCTGCGCCAGGGGACAGGGCGCCCCTCATCAGGGGAAATCAACAGCCACTGATCGGAAGCATCGAGCGCTTCATGCGCTGTTTTGACAGGTAGCGCAGCAGCGGTATAATCCGAGCTTGGCGGTTCGACTGGGTTTGACAGTTTTCCGCCTGTTCAACAGGCTTTCGGAGGATACGCCCCATGTATGCTATCATTGAGACCGGCGGCAAGCAGTATCGCGTACGCGTTGGCCAGACGGTCGATGTCGAGCGACTCGACGCACAGGCTGGCGATACCGTGGAGCTGGACCGCGTCCTCATGATCGGGGGCGAGGAGGGCCAGCAGATCGGTTCGCCCGTGCTGGAATCGGCCCGGGTGCGGGCCACGGTGGTGGACCAGGTACGCGGTCCCAAGGTGATCAATTTCAAGTATCGCGCCAAGACGCGCATTCGCGTTCGCAAGGGCCATCGTCAGGACCTCACGCGTCTGCGCATCGAAGCTATCACGGCCTAGAATAACTGGCCCCTTGTGGGGAGGAAGAAGCCATGGCACATAAAAAGGGAAGCGGAAGCACCTCCAACAAACAGGATAGCATCGGCAAGCGGCGCGGTATCAAGCGCTATGACGGGCAGCGCATCAACGCGGGCACCATCATCGTCCGCCAGGTGGGCAACCTGATTCACGCCGGTGAGAACGTCAGCTGTGGACGTGATTATACCCTGTTTGCCACGATCGATGGGTATGTGAAATTCGAGCCGCATATCGGTGGCCGCAAGCAGGTCTCGGTATACGCGGAGAGGCAGTAACGCGATGAAATCTGGCATCCATCCTACTTATTATCCCGAAGCCAGGGTAATCTGCTCCTGTGGCAATACCTGGGTCACCGGTTCCACGGTGCAAGAATTGCATACCGACGTGTGCAGCGCCTGCCACCCGTTCTTTACCGGACAGACGCAGCGCCTGGTCGACCGGGGCGGTCAGGTTGAGCGGTTCCAGCGCAAAATCCAGCAGGCTGCCGGTCTGCGCGATCAGGCCGCTGAGCGCGCCAGGGACAAGGCCCGCCGTGAGCGTGAGCGTCAACTGGTCGAGATTGTCGACGAAGATGAGGTCGAGCCCATCGACCTCGCCAACGACGAGTCTGAAGCATAGTTCGCTTTGGGCCGCCATGGCGGCCACATGAGGACAGACAATGAGAGGCAGTGCTGTGAAGGCTGCCTCTTTTGTTTTTTTCCCAGGGGCTTTGCAGGTACACTGTGGCTCGTACCCATTGCAGGAGAGGGACCATGCTGGAGGCAGCCGGCCAGGGGGGATGGCTCGAAGTCATCTGCGGCGGCATGTTCAGTGGCAAGAGCGAGGAGCTGATCCGTCGGGTCAGGCGTGCCCAAATCGCGAGGCAGCCGGTGCAGGTGTTCTACCATCGTCTGGACACACGCTATGGCCCGGAGCAGGTGAGCTCGCACGCGGGCGGGCATATCCAAGCCCAGCCCGTGTCTGCGGCGGCTGAAATCGCCGACGCCCTCTTGCCCGATACCAGAATCGTCGCCATCGACGAAGCCCAGTTCTTTGACGATGACCTGGTGGAGCTATGCATTCAACTGGCGGACAGGGGCCGGCGGGTGATTGTGGCGGGGTTGGATATGGACTTTCGAGGCGAACCCTTTGGCCCCATGCCAGAGCTTTTGGCCCGGGCGGAGGAGATCACCAAGCTGCGTGCCATCTGTGTGGTGTGCGGGGCGACGGCATCTCGCACCCAGCGCCTGGTGGACGGCCGCCCGGCCGCGGCGGGCGATCCTCTGATTCAGGTGGGGGCCAGTGAACGCTACGAGGCGCGCTGCCGTCGCTGCCACAGCGTGCCCGGTCAGCTCGCAGCGCACTCGGTGCAAGAGGCGCCCGGCGATGCAGGGTCCGGAGGGGGCCGATGAGCAGCCTGAATTATGGGGGCCAGGCGGTCATCGAAGGCGTCATGATGCGTGGGGCGCAGCAGTGGGCCGTTTCGGTGCGGGCGCCAGACGGCCGCATTGTCCAGCATCAGGAGCCCCTGCCGGCCGGCTATCGTAATCGTTGGCTGCAATTGCCTCTCTTGCGGGGGTTGGTCTCGCTGTGGGATGCCCTGGGCTTGGGCACCCGGGCACTCCTCTGGTCCAGCAACATCGCCGAGGGTCAGGAGGATCAGGCGCAGATGAGTGGGGCCGCAGCCTGGGGCACCGTGGCAGCCTCTCTCGCCCTGGGGATTGGCGTGTTCTTTCTGTTGCCCATGGCCCTGACCAGCCTCACCGATCGCTGGCTCAGTTCCAGCCTGGCGAGCAATCTGCTGGAGGGTGCCCTGCGGCTGGTGATCTTTGTGGTCTATCTCCTGGCCATGGGGCTGATGCCTGAGATTCGGCGGGTGTTTGCCTATCACGGCGCCGAGCACAAGACCATCAACGCCTATGAAGCTGGCGCCGAACTCACGCCCGAGGCGGTGGCGGCCTTTTCCCGGCAGCATGTGCGCTGTGGAACGGGCTTTATGCTCATTGTGCTGATCATCTTTGTGCTGGTATCCTCACTGCTGGGGCGGCCTTCTCTCCTCGTGCGGCTCGCCTCACGGGTGGTACTCATCCCGCTGGTGTCGGGGATCGCCTACGAAGTGATCAAATTCAGCGCGCGGCACTATGAGACCAGCCGCACGGTGCGCTGGTTGCTGGCGCCCAGCCTGGCGCTGCAGCGGCTCACCACCCGTGAGCCCGATGCCGGCATGCTGGAGGTAGCCATCGCATCCTTGCAGGTGGTGCTCCGCTCTGAGGGTTTGGCTGCCGCCGAAACTGTGGAATCTGCAGAGACCGTGCTGCCTGTCGCTCGTTCATGATCCTGCCGAGGGAGGTCAACTTGGATACTGGCAAGAATCAAACGCACGATGAACAACTGGCGCGCGCCAATCGACCCTCAGCCGAGGCACTGCGGCTGCATCCCTTTTACAAGGGCAAGATCCAGACGGTGGCGAAAGTGCCGGTGCGTGACTGGGACGACTTTTCGATCTGGTACACTCCAGGGGTGGCGGCCCCCTGCCGGGCCATTGCAGCCGAGCCGGACCTGGCCTACGAGTACACCAACAAGGCCAACACCGTGGCCATCGTGACCGACGGTACCCGGGTGCTGGGGCTGGGGGACATTGGCCCCCGGGGCGGCATGCCCGTCATGGAGGGCAAGGCGCTGCTCTTCAAGTACCTGGGCGGCGTGGACGCCGTGCCGATCTGCCTCGATACGCACTCGGCGGAGGACATCGTCAACACGGTGCGGCTCATTCAGCCCACCTATGGGGGCATCAATCTGGAGGACATCGCCCAGCCCCGCTGTTTCGAGGTGCTGGATACCCTCCGCGCCGATCCCCGCATCGAGATTCCCGTCTTTCACGACGACCAGCAGGGCACGGCCACCGTGCTATTGGCGGGCTTGCTGAATGCCCTCAAGCTCACCAAGCGCGATATCCGCAACACGCGCTTTGCCATGGTGGGCATGGGCGCCGCCAACGTGGCGACCCTGCGGCTGCTGCAGGCCAGCGGTGTGTCGCTGGAACAGGTGGTGGCTTGTGACAGCCGCGGCATTCTGCATCGCGAGCGGGAAGACGTCATCGCCCGGCAGGAGGCCTTCCCCGACAAGTACATGCTCTGTATGGAGAGCAACGCCCGGGATCTGCGGGGCGGCCCGGCCGAGGCGATGGCCGACGCCGATGTGCTCATCGCCTTTGCCACTCCCGGCCCCGGCACCATCAAGCCCGAATGGGTGCACGCCATGGCTCCCAACAGCATCGTCTTTGCCTGCTCCAACCCGGTGCCCGAGATCTGGCCCTGGGAGGCGCAAGAGGCGGGCGCCTGTATCGTGGGCACGGGCCGCTCGGACTTTGCCAACCAGCTCAATAACTCGCTGGGCTTTCCCGGCATCTTTAGAGGGGCGCTGGACGTGCGTGCCCGCACCATCACCGATGAGATGTGCCTGGCTGCTGCTCAGTCTCTGGCGGATCTGGGCGAGGTGCGCGGGCTGGATGACCAGCATATCATTCCCGATATGAACGAGCCCGACCTGTACGCCCATGAGGCTGCCGCGGTGGGGCTCAAGGCCATCGAGCAGGGAGTGGCACGCCTGACGCTCTCCAGGCAGGAGCTGTTCGAAGGTGCCGCTGCTCGCATCGCCGCGGCACGCTCCTTGATCGAGACCATGATGCGCGAGGAGTTGATCCCGCCGGTGCCGCCCGAGGCCTGAGGCTGATACAGACCCGGCCCGATCTCTGGATCAGGGCCGGGTTTTTGTTTTTTGTCCGGGATGAATGGGGCGATCAGGCGGCAGCGCTGCGCTGCAGGGCCTGGCGGTGGCGCAGGGCAGCCCAGGCGAGGTACAGCGCCCCTGCCAGGATCACTGCGGCATTGACGGCGAACATGGCCCGGAACCCCAGTGCCTGGGTGAGGGTTCCGCCGACCGCTGCTCCCAGGATCGAGCCCAGCCCTCCGGCCGAGCTGTAAAGGCCCGATACCCGCCCCCGCTGGTCGCGACTCCGCACCTCGGCCGCATAGGCCATCGCGGTGGCCGTAAAGGCCGAGTAGGCAAAGCCTCTCACCAGCTGCACCCCGATGATCCAGGGGAGCCTGGGCACCAGGATGTAACCGGTAAAGACCAGGCTCCAGGCCACAAAGCCCAGGCTGAGCATCGGCAGCCGCCCGATACGATCCGACAGCCAACCGGCCAGGATCATCAGCGGAAACTCGCTCAGCGAGGCCACGGCCCACAGCCGACTCATCACCGTGGGCGAATAGCCGGCCTCCAGTACCATATAGTTGGCCCAGACGGCATACACCGCGCCGGTGACCAGCGACCAGAGCAGAGAAGACACCAGCAGCGGGGCCAGCGGCAGCGCTGTCGTGGGTGTGCCCTCTGCCATAAATCGTTCTTCCCGGGGCAACCCCCGTGCGGCGGCGAGCAGCGCGCGCAGGCGTCGGCCCAGCGCAAGCGGCGCCTCTCGCAGCACCTCTCCCAAGGCCGGCAGGGCGGCCCGTTCAGCGCCGGGCTCCTGTACCGTCAGGGATACCAGCCCCGCAGCGAGCGCCAGGGAGGCTGCGATCCAAAAGGGCGCCGATATCTGCAGCATGTCCGCGACCCTGCCCGAGATCAGCGCCATCAGGCCAAAGCCCAGGGAGGCCAGCCCGCGATAGGTCCCCACCTGCAGGCCCCGGCTCTCGTCGCCTCGCTCCAGCAGATCGCCCATCAGAGCCAGGCTGGCAGTGCCATAGGCCGCCGAAGCCAGCGCGCTGAGAACGTTCCAGGCAAAGAGGTAATGAAAGCTGGGCGCAGTGGCGATCAGCACTTCGGCCGCCGCCAGCAGCAACAAGCCGCCCACCAGGATCTGCTTGCGCCGGCCGAGCCGGTCGGACAGAGAGCCCCACAGCGCGCTGGCCACCACCGCGGTGAGCGACGTGACCGTGCCCAGCAGGCCGATCGCCACATAGTCTGCACCCAGCGAGGCTGAGTAGAGCGACGTGACCGGCCCGATGATCCCTCTGGACATGAACAGCAGGAACGAGATCAGCGTCAGCAGTCGCAGATTGCGCATGCCCTTTTCCCTCCGGTGGCCATCGATCCGATTCTAGGCTGTTGGCCTGTGTGGGCCAAGCGCTCCGTCTCCGGGCACAGACGCGCTTTGACAGCCCTCCTCGCCATGCACATAATCGGCCGGAGGGGTAAAGAGGGAGGCAAGTACCGGTGATGCCACGCCTGCGAGCGTTGTTCAGGGGAAAGGATGTTTGGGGGGCGCTGGCGTTGGGCCTTGCCCTGGTGATGGGTGCAGTAGTGCGTACGGTGCGCCTTGGCGACTTTCCGCCGGCGCTGCATTTCGACGAGGCTGTGTATGGCCTGATGGCGCGCCAGATTGGCCCCGGTTATTGGCCCGTGTTCTTTTCTGGCTACACCGGCCGCGAGCCCCTGTATATGTACCTCATGGCGGGGGTGTTCCGTCTGCTGGGCAGCACCGACGTCACCCTGCGGCTCACCTCAGCGCTGATCGGCATCGCCACCCTGGTGGCGCTCTACTGGTTGGGGCGCGAACTGTACGGCAAACGCCTGGGGCTGCTGGCCACGGGGGTCATGGCGGGCAACTACTGGGCCATCGCCATGAGCCGCAACGGCTACCCCAACGTGCTTATTCCTCCGCTGGAATGCCTGGCGCTGGTCTGTCTCTGGCGTGGGTATCGCGATCGGCGCCCTCTGTGGATGGCGCTGGGGGGCATCTTTGTCGGTACGGTGCTCTACACCTATCTGGCGGCGCGGCTCTTTCCCGTCACATTGGTGCTCTATGCCCTGTACGTGCTGATCGTCGATCGCCCGCGCGACGGTGCCCGCCTGGGCGGGGCCGCGCTGGCGGTGGGGCTGGCGGCTTTGGTGTTTGCGCCCCTGGGACTGCACTTTTACCATCACCCGCACGATTTCATGGAGCGCGCCAGCCAGGTGCTGGTGTTCGAGTCCGGGGGTGGCTGGGCCGACTGGCTGCGCATGATGGCGCGCAATTACTGGGCGAATTTGGGCGCGCTCTTTGTGCGGGGCGATATTCGCCCCCTCTATAACCTGCCGGGCAAACCCATCCTTACGCCGCTGCTGGCGCCTTTTCTGTTGATCGGGCTGGGCGTGTCGCTGCGCCGGGGCAGGGAGGTGGCCTATGGGCTCCTTCCCATTCTGCTGGTGGGCATGTGCCTGCCCGCGGTGCTCACCGATGACATCATGCCCCAGAGCCAGCGCATGACCGGTACCATGCCGGCCATCTACCTGCTGGTGGGGCTGGGCCTCGAGCAGTGCCTCAGCTGGCTGGCCGGGCAGTTCCCGCGCGGCAGGCGCTGGGCGGTGCTCGCCGTTGTCGCCCTGCTGCTGCTGGAGGGGGGGCGCTCCGCCTGGACGTACTTTGGGGTGTGGGGGCGCGATCCGGCCAATTATTACCACTTTCACAAGCCCTACGAGCTGGCTGCCCGCGATGCCAGTGCTCAGCTGGATCGGGGGCGGCAGGTGGTGCTGATCTCGGAGCACTACAGGCACCCTACGGCGGTGTTTGAGGAGCCTCGTCTGCACGACGCCCTCTGGCTGGTGCAGAACCGCACCATTGTCCTGCCGGCCGCATCCCGTGGCGAGGCCGTAGTGTACTGGCCTCACCATCCCCTGGTGGATCAGCCCTACATCGAGCACCGTCTGCCTGAGCTCACCGAGCTCGTTGGTCGGGTCCAGGATGGCACAGGCGCCACCGCTCTGGGGATCTATCGCTTTCGCCCAGAGGTGCTGGCGGCAGAGATCGATCGGCCTGCCCGTGCCGCTTTGGCCGAGATCGAGGTGCTCGATTGGACGCTGCCCGCCGCCGTCCCTCGAGACAAGCCCCTGGAGGTCGAGCTGGTGTGGCGCGTGAGGGATACCACCCAGGAGGGCAGGGTGTTTGCCGTGCACCTGGTGGATGCGCAGGGGCGGCTCTGGAGCCAGCAGGCCGACTTGGGCTTTATGCCTGAGCAGTGGCGGCCCGGCGACACCGTCTATCAGCTGTTCTCCATCCCGCTGCCAGAAGGCATCCCTGCGGGCAGCTACGAGGCGCGCTTTGTAGTGGCAGACAGTGCCGCCGTGCCCATGGCCGTCTCTGTCGATGGCAAGAGTGCCGGTTTTGCGCTGCCGCTGGGCAGTGTTGAACTTTCCAGCGCCGGTGCCACGCTGCGGCCGCCTCAGCCAGGGGGCGCCTTTGGCGCCGAGCTGCAACTGACCAGGTGGCCGCAATGGGCGGATCTGGCGCTGGCGGCACCGACGCTCGATCTGGAGCTAGAGTGGCAGGCGGTTCGGCAGCCCGCCAGAGACTATATGCTCCAGCTGTCGCTGGTCGACGCCTCTGGCGCCGTGGCCTGGCGCGGCATTCAACCGCTGGGGGCGGGGCATGCCACCAGTCACTGGCTGGCCGGTGAGATTGTGAGGCCGCGCTATACGTTCGAGCTGGCGGACCTGGCACCCGGTTCATACCAGGCCCTGCTCTCGGTGGGCGAGGAGGAGCAGGTCCTCTCCCTGGGCACGCTGGTGGTCAGCGCCAATCTGCGCAGTTTCGTCGTACCAGAGATGGAGCACACCGTCGGGGCGCTCCTGGGCGGTACCGTGGAGTTGCTGGGTTACGATCTTTCCCCGGAGCCCAGCGCCGGTGGCGACCTCTCGGTCACCCTGTACTGGCGGGCCCTGCAGGCGCCCTTGTCCGAGGCCAAGGTCTTTGTGCATATGGTCGACGCCTCGGGGGCCATTCACAGCCAGGTGGACGCCGTGCCCGCCCAATGGCAACGGCCCACCAGTGGCTGGTTGGAGGGCGAGGTGATCACCGATCAGCATGTGTTGGAATTGCCGGCGGACTTGGCCGCGGGGGATTACGCGCTGCTGGTGGGGCTGTATGATGCCAACACGCTGGACAAGTGGCAGGCCGTCCCTGGTGAGGCTGAACTGCAGGCCGATGGCAGGCTCCGTCTGGCCACAGTGACGCTCCCCTAGCGGGGCTGCGGCGCCTCTGGCGAAGGTTGGCGGGGTCCATCGCCGGTGATATACTGCCCGCCACACCATCGCTGCGTGCCCAAAGGAGGACAGGTATGGATCTGATCAGTACTCTCCGCCGCCTGGCCACCTGGGATGTAGAGTGGGACGACAAGGGCGGCCTCTTTCGACAGGCCCGGGAGCGGTTGACCGATCAGTCGGCGCTGGCGGAACGACGCGCCTCCCACGCTCGCATGGTGGAGCAGGCCGCGGACGCCCGGGCCAGGCTGGCAAGTGTCGAGCTTGAGCTGGCCAGCCTGCAGGCCCGGCTGGCACAGGTGGAACAGGAACTGTACGGCGGGGCGATCACCGCACCCCGCGAGCTGGAGAACCATCGTCGCGATGCAGAGCAGACGCGGGCACAGCTGGCCACTCTGGAGGACAGAGGGCTCGAGCTGCTGACTCTTTCCGAGCAGCTGGATGCCGAGGCGCTCGCCGATCAACATGCACTGGCAGAATTTGAACGCCAGTGGGATCGGGAGATCGCCCAGGCTCAGGAGGTCTATCGCACCAACGGCGCCCGCCTGCGGGTGTTGCAGGCCGAGCGCGAGCAGCTGCGCGCCACGGTGCCTCAGCGCGAGTTGGCGCTGTACGACGAGCTGCGTCGCACCAAGGCCGGCCGCCCGCTGGCGCCCATGGCCGAGGGCGTCTGCCAAGTGTGCCACGTGATTGTACCCCGTAACAAGGTCGTGATGGCCGAATCGGGTCATGAGGCGGCCACCTGCGAAGGCTGCGGACGAATACTTTACCCGCTCTAGGGAGCTGGATTCTTGCGAAATCCCTTTATCACCGATCGCCCTTTGGGCGCAGAGGACCTTTTTGTTGGCCGTCGCCGTGAGTTGGCGGCGCTTCAGGACATGTGGCTCGACCGGTCCCGAGTACTGGTGCTCTTTGGGGCTACCCGCTCGGGCAAGACCTCGCTGCTGAACCAATTCGCCGCCCAGGCGAGCTCCAGCACCCGCGTCATCAGCGTCGATTACGCCCGGCTCCCCGCTCCGCCCGATCCCCTGGCTGTGAAACTGGCTCGAGCGGCGCTGCAGGCCCTCGCCTGGGAGGGAACCTACAGCCAGGATGCGCTGGCGGATCTGGCACAGTGCGCCTCCCAACTCGCCGAGGGCGACGTGCGGCAGATCTGTGTTGCGTTGGACGGCCTGGATGTATCGGATTGTGCCGCGGGGCAGGACTTTACCGAGGCCATCGACCGTCTGAAGGAGGCATGCGGACAGACAAGTCTCGCCCTGGTGCTGGCGGTCGAGGCGCGACCTGCAGAGTGTGCCCCTGTGCCTGCTGGCGTGCCTTCGCTGGTGCTTTCGGGCCTCTCGCTGGAAGAGACCGAGGACCTGTTGCTGGTGCCGGCACGGGGCACCCTGACGCTGGATGCCGAGTCGATGCGCCGCATCTTTGCCCTCACCGGCGGCGAGCCCTATCTGGTGCAGTTGTATGGCGAGGTACTCTATGAGCAGCGTGCCCAGCGTGGTTGGGCCGGCCTGATCGAAACCGAGCACGCCCTGGAAGAGGTGGTGCAGCGGGCTGGGCCGCATCTGGGGGAGGTTTGGAAGCGCTGCAGCGTCCCAGCGCGCATCATGCTCTCGGTGTATGCCGAAAGCATGGGCGCCCACGGCTATGGCACGGCGGAGGACATTCACCGCCGCCTGGAGCGTCTCAACGTCGCCATGCCCATGGCTGACGTACAGCGCGGGCTGAGCGAGTTGGAGCAGCGCTACCTGGTGGAACGTCTTGGCGGTGGCCTGTACCGTTTTCGCAGCGCCTTGTTTCTGCGCTGGCTGCGCGAGAACCGCACGTTGGCCGAGGCGCTGCAGCAGGCCCGTAACTATCGCCGCGCGCCGCGCCCTCCGGTTCCACCGCTCCTGAATCGCCGGATCGACTGGCTGGGGTTGAGCCTGTGGGTGCTGATCGCGGCGTTAGTGGGCGCGGTGGGCTATGTGTGGCGCTCCCGCGAGATGCGCGTCACCTGGACGGATACGCCGCCCGCGCCCACGGCCACCATCGGGTTGCCGGCACAGGGGGGCTCTTCCGCTGGTACGCAGGGCTCCGCCGGGCAGCTGGCATTCATGGCCAAGGCCACTGCGGGGCAGAACTGGGACATTTATCTGATCAACACCGATGGCACGAACCGCACCCGCCTTACGCAGGATGAGGGAGACAATACGGGTCCCGTCTGGTCGCCCGACGGCGAACGGCTGGCTTTTGTCTCGGATCGCGACGGCAATCGCGAGGTGTATGTGATGAACGCCGATGGGAGCGAGCCAGTCAACCTCACCAAGCACGATGCCGAGGACTGGACGCCCACCTGGTCACCGGACGGGAGGCGCCTGGCTTTTGCCAGCTTTCGCGATGGCAACTGGGAGATCTATGTCATGAACGCCGATGGATCCAATCAGCAGCGTCTGACCGACTCCCCCGGCGCTGACTATTCCCCCGCCTGGTCGCCCCGGGGCGACGCCATCGCCTTTGTCTCGGATCGCACGGGCAACCTCGAGATCCATCTCATGGCGCCGGACGGATCCGAGGTGCGCGCGGTTACCAGCGATCCCGCCACGGACCAGGCGCCCGCCTGGTCGCACGACGGCACGCAGCTGCTCTGGGAGTCGTACCGGGACGGGAACATGGAGATCATGGCGATGAACGTTGCCGATCAGGAGCCCCGCAATCTCACCCAGGACCACTATGCTGATGATCACGGGGGCACCTTTGCGCCCGATGGCGAGGCCATCGCCTACTTTTCCAACCGCGATGGGGGTTGGGACATCTACCTGCTGAGCCTGGCCAACAGCGAGCGGGCCAACGTCACTCGAAGCGGAGAGATGGAGCAGTATCCCGCCTTTCGACCCCAGTGATCAGGCCAGGCGGCGCAACGCCATCAGCAGTACCTGCTCTGCCAGGCTGATCAGGATCAGTCCGAAAAAGGGCGACAAGTCCAGCAGGCCGGTGCGCGGCAGAATCCTGCGGATGGGGCCGAGGATCGGCTCGGTGATGCCCAGCAACAGTCGGACCAGGGGACTGTCCGGCGACATGGGCAGCCATGAGAGGATCACCCGCACGAATATGGCGATATTCAGCGCCTGGGCCAGCAGCTTCACAAAGTTGATGAGCAGCACGATCATCAGTTGCCACCCAGTCGACGGGCCTGTTCATAGGCGGCCACAGCGGCCCGTGTGAGCATCGCGCGCATCCCGCCAGCCTCCAGCTCGTACAATGCCGCCGCGGTCGTCCCGCCGGGAGAGGTCACTCGGTTGCGCAGCACGGCCGGGTGCTCCTGGGCGGCGCGGGCATAGGCCGCCGAACCCTGCACCGTTTGCAGCGCCAGGGCCGAGGCCACATCCCGGGTCAATCCCAGCTGCACGCCTGCGTCCGTCAGCGCCTCGATGAACAGGAACACATAGGCCGGTCCCGATCCGCTGATCGCCGTGGCGATATCCACGTCATTCTCGTTGTGCCCGCGCACCTCTTCGCCCAGCGCAGAGAGCAGCTCCCGCGCCTGGTCGCACTGCAGCTCGGTGACGCCGGGGGCCGTCACCCACAGCGAGATGCCCTGGCCGATCTGCCCGGGCGTGTTGGGGATCACCCGCACCACGGCCTCCGTGGCAAATGCCTCACGGTACAGAGCCATGGGGGCTCCTGCCACGATGCTGATCACCAGGGTGTGTGCCGCCACGCGCCCGCGCAGGCCGGCGAGGACATTGCCCAACACCTGCGGCTTGACCGCAAACACCACCACATCGGCGCCCTGAACGGCCTGGGCATTGTCATCGGTGCAGTGCACGCCCAGCGTCTGCTGGAGTGCCTCACGCCGGGCCGCCACAGGCTCGGCCACGGTGACCTGCGCGGGGGCCACCGTACCCTTGTTCAGAACGCCCCGCAGGATCGCCTCGCCCATCACGCCGCCGCCGATCAACGTCAGCCGGGCGTGCTCCAGTGTTCCAGTCATTGCGTACTCCTCACCCTTCCCAAATTGGCTCAAACAGCGCGCGCCCCACGCGGACACAGGTGGCGCCTTCTTCGATGGCGATCGCATAGTCCGCCGACATGCCCATGGAGAGCGTGTCCCAGCGCGTGTGCGGGTAGCGCTCCTGGCACAGGTCACGCACCTCGCGGAGGCCGGCAAACACCGGCCGGGCCAGCTCCGGATCGGGCACCTGGGGCGCCATGGTCATCAGGCCCTCTATCTGCAGGTGTGGCAGCGCTACCACCCTATCCAAATCCGACAGCAGCTGCTGGATCTCTGCCGGAGTTGCGGCATCCAGCCCCTGCTTGCTGGCCTCGCCCGAGACGTTGACCTGCAGCAACACCCGCACCGCCTGGCCCAGCTCGGCGCCCTGGCGATCCAGCCGCTCGGCCAGCCGTACCGAATCCACCGAGTGAACCAGAATGCCGGCGGCGGCCACACGCGCCGCCTTGCGGCTCTGCACGTGCCCGATCATGTGCCACACGGGCGCTGCGGCGCACTGCTCCACCAGGGGCCGTTTGGCCTCGAGTTCTTCGATGCGGTTTTCGCCCAGCTGGTGGAGGCCGCAGGCCAGCGCCGCGAGGATCTCTTCCACCGAACGGCCCTTGGATACGGCGATCAGCTGCACCTCCTCGCGGCGCCTGCCAGAGCGGCGGCACGCCTCGAGGATGGTCAGCTCTATGCGCGCCAGGTTTGCTGCGATTGTCGAGCCTGAAGCGTCCACATCCCCGTTCCTGATGACTTGCCTGGCTCCATTATACATCTATCGCCTGCAATCCAATGACGGCCGCCAGGCGGCCGGATGCGGCTCCCTGCCGCCGGTAACTGTAGAACAGGTCGTGGCGGCAGGCTGTGCACAGGCGAGCTGACTCGATGTGCTTCAAGCCCAGGGCTCGCAGCTGGGCCTCTACCAGCCCCCACAGGTTGAGCCAGGCGTGTCCGTTCGGCTGCTGCCGTGTGATCAGTCGGTTGCTGTCGGCGCAGGTCTCGCGGACCTGTTGCACCACTTCGGGGCCCACCTCGAAACAGCAGGGCCCGATGGAGGGGCCCAACCCCGCCTGCAGATCATCGGGCGAACACCCATAGGCCCGCTGCATGGCGATGACGGTGTTAGTGGCCACGCCCGCCAGCGCTCCCCGCCAGCCCGCGTGTGCCAGGCCCACCGCGCGGCGTCGCGCATCATAGAGCAGCACGGGCACGCAGTCGGCAAAGCGCATCAGCAGGGCCAGGCCCGGTGTATCGCTGATCAGGCCGTCGGTCTCGGGCATTACGGCGCCGCCGTCCGCAGCGGTCACCCGCGCCACGTGCGCGCCGTGCACCTGCGAGGCGCTCACCACTTGCGAGGGCGCGATTAGCAGGCGCTCATACAGGGCGCGGTGATTGGCCTCCACGCTGGCAGGGTCGTCTCCGGTGGTGCGACCGAGGTTGAGTCCCTGGATGCCACCGCGGCTGTGGCCGCCGCAGCTGGTAGTCACCGCGTGCAGCAGGCCTGGCCGCTGGAACGTCTCAAACTGGTAGAGCAGCACCCTGGCCATCGAAATCCTCCCCAGCGTCGCACCACTCTGGCGTCCCTGCAGGCCAGACGGCGACCCGCTCCCAGGGCAGGGACGCCGCCGGCGGACGCTCGCCCAACTCCTGCTCCAGATCGATCCCCTCGCCTTTGAGCGCCCGCAGGAGATCGGCCGGTGCCGTCCCCTGCAGGTCCAGCAGCAGCGCTCCGATACGGGCGTCGCCGCGGGCCAGCACCGCCTGTGCCTGCGCAGCCGCCACAGGCTCGGCCCTGAGCTCGGCCCCCAGGGCACGGCAGCCGCTGCGCAGACGACGGATGCGCCGCTGCAGCACAGCGCGGGGCGCCATGGCCACCCGCTGAAAGGGCGTGTGCGCCTTGGGCACAAACGGCGTCACGTTGAGCACCACCTCGCGGGAAAAACGCTGCCGAATGGCTCCCACCAGTGCCAGCAGCTCCTCGATGTCGTCCTCGGTCTCGGTGGGCAGGCCGATCATGCTGTAGAGCTTGAGGCTGGCAAACCGGCCCTCCACCCGTTCCGTGGCGCGCAGAATATCGTCATGGCTCACACCCTTGCGGATCAGCTGGCGCAGGCGCTCCGAGCCGGCCTCGGGTGCGATGGTGACGGACCGGCTGCCCGAGGCCTGCAGGGCCTCGATCAGGTGCTCTGAAAAGGGGCGCACCCGCAGCGACGAAACAGAAAAGGTGGCGCCCATGGCGCGCAGTCTGCTGGCCAGCTCTTCAATCTGCGAGTGATCCGACACGGCGGCTGCCACCAGCCCCAGCTTGTTGCGCACGGGCAGCGCGGCGCGGGCCTGTTCCAGGATCACCTCCAGCGAGCGCTCGCGATAGGGGTGATACAGGCTGCCCGCCAGGCAAAAGCGGCAGCCGTGCACGCATCCTCGCGAGATCTCGATCAGGTGCATGTCGCCAAACTCGGCGCGTGGGCAGTGCAGCACGCTCTGTGTGGGAACGCTGTCCAGATCGCCCAGTCGCTGCGGCCGCAAGGGCTGCGTACCGGGCAGGGAGGGCACCAGCATGCCCGGGATCTGCGCCAGCGCCTGTAATGTGTCTGCCTTGTCCACATCCAGCATCCCTCGCAGGGCCTGGGACAAGGAGCCGAGCACCGGCTCGATCTCTCCCAACAGGATGGCATCCGCCAGGCCTGCCATGGGAGCGGGGTTGGCGGTCACTGCGGGGCCTCCCAGCAGCACCAGCGGATGCCGACTGTCGCGATCCGCGGCACGGGGCGGGATGCCCGCCCGCCGGAGCAGGGCCACCAGATGGGCATAGTCCAGCTCAAAAGAGAGCGAGGCGGCGACCACTGCGGCATCGGCCAGAGGGCGCTGCGATTCGAGCAAGAGCACGGGGGTATCGGGGGTGGCGGCCCGATCCAGCCAGGCAAAGGCCCTCTCGGCGAGCAGCCCGGGCTGGCTGTTGAACAACCCATACAGCGCATGCATCGCCAGGCTGGACATCCCCACACCATAGCTGTTGGGATAGACCAGCGCGATGGGTACCCGTCCGCCCCAATCGCGCACCACCGCGCCGCTTTCGCTGCGCAGGATGTCCTGTGCTGCCACAATGTCCCGATGTGCCACCGGCGCACCCCCTCGTCCCGTGATGATAACGAGGGGGTGCAGGAGTGTCAAAGGATAGCAGCTCGCCCCGCCCCTGGCTTACATAATAGGTAAACTTGCCGGCTGCGGACCCCGGTGGTATCATTGCGATGGCGAGTGGGCCAAGCGATCGCGGACACGGAACGTGTTCGAGGAAAGTCCGAACTCCCCAGAGCACGATGCTGGATAACGTCCAGGCGGGGCGACCCGACGGCACAGTGCAACAGAGAAGAGATTGCCCACCTCCGGCTTGCCGGCGGGCGGGTGAGGGTGAAACGGCGGTGTAAGAGACCACCGGCGGACCGGGCGACCGGGCCGGCCAGGCAAACCCCATCGGGAGCAAGACCAAGCAAGAGGCGTTTCGGGAAACCGAAACAGGGGCTGCTCGTCCCTTGCCTCGGGTAGGTCGCAGGAGGCGTCCGAGCAATCGGCGTCCCAGATAGATGATCGCTGGCGCAGCGGAGACGTTGCGCAACAGAATTCGGCTTATCGGCCCTCTCGCCGCTTGACCGCTGGGGCAACCAGTGCGCCAGCGCCGCGCCTCCTCCCTCTCGCAGATGCCTGTCATCCCCTCTCTTTTCAGCCTTGCGACGGCGCCAGACTCACGGCATACTGCAGTTCAGGATACGCAAGGAGGCCTGTTGTGAAGATTACCTCGGTAGAGACGATTCGCCTGGCGCTGCCCGAGGGCAACGCCGTGTCCGATGCACAGCATCGTTTCGGCCAGCGCGCCGGCGTGGTGGTGCGGGTACACACCGATGCGGGCCTCACGGGGCACGGCTACATCTACCTGGGCGTCTCCATCCACGCCGCGCAGGCCCTGCAGGTGCTGATCGAGCGCCAACTGGCGCCTGTGCTGATCGGCCAGGATCCCTTTATGACGCGTCTCTTGCGTGAGCGCATGGCCCACGAGCTCGAGTATGTGGGTATTCAGGGGCTGGTGCATTTTTGCCTCACCGCTCTGGATGCCTGCCTGTGGGACCTGATGGCGCGGGACCTGGGGGTGCCGGGCTGGCGCCTGTTGGGGGCCTGCCGCGATCGCATCCCCGCCTATGCCATGGTGGGCTGGTACTATGACGATGATCAAGATCTGGGCAAGTACCGCCGGGCCATCGAGACCGTGGTGGGCGACGGCTTTACCGGCGTCAAGATCAAGGTGGCGGGGGGCACGCTGGAGGACGACGTTCGGCGGATCGAGCTGGCTCAGGAGCTGGTGGGCTCCGGCGGACTGGTGATGGTGGATGCCAACCAGATGCTGGATCGAAACGAGGCCCTCAGGCGCGGGCTGGTGTATCAACAGCTGGGCGTGCACTGGTTCGAGGAGCCACTGCGCCCCCACGATACAGAGGGCTATGCCTGGCTGTGTGATCAGCTCACGATGCCCGTGGCCACCGGTGAGAACCACTATGGGCGCCATGCCGTGCAGGCGCTGCTGGCCGCCCGCGGCTGTGACATCCTGCAGCCCGACGCCCGACGCACAGGCGGCCCCAGCGAGTGGCTGGAGATCGCTGGCCTGGCCTCGGCGTACCATGTGGCCGTGGCCAGTCACGGCGGTGAGGGCGTTACCACCCACCTGCTGATGGCCACCCCCACCGCCATCTGGTGCGAGACCGGGGGCAAGCCCCGGGGCACCAGCATGTACACCGATCGGGCGCGCATCGAGGCCGGCATGATCCATGCCCCGGAGGCAGTCGGCTTTGGCACCGAGCTCACCGCCGAGACGCTGGAGCGCTACGGCGTCAAAGAGTAGCCGCTGCCTCCGAGGGGGCACCGGGCAGGTCGATGGTAAAGGCCGTCCCCTTGCCCGGTGCGCTGCTGGCAGTGATCTCGCCGCCGTGCGCCCGTATCAGCTCGCGGGCGATGGCCAGGCCCAGGCCCGTGTGCCCGTCTCTGTGGGCGCGCGCCGGGTCGCCCCGATAGAAACGTTCAAAGACGTGGGGCAGATCCTCTGCCGGGATTCCGCTGCCGCTGTCACGCACGGTCAGGCGGGCGCCGCCCAGGCGGGCCTGCGCCTCGAGGGACACCGTACCGCCCTCCGGCGTGTGGCGCAGAGCGTTGCTGAGCAGGTTGCCCAGAACCTGCTCCAGCCGTTGGGCGTCGGCAACGGTCACAAGAGGGGCCTCCGCCTCCAGCACCTGCAGGTAGATGTGGGCCGCCTGTGCCTGTGAGGCAAAGCGGGCGCCCACCCGCTGGAGCAGCCCGTTGAGCTCCAGCGGTGCCAGGTCCAGCGCCAGCTGACCGGCCTCGGCGAGGCTGAGGTCACGGAGGTCGCTCACCAGCCGCGCCAGCAAAAGCGTCTCGCCGTGCACCGGTTCCAGGTTCTCCGCCGAAAGCGGGAACACGCCATCCTGCAGTGCCTCGATCTGCCCCTGCATCACCGTGAGAGGCGTGCGCAGCTCGTGGGCGATGTCGTTCATCAGGCGCTTGCGCAGGGCGTCCTGCTCCTGCAATTGTGCCGCCATGCCGTTAAAGCGCACCGCCAGCGCTCCCACCTCATCGTGCGAGTGAACCGGCACTCGCACCGAGAGCTCGCCGGCGCTGATGCGCTCGGTGGCAGCTTCCAGCTCCGAGAGCGGCCTCAGGGCGTGCCGCGTGAGCACCAGGCCCACCGCGAGCGCCAGGACCACGGCAATCGCCCCTGTGCGCAGAATCGTAGCCAGCAGCCGATCCGAAAAGTTGGTCTCCTGCACCCCTGCCTGGGCCATCAGATAGCCCACCACCTTGCCGTCCACACTGAGGGGCACCGCTTCGCGGCGCAGGCGCCAGGCCACGTTAGCCAGGGGCCCCACCTCTGGAGGCGCGTACTGCACGGCACCGGCGCTGTCCACCAGTACCAGAGAGGTGGTTCCCGGCCCCATGCGCCCGTGATGACCGCCCCAACCCGGCGCGCCAGCCTGGTTCGGCTCGGCCATCAGCGCGTCCACCCCCTGCCAGCTGCCCTCCCGGGCATAGTACTGCTCCAGTTCCGGCCTGAGCTCGGCCGTGCGTTCGGTCACCTGGCTGGTGAGATACTGGCCAAAGCCCGCCCGGGTGGCCAGCAGCACCACGCCGGCCACGCTCGCCGTGGCCAGGGCCACCGCCACGGCCACCACCAGCGACAGTTTGACGGTCAGGGGCAGGCGCCGCAACACGCTAACCCTCCCACAGCTTGTAGCCGATGCCGTGCACCGTGAGGATATAACAGGGCTGGGACGGCTCGGGCTCGATCTTGTGCCTCAGGTTCTTGACATGGGTATCGATTGTGCGCTCATAGCCCTCCCAGGCCTGCCCCTGGGCCGCCTCAAGCAGTTGCAGGCGCGTGAAGACGTGCCCGGGGGCGGCCATCAGCGTCCGCAGAATCTCAAACTCGGAGGGCGTCAGGTCGATCAACTGCTCGCCCCGCCGGAGCGTGTGTCGGGCCACGTCCAGCTGAAGATCTCCCACCACGTGGAGGCTCTGCTCCTGCGGCAGACCTCCCTGGCTGCGGCGCAGCAGGGCGCGCACCCGTGCCACCACCTCCCGGGGCGAAAAGGGCTTGGTGACATAATCGTCGGCGCCGAGCTCCAGCCCCAGGATGCGATCGGTCTCCTCGACCCGCGCCGTAACCATGATGATGGGCACATTCGAGCTCTGCCGCAACGTGCGACAGACGTCGATGCCGTCCATCCCCGGTAGCATCACATCCAGCAGGATCAGGTCCGGCGCCTCGGTGCGGGCTCTCCGCAACGCTTCGGGTCCGCTGCTGGCGGTGAGCACCGTATAGTTGGCCCGTTCCAGATAGCCCCGCAGCACCCGCACGATCTCGGGTTCATCATCGACGATCAGGATCCGCTCGTTCATCAAGTCTCCACTGCCTCGTGCGCACGTCGCTTACGGACAGGGCGCGCCTGGGGCTCTGAGATTGTGCCAGTATATCAACACGGTATGTGGATTTGGTCAAGAACCGGTGAACATGCGCTGAGGTTGAGCCCGGCCGGCTGCGAGGATATCATGGCGCAGCGGCGACGAAGTCAGCGGGCTCGATGATGATGCGCGGGGGTGGATAGATCGCCACGACACCCGTGGGCATGTGCTCTCACTGGCTGTCGAAGCGTGCCAACGGCTGTAAACGCCCTGCTGGTGGCGCCTTGGAGGACAATTATGCGCGACAGTATCGATCTGAGCGGCGTATGGCTCTTTCAACCTGACCCGGCCCTGGAGGGTGACCAGCTGTGCTTTCCCTGTGTGGAGTGTGATGACCGGCTGTGGCGGGAGGTGTACGTTCCCTCCTGCTGGGACGATGCCGTGCCTGGGCTGGCCGACTATGAGGGCGGGGGGTGGTATCGCCGCCGGCTGGAGGTGCCCGTCGCCTGGCGCGGGCGCCGTATTGTGCTGCGCTTTTATGGCGTGCAGTATCATGCCCAGGTATGGGTTCAGGGCGCACTGCTGGAGGAGCACCCCGACGGATTTCTGGGCTTTGAAGTGGACATCACCGACCAGGTGAACTGGGAGGGCGGCACGCTGCTGGCGGTGCGGGCCGATAATGTGCGCCGTGCCGGTGAGGTCCCCGGCCTGGAACGGGGCTGGCGCCCCAGCGGGGGCATCGCCCGCCGTGTGGAGCTGCTGGCGCTGCCGGTTTGTCATCTGGATCAGCTGCGGGTGCAGGCGCTGCCCAGTGGCGCGGATGGCCGCCTGAGCCTGCAGGCCACGGTGCGTAATCAGGGCGACACCGCCAGAACGGTCTCCCTGCGGCTCTCTTTGTCCGCGGGCCCTGAGCAAGCGCTACAGTCGCTGGAGGGCGGCGACCAGTGGCTGCCGGCCCAGGGTGAGGCCACGCTGACGCTGGAGGCCACTCTGCCCGGGGTGACCCTCTGGTCTCCCGAGAGGCCCCAGCTGTATGACCTGGATGTGGCCCTGATCGAGGATGGCCGGGCCATCGACTCTCTGCACAGGCGCACGGGCTTTCGCAGTATCTCCGCACGCGATGGCAGTCTGCTGCTCAACGGCGAGCCGATCAGGCTGTATGGTTTCAACCGGCATGAGGATGCGCCGCGTTCCGGTATGGCGGAGGATCTGGCCCAGGCGCGCAGCGACCTGCTGGCCATGCGAGATGCGGGTGCCAACATGGTGCGCCTCTGCCACTATCCGCATCACCCCGACGAGCTGGACCTGTGCGATGAGCTGGGGCTGCTGGTGATGGGCGAGATCCCCCTGTATTGGTGGCGGGGCGATCCCGAGGGGGACGGCATGACCGCCGCCAAGCGGGATGCCGCCGAACGCCAGCTGTTCAAGATGATCGCGCGTGATGGCCACCACCCCTCCATCATCATCTGGTCGGTGAGCAACGAGACCGATGAACACTTGCCCGAGGTGGCCGCCGGCAACGCCTTCCTCGTCCGCCGGGCGCAGGAGTGGGATCCCACGCGGCTGGCGGTGCACGTCAGCCATCGTTGGCGTGGAGAGGGCGATTTCAGCGCCGACGACCTGCTGTGCGTCAATGCCTATCCCAGCCTCAACAGGCGTGGTCTGGACGGCGAGACCTTTTATGACCTCGAACACTCCACCCAGTGGTGGCGGCAGCACCTGGCGGACCTGCACCGGCGCTATCCGGAGCGGCCCATTCTGGTCACCGAGTTTGGCTATGCGGCGTTGGAGGGCAGCCAGGGCGGAGCCCTGGGCGAGGATCTGCAGGCGCAGGCCATCGCCGCCGAGCTGGCGGGCATGGATGCTCCCTGGGTCTGTGGTGCTCTGGTGTGGTGCTGGGCCGATCACGCCTGGCCCGCCAACGTCTTTCGCTACTGCCATGGCCTGGCGGTGAGCCCCTATGGGGTGGTCAACCGAGCCCGCCATCCCAAGAGGGCGCTGGCCTCTGTGCGGGATCTGTTCTACACGCGGCGTGGGCTGGAGCGGCCTGCGGCTCCCTCTCTCGATGTCACCGCAACCAGCTACCTGCTTCGTATGGTGCGGCCCACCCTGGAGGGCATCCCCGAGGTGCCCTTTCCTGAGGGGTATGGCATTCGGCCCATTCATCAGGATGAGGGCGGCCTGTGGGTGGACATTCTGCGCGATGCCGAGCCCGTGTTCACCCTGCAGGACGGGCTCTTTGAGCGCACTTTTGCCGCCAATCTGCCCGCCACGGCCTGGCGCTGTTACCTCATCACCAGCCCGCGCAATACGGCGGTAGGCACGGTGAGCGCCTGGAGCTCGAACCGCTATCACGGTGAGGCCTGGGGGCAGGTGCACTGGGTCGCCACCCGTCCCGCCTTTCAGCGCCTGGGGCTGGCCCGGGCGGGGCTGGCCTACACCCTGCAGCAGCTGGCCCGCTGGCACACCCGTGCCTTTTTAGAGACACATGCCTTTCGCCAGGGGGCCATCCGGCTCTATCTGGACATGGGCTTTGAGCCCGACCTGGACTTTGCCCTGGCT
>JAAYED010000187.1 GCA_012728955.1 Chloroflexota bacterium
CAGGCCACATGCGCCTCGAGATGGCCCAGTACCGCGAATTGAAGGCCTTTGCCCAGTTCGGCACAGACCTGGATGCAAGCACCCAGGCGGCACTGCAGCGCGGCGAACGCATGGTCGAACTGACCAAGCAGCCGCAGCACACGCGCTATGCGCCCGAGGACCAGATCGTGGTGCTGTATGCCGCCTCGCAGGGTTATCTGCAGGATGTGGCTGTCGCGGACATCGCCCGGTTTCAGACCATGCTGGTTACCTACCTGCAACGGGAGCGTCAGGCTGTGCGCAATGCCATCACCCTTGAGAAGCGATTGACGCCAGAGCTGGCTCAATCGATCGATCGCACTTTGACTGAATTCATGCGCACGGTTTGGGACCGGCGGGACCAATAACATGGCGTCTCTCCGTGAGGTTCGTGGGCGCATGCGCAGCGTGGGTGGAATCGCCAAAGTGGTGCACGCCATGGGTGCCGTATCGGCGGTTACCGTACGCCGCCTGCAGGCCCGTGTGGAAAGCGCCGCTCCCTATGCAGATTGGTCGTGGCGGTTGCTTTCCAGCCTGCCCCTGCCGGAAGCGGCGGCGCCAAGCGATGCGCCCAGTGAAGAGGAGAGCCTGCAGCCCGAGCGCACTGGCGTGATTCTGTTCAGCAGCACCCGTGGCATGGCCGGTGCCTTTGACCATAACGTGATTCAACGGATGCTCGAGCTGCTGGAGACCCTTCCCAACGCCGAGATCATTACCGTCGGCACCAAGGGACGCGATGCCATGAAGCGGCACGGCTATGCAGTCGCCGCAGACTGGAGCCAACTGGACGAGCGCAGCGCCCCCGAGGACATCGCGCCACTGGCAGCGCAGATGCTCAACGCCTTTCACAACAAGGCGCTGCAGCGCGTGTTGCTGGTGTATACCCGGGCACGGGGCGAGCACCGGCACCAGCCGGCAGTGCGAGTACTCCTTCCGGTCGACCGTGACACGGCGCAGGCTGATCGGCACGCTTTTCTCGAGCCTGGTCCCGCAGAACTGGCACAGTCCCTGCTGCCCGCCGCGGTAGAGTCAGCCCTGTATCTCGCGCTGGTCGAGTCCCTGGCCGCCGAATACGCGGCACGGGCGATTGTAATGCGTTCGGCCAGCAACAATGCCAGGGACCTGGCAGAGCAGCTCAGACTTACCTACAACAAAATGCGCCAGGAAGCCATCACCGCAGAGATGAACGAAGTGAGCAGCGCATTGTCGCTAGAGGCAGCTGTATGACGACAGACAACACTCCCCGTGGCCGCGTGATACAGGTAATTGGGCCTGTGGTGGACATTGCCTTCCCTGCAGGCGAACTACCCCCCATCAACCACGCCATCGAGATCCTGGTGCCCGGCCAACCCAACATGGTGGCCGAGGTCCAGGAACAGCTGGAGAACGGTGCGGTACGCTGCGTGGCCATGAGCGCCAGCGAGGGGCTGGCTCGTGGCATGCTGGCACGGGATACGGGCGCCCCGATTACAGTGCCGGTCGGTCAACAGGTGCTGGGGCGCATGCTAAATGTGCTGGGGCAGCCCATCGATGAGCGCGGCCCGCTGAGCGGCGGCGATCGTCTCCCAATTCACCGCCCTGCCCCAGCCTTTACCGATCAATCAGTGGCCGTGGAACTGTTCGAGACAGGCATCAAGGCCATCGATCTGCTGACACCGATCCCCCGCGGCGGCAAGGTGGGTGTGTTCGGCGGTGCTGGCGTGGGCAAGAGCGTCATCATCTATGAGCTCATCCGCAACATCGCTTACGAGCATGGCGGCTATTCTGTGTTTTGCGGCGTCGGCGAACGCAGCCGTGAGGGAAACCAGCTCTGGCACGAGATGGAAGACGACGGGGTATTGGAAAAGACGGCGCTTGTGTTCGGCCAGATGAACGAACCGCCCGGAGTGCGCGCGCGGGTGGCGCTGACCGGGCTGACCATCGCCGAGTCGTTCCGTGATCAGGGGATGGACCTGTTGCTCTTTATCGACAACGTCTACCGCTTTGTACTGGCCGGTACGGAGGTGTCTGCGCTGATGGGCCGCATGCCCTCGTCGGTGGGTTACCAGCCCACCCTGGCCGAAGAGGTAGGCCTGTTGCAGGAACGCATCACCTCCACCGTGCGCGGTGCGATCACCTCCGTACAGGCGGTGTACGTGCCCGCCGATGACTATAGCGACCCCGCTCCGGCCACGGTGTTTGCACACCTGGACGCAACGATCTCTCTGGAGCGATCCATCGCCGAGCTTGGCATCTATCCGGCATTGGACCCTCTGACCTCGGCATCGCGTATTCTGGATCCCAACGTGGTGGGTGAAGAGCATTATCGCACCGCGCGCGAGGTCGAATCCATCCTGCAGCGGTATCGCGACCTGCAGGACATTATCGCCATTCTCGGGCTCGAAGAGCTGGGACCTGAGGACCGTCTGGTGGTGGCCCGAGCACGCAAGATCCAGCGTTTCCTGTCGCAACCGATGTTTGTTGCTGCTGGTTTTACGCAGCGAGAAGGTCGGTATGTCCCCATACGGGACACGGTACGCGGTTTTCGCGCCATCCTGGATGGCGAGATGGACGACTACCCCGAGCAGGCCTTTTACATGCAGGGCACTCTGGAGGACGTGATCGCAGCTGGATCGGCGGAGAACCGTGGCTGATCAGACTGCAGAGCGGCCCAGCCAGCGGCACGGGCTGCAGGTCTCGGTATTTGCCCTGACCCGCGTTCTCTTTGAGGGACCGGCTCAGGAAGTGCAGGCGCCCGCCCTCCAAGGCAACGTGGCGATACTGCCGCATCATGCACCTCTTTTGGCATTGCTGAGGCCGGGGGAGCTGACCGTCACTGAGCAGGAGGGCACGCACCGCTGGGCCATCTCGGGAGGCAGCCTGCAGGTTCTGGATGGCCACGTGGTGGTGCTCGCCCGGGATGCCATTCTGGCAGAGGATATCGGTCTCGAGCAGGCGGAGCAGGAGCTGATGCAGGCGACGGCTGCTGCAACCAAGTACCAGCCGGACGCGGCCAAACGGAATCAGTTAGATCAGCAGATACTCTGGGCCCGTGCCCGAGTGGCGCTGGCGCGCCAGGCACTTTCCAAGGCTGACTAGGTGTATTACAATGACTGCACTATGCAGATTGTCGTAGGGCTGATGCCATGCCGATCGTAATAGAGGGCGGATACCCACTCCAAGGCCAGGTTGTCATCGGTGGCGCAAAAAACGCCGCCCTGCCGATCATTGCGGCGAGCCTGCTCACATCGGACGAGGTTCTGCTGGAAAACGTTCCCTATATAGAGGACATTCGAACGCTCGTTACGGTGCTCCACGAGATGGGCGTTGCGGCGCGTTTTGAGGGACCCAACCTGCTACGGATCAAGGCGACGCGCATTTCCAAGTCACGTCTACCCCGAGAACTGGCGCAAAAGATGCGCGCCAGTTTTCTCATTGTGGGCCCGCTGTTGGCACGCTTTGGCCATGCACAGGCGCCGCACCCCGGCGGCTGCGCCATCGGCACGCGCCCCGTGAGCGTCGACTTGAAGGGCTTTCAGACCATGGGCGCCGATGTATCGCTGGATGAGGTGGACTATATCATCTCGGCGCCACGCCTGAGGGGAGAACGGCTCTATCTCGATTACCCCAGCCATACGGGAACTGAAAACCTGCTGATGGCAGCCTGCCTCGCCGAAGGCACCACCATCATCGAGAACGCCTCGATTGAGCCAGAGGTCACGGACCTGGCGAATTTCTTGTGTGCCATGGGTGCACGCATCCGCGGAGCCGGCACCAACACCATCCGCGTCGATGGCGCCGCCCGCCTGCACGGAGCCACCTATCGAGTAATGCCCGACCGCATGGAGGCGGGTACCTTTGCGCTGGGGGCAGCCATTACCCACGGCAGCGTATCGATGGACGGGCGCGTGGGGCGATGGATGGGGGCCCTTACTGACAAGCTGCGACAGGCAGGAGCCACCGTCGCGATGGAAGGCGATGTTTACCGGGTGGAGGCGCCCAACACGCTGAGCCCCTCGGACATTCAAACGTACCCCTACCCGGGATTTCCTACGGACCTGCAGGCGCCCTACACCGCCGTGATGACGCAGGCCTCTGGCATCAGCTC
>JAAYED010000188.1 GCA_012728955.1 Chloroflexota bacterium
CACCACCGTGATGACAAAGTACCCCGATCTGCATCTGGTGGGCCTGTGCCACGAGATCCATTCGCTGGCCAGGCACCTGCCGCCCATGCTTGACCGTCCTCTGGAGGATCTGGAGCTGGTAGCGGGGGGTCTGAACCATTTTTCCATGCTCCTCAAGGCCACCTACAAGGACACGGGCGCCGATGCCTATCCCGACATTCGGCGCGCGGTGCCTGCCTACTTTGCCGACATGCCGGAACACAGCCTGTTCATGGAGCTGTTCAAGCGCTATGACCTGCTGCCCATCACCAGCGACAGCCACCTGGGTGAGTATCTGCAGTGGGCGCATGATGTGGTGGATCATCAGGGCATCCTCAACTTTTACAACCGCTACAAGGCCAGCTGCATGCTGCACATCTCGCAGCCGCCCCAATCGTTGGATGAGGTCCACGAGGGCGAGCGCGTGATCCCCATTGTCGAGGCCCTGCTGACGGGCGAGCCCTCGCAGGAGGGGGCGCTCAACCTGCCCAACAAAGGCCTGATCGATGGCCTGCCGTCAGACATCGTCGTAGAGGTGCCCGGCGTGGTGGACGGCAGTGGCGTGCACGGCACTCCTCTTGGGAGACTGCCGGCCGGCTTCCTTGGTCTGCTGCAGAACCAGGTGGCAGCCCACGCCCTGACCGCGGAGGCGGTGCTCACCGGCTCGAAAAAGGCCATAGTGCAGGCGCTGCTGGCGGATCTGAACATCGACAAGGTCAAGCCGGTGGAGCAGATGGTGGATACCCTGCTCACCTACCAGGCTGACTATTTGGGATACATCAAGTAATGAGCGGCCGCCGGAGGCTGGTGGTCATCGGGGGGGATGCGGCCGGCATGAGCGCCGCATCCCAGGCTCGCAGGCGGGATCGCGATCTCGAGATCATCGTCCTGGAGCGTGGAGAGTATCTTTCTTACGCTGCCTGCGGCATGCCCTATCTGGTCGGCGGGCAGGTGCCGGATCCGGCGCGGCTGATTGCCCGCACCGCGGAACAGTTTCGCCAGCAGGGCATCCAGGTCCACCTGCAGCACACCGTAGAGGCTATCGATGCTGGCGAGCAGAGCCTGTCAGTACGCACTGCGAAAGGGGAGCAGCTTACCCAGCACTATGACGAGCTGCTGATCGCCACGGGTGCCCGCGATGTGCGGCCCGAGCTCTCTGGGGCCGATGCGGCGGGCGTCTTTTCGTTGCGCGGCCTGGGCAGCGGCATCGCCCTGTGGGACTATGTCCGCAACCAGCGTCCGCAACGCGCCGTGGTGGTGGGCGGTGGCTATATCGGCCTCGAGATCGCCGATGCACTGCGCCGGCGCGAGATCGACACGACGCTGGTGGACCTCCTGCCAGAGGTGATGGCCACGCTGGACCCCGAGATGGGGGCCCTCGCCTCGGGCGCGCTGCGTGCCATGGGCGTCAGTCTGCGCCTCAACGCTCGGGTAGAGGCCCTGGACGTGGCGGATGGCCGTGTAGCGTGCGTGCGCCTCGGGGAGGCAGTGTTGCCCGCTGATCTGGTGGTGTTTGGCATCGGCGCCCGTCCCAACAGCGAGCTCGCCGGCGCTGCCGGTATCCCGCTGGGGGTGCGCGGTGCCATTCGGGTGGACCGCCAGCTGCGTACGGGGCTGCCACACATCTGGGCCGCTGGCGATTGCGCCGAGAGCCTGCACCGGGTGACGGGGCGACCCACCTGGCAGGCGCTGGGCACCGTCGCCAACAAGATGGGGCGCATCGCGGGCTTGAACATTACCGGTGCGCGGGCAGAGTTTCCTGGAGTGGTAGGCACCGCCATCACGCTTGTGGGGGAGACCGAGATCGCCCGTACCGGACTGAGTGAGCAAGAGTCAGTCGCCTTGCAGCTGGATCCCGTGGCTGCCACCATTCAGGATCGCACCCGTGCGGGATACTATCCGGGGGCGGCGCCCATCACTGTGAAACTGATCGCCCGGCGACAGGGAGGCCGCCTGCTGGGAGCGCAGATCGTCGGTGGCGCGGGGGCTGGCAAGCGCATCGACACCATTTCCACCTGCCTCACCGCGGGCTTGAGCGTGGAAGACCTGCTCCAGCTGGATCTGGCCTATGCGCCGCCTTTTTCGCCGGTGTGGGATCCGGTCCAGACCGCTGCCCGCGTGCTGCTGGGCAGTGTGGTGAATTCCCAATCCAGATCCGATGCCCTGGAGAGCGCCAATGACTGATCGCGAGCTGCTGTTTGAGCCGTTGCACGTAGGCCCTGTGACCCTGCGTAACCGCATCGTCATGCCGCCCATGGTGGTCAATCGTGGTGTGGGCACGCCCGAGTCCTGCCAATGGTATGGTGCCAGGGCCCGTGGCGGCGTTGGCCTGGTGATCGTCGAGGCAACCAGCGTCTCTGGGTTCACCACAAGACATACGCTGGAGAGCCTCTCGCTGCTGGCTGGTGCCATCCATGCGGGCGGAGCCATGGCGGCGCTGCAGCTCTTTCCCGGTACGCGCGGGCAGCGGCTCGCTCCCGCCGATCTCAGCCGCGAGGACATCGACGGGCTGCTGGCAGATTATGCCGCGGCGGCGCGACTGTGCGCCTCTGCCGGTTTCGATGGTGTCGAGATCCACGGCGCTCACGGATACCTGCTCAACCAGTTCTTTTCGCCCGTGCAGAACGCACGCAGCGATGCCTTTGGCGGCACGCTTGCTGGCCGCATGCTGCTGGGCACCCGTATTGTCCGCGAGGTGCGCGGCGCACTGCCGGCGGAGCGCCTGCTGCTTTATCGCCACACGCCGGCCGGGCCGAGTTACGGCATCGAGGAGAGCCTGCAGCTGGCCGAGACCCTGGTGGATGCCGGCGTGGATATTCTCGACCTGTCACCATCCTCGCTGCGTTTACCCGGCGATGCCGCCGCTCCCTTTCGCTCCGTGGGCGTGCCCGTGATCACGGTGAACGGGCTGGACGAGGTCGCTCGCGCTACCGAAGCTCTGCGGGAGGGACGTGCTGACCTGGTGGCCATCGGCAGGGGGCTCATCGCCGACAGCGACTGGCCCAACAAGGTGCGTGCGGGGCAGGATGCCACGTTGGTGCGCTGCATCCAGTGTGATATGTGCCATGAAGATTTGGCGCAGGGGCGCGTGGTGCGTTGCTCCCAGTGGAGCTGAACATGGTGAGAAAGGGCGGCGCTTTTCAATGAGCATCCTGCGCAGATTGGGTCGCAGAAGGATCCCGGTAGAGTGGGCCTACCTCGTGCAATGCTGTTATATCTCCTGGCTGGCATGGTTGCCCGCCCTGGCGTTGGGGCGCACGCGCGGCGTCCTGCCCTATACCGGCAGCTCGCTGCTGCTGGGCCAGCCTGGCCTGGCCGGTGGGCTCCAGACGGCGGTGACCGTGCTCTTTGTGCTGGGCTCCTTCGGCCCTCTGCTGGCAGGCCTGGGTGTCTCCGCCCGCTTGGGTGGTACTGCCGGTGCGCAGGCGTTGCTGAGGCGCGTGCTGCAGTGGCGCGTGCCGGGGCGCTGGTACCTGATTGCCCTGGCCCTTCCGGTTGCGATCATTCTGCCAGCCAGCCTGGCCGCCCTGCTCACCGGCGGGCCTGCCTCTCCAGTGGCCCTTTTGCCTGTGCGGATCGTCCTGTTGCCGGTCTTTCAGCTGCTCACCATGGCCACCGGAGAGCTGGGCTGGCGCGGAGTGGCTCTGGCGCTCGTACAGCGGCGCAACGATGCGCAACAGTCCTCCTACATGGTCGCCATCATGTGGATCATCTGGTCGCTGCCCTGGCTGGCAGCGCTCTATCTGTCAGCACCGGCGGGCACGAACCTGCCGCTGGCCATGGTAGGGTGGATCAGTTTCCTGATCGGCGCTTCTCTCCTGCTCACCTGGCTCTATGATCAAACGGCCAGCCTGGGGCTCTGCATGCTGTACATGGCCACCAGCCTCACCCTGTGGACGCTGGGCAGCCAGCTTTTGCCCTGGAACTCGTTGGCACAAATGGTGTGGGGACTGGCCTCATGGCTGGTGGGCGAACTGGTGTTGCGCCGCTACAGGGCCCGTACCGCTGGCAGGCACGGAGGTCCGGTGCGTCGGCGGCGTCGGTGAGGATGTCACTGTGGGGATGCACGCCTGAGATCGGTAAGCAAGCATGGCTGCCCCAGGAGGCGCCAGAGGAGTGAGGAGCATGGCCAAGCCCAAGACGCTGTGGGATCGGATCCGACAATTGTTTGCTGGCCCGCCGCCAGCGGTAGACGAGGAGGGGCAGGCGCGCCTCATCGCTCAGCTTCAGCATCCCGATCCTGCGCGGCGTTCCAGTGCGGCGCAGGCGCTGGCCGGCTTTCCTACCGATGTCGCCGGTGCGGCGCTTGCCGAGGCAGTGCGCGATCGCGACCCTAAAGTGCGGGCCGCCGCAGCCGACGCCATTCGCGCCATCGCCGAGCTCGCCCGGGTGCCCGTAACGCCGGTGATGGATGCGCTCCAGCTGGAGCCGGCGGATTCTCCGGCGCTCTTTGCTCTGGTGGGCGCCCTGCGGGCCCTGGGTCCGGGGGAGGCCGCCGAGCGCGTGGTGGCCGAAAAGTGTGGCTGGGGTATCAGCCGCGCCAGTACCGCCAAGATCGACGACATGGTCGCCCTGCGCGAGCAGATGGCCGAGTTTTCGCCTGACGCGGTGCGCATGCAGCCGGCCTTTGACACCATCGCGGCGCGCCTGGGAGATCCCGATCCGGATGTGCGTGCCGACGTGCGCAACAGCCTGGCGGGCAACCGCTATTCGGTGCGGCCTCTGTGGGCCATCTATAACGAGCTGCTGGAGAGCGAGCCACGTCGGGCGGTGCTGGCCGGTCGCGTGCTGGGGCACCGGCTCAATCCCCGAGGCGCCTCTACGGTGCCACTCAATACAACCATCACCCAGCTGGGCATAGCCATCGCCTTTATGGCCTGTGACTGTGCCTGGTGCGGCCGCAAGAACCCCAATGTGCCGGTGCCGCAACGTGCGCTCACGCTGGGCTGTCAAGGACGGCGGAGCGCCGAGGGAGCCGCCTATGCGCTGCCCGTGGTGTGCGATTTTTGCGGGCACGAGTTTCAGGTGTGCTTTGAGCAGGATCCCCGCTAGGCGTCGCCCGCGGCCTGTGCCCTGACGACGATGTCCGGTTCACCGGGCAGCACCTGCCCGATGCGCCACACAGGCTGTCCCAGGGCGGCCGCCCGCGCGCCAAACAGTTCTGCGTCCTCTGGAGGCAGCGTCAGCAGCAGCCCACCCGAGGTCTCGGGCGTAAACATCAGCAGCTGCTGCTCGTACGACAGCTCCGCCGACATGTGCACGTGCGGCCCATAGTCGCTCATGTTGTTGTTGGCCAGCGCTGGAAAGAGCAGGTCGTCGGCGTATTGTTCGGCCCCCGGGTGCCAGGGCAGGGCGGCGTAACTCAGCTCGAGCCGCACACCGCTGGCCAAAGCGATCTCCCAGGCGTGCCCCAGCAAGCCAAAGCCGGTTACATCGGTCACGGCGTGGGGCCGTGGCACCGCCTGCAGTGCCTCTGCCGCCAGACGGTTAAGCCGTTTCATGGATTCCACCGCAGCGGCCAGGTGCGCCGGCTCGGCGGCCCCCGCCTTGGCGGCGGTGGTGATGATGCCTGCTCCCAGCGGCTTGGTGAGGAGCAGCACATCCCCTGGCTTGGCTCCCCCCTTGATGCCCAGCCGTTGCGGATCGGCCAGCCCCAGCACGCAATAGCCGAACTTGGGTTCGTTGTCGTCGATGGTGTGGCCACCGGCCACCACTGCCCCTGCCTCGCGCACCTTTTCCGCGCCCCCCCGCAGGATGGCGTGCAGAACATCTTCAGAGAGGTCGGGGGGAAAAGCCGCCAGGTTGAGGGCCATAAAGGGCCTGCCGCCCATGGCATAGATGTCGCTCAGTGCGTTTGCGGCGGCAATCGCCCCATAGTCGCAGGGATCATCCACCACGGGGGTAAAAAAGTCCACCGTAGCAACCAGAGTCTGCTGGTCGTTCAGGCGCCAGGCGGCAGCATCGTCCGCCAGCGTCAGGCCCACCAGCAGGTCGGGCCAGAGCCTCTCATCAAACACGTCAGCGAGGCGGCGCGTAACTCGCGCCAGGGCCGCCGAGGCCCGTTTACCCCCTCAACCGGCGGCCTTGGCCAGCTGGGTGAGTCGCGTCGGCGATGCCGAACCCGGCCTGCACGTTTGATCCGTCATCCTGCTCTCCTCGTAACGGCGCTTTCAGGGCACGGCGCGTAACAACACCACCGAGCTTTCGGTGGCGGAATAGGTGGTACCGGTGATGCATACGGCCTGGCTCTCATCCTCCACGATATCTTCAGGGGAGGGGAGCGCCGTATCTATCAGACGTTGCCAGCGAACCCCGCTGGGCAGTTCAAAGGTGAGCGGCTCTGAATAGGCGTTGAGGATAAGGAACAGATCGCCCTCGCCCGGCTCGCCCTGGAACTGCATCGCCAGCGAATGCGAGTGATAGCTCCAGTCTGGATGGTTCAGCCGCACACCGTGGTAGCTCACCCCATCAACCAGCATGGCGTCATAGGGGCGGCCATTGAGACGCCGCCTGTGCAGAGTAGCATGGCGCCGCCGCAGGGCGATCAGCAGGCGCGTAAAGCGCAGCAGGTCGCTGTTCTCCTGTGCCAGATCCCAGTTGAACCAGCTGATCTCGTTATCCTGGCAGTAGGCATTGTTGTTGCCGCCCTGGGTCCTGCCCATCTCGTCGCCGCCCAGCAGCATGGGCGTTCCCCTCGCAATCAACGTAACAGCCAGCAGGTTCCGCTGGTGCCGTGCGCGCAGGCGCCGCACGGCTGGATCCGCCGTGGGGCCCTCCACGCCACAGTTCCAGGAGTGGTTCACGTCCGAGCCATCGCGCTCGCCCTCTCCGTTACCCAGGTTGTGCTTGCCGTTGTACGACACCAGATCCGCCAGCGTAAAGCCGTCATGGGCGGTGACAAAGTTGATGCTGCGGTCCGAAGTATAACTGGGCTTTTTTCGGAACAGGTCATAGCTGCCGGTGAGGCGCCAGGCCACATCGCGCACGGTGCCCGGATCGCCCCGGAAAAAACGTCGGAGGTCATCGCGAAAGCGTCCATTCCACTCTGCCCAGCGGTCCCCGGTAAAGGCACCGAGCTGGTACAGCCCAGCCGCGTCCCACGCCTCGGCGATCAGCTTGGTTCCCGCCAGCACCGGGTCGGACTCGATCTCTACCAGGATGGGCGAATCGGTGATGGGTCGCCCCTGCTGATCGCGGGAGAGCGCCGAGGCCAGGTCAAAGCGAAAGCCGTCCACATGGTAGGTCTGCACCCAGTGGCGCAGGCAATCCCGTATCAGCCGGCGCACGATGGCATTGTTGGCATTGACCGTGTTGGCGCAGCCCGTAAAGTCCAGATACTCTTTTTGATCCTCCGAGAGCATGTAATACGTGGCGTTCTCCAGCCCGCGGAAGGAGATGGTGGGCCCGTTTACGTCTCCCTCCGCCGTGTGGTTAAAGACCACGTCCAGGATCACCTCGA
>JAAYED010000189.1 GCA_012728955.1 Chloroflexota bacterium
CTAACGTAAATGCTGTAGACATCTCAGAGCAGGCTCTGACGGTGGCACGCCAGAACGCGGAGCGCTACGGGCTGCGAGAGCGCATCCGGTTTGTGCGGTCGGATCTGCTCAGCGCACTGCCGGGACGCTTTGACCTCATCGTGGCCAACCTGCCTTACATCGGCCCCGAGACGTGGCCAGAGCTGCAGGCCAGCATCCAGAAACACGAGCCCCGCCTGGCTCTGGATGGCGGACCCGAGGGCACAGCGCTGATTGAGAGGCTCCTTACCAGCCTTCCCTCGGCACTCGCCCGCCCGGGCCTGGCCCTGCTGGAATGTGATCCCCGCCAGGCGCAAGCCCTGGCAGTGTCCGCGCAACGGGCGCTGCCGGACGCCACCGTGCAGGTGCTGCGCGATCTGGCCGGATGGGACCGGCTGATCCGTATCGAGAGAGCGGAGGTGACGATGACAGACCCGCGGATGGAGCAGTACGACACAGTCGTGTTGCGGGCAGACGATCCGCGCGCCATTGCCCAGGCGGTGAACACGCTGCGACGCGGCGGGCTCGTAGTCTTTCCCACCGACACGGTCTATGGCGTCGGTTGCGACCTCTGGAGCGCGCCGGCACTGGAACAGCTGTACCGGGCCAAAGGGCGTCCCGCTGAGCTCGCGATACCCGTTCTGGTCTCCGGACCGGAAGGGGTCGCCACGGTGGCCAGGTGGCTGCCCGACAGATTTGAAGAGCTTGCCGGACGTTTCTGGCCCGGCGGCCTCACCATCGTCCTGCCCCGCCAGTCCAATCTGCCCGAGAGGCTGACTTCGGGCAGAGACACGGTCGCCGTTCGCCTGCCCGATCATCCTGTTGCCCGGGCGCTGATCGCCGCCTCAGGGGGGGCACTGGCCGTAACGAGCGCGAACGTATCGGGAAGGCCGGCTGCCACGACAGCACAGGACGCATTGGCCGATCTGGCAGGTCGCGTGGAACTGGTGTTGGACGGGGGCGCGTGCCCTCAGGGGGTGGCGTCATCGATCGTGGATCTGAGCGTTTCGCCGCCGCGGCTGCTGCGGCCCGGGGCGCTGGATGTGGCGGCCCTGCGCGAGATCCTGCCGGATCTCGAGGCATGAAAAAGTACCCCCTAGGCGACTCGAACGCCTGCCACCAGCTCCGGAGGCTGGTGCTCTATCCACTGAGCTAAGGGGGCACTGGCGCAAGTATAACATGCGTCAGCGATGCGGCAAAATCCCCCGCCGCCCGCTACAACCTCCGGTGAGGTTTCGGCAGAGCCAGCATGGCGCCATTGACGTTGCCCAGCACAGCCACCAGGGCCAGCAGCAGCAACATGTAGTTGAAGGCGATCACGGCGCCAAAGACAAAGGCCCCTGCGGCGCCCAGGCTGGAAAGAAAAGCATGCCTGATCGGCACCTGATACGCCATGCGTGAGACAATTGCCCCGGCTACAAGTGTCGCCAAAAAGACACCCAGCAGAATCAGCGGCGGGCCGTACAGGGCATAGGTCTCCGCCGTCGTCTCAGACAGCGACCAGTAGGCGCCCAGGATCGTCGCGAACGCGGCGATGCCCACGTTCAAGGCGATGCCGCCCGCCAGCATCCACCAGTTGACGTCCTCAAAGCTCATCACGTGCTTGAGCAGCTGCTTCATCTTGCCTCCCTCCGAACCAGGGCCCGAATCCCAGCTAACCGGCCATTGTAAAGAAAAAAAGCACCACGGGTGGTGGTGCCTTTTTGTGCGCCCGGGGCGGCTCGAACGCCCAACTTACGGTTTCGTAGACCGGCCCTCTATCCAATTGAGGTACGGGCGCAAACAGTACCTGACGACGCCATTCTAGCACACGCGCGAGTGCGTGCCAAATCACCGCACGCGCGCCCGGCCAGGCACTC
>JAAYED010000190.1 GCA_012728955.1 Chloroflexota bacterium
CAAGAGTTGAGCGCTTTTGACGAGCGCGCACAGGCCCGTGGCAAGACCATGGAAGAGCTGTTGCCGCCGTGGAGGTCTGAGCGTAATGGAGACTAGGACTGTGCGCATCACCTATGTCAAGAGCGCGATCGGTTACGATCGTCGCCAAAAAGACACCATCAAGGCGTTGGGTCTGCACCGCCTGGGCGATTCGGTCGAGCATGTGGCAACCGAGCCGATCCTGGGCATGGTGGCCAGCGTACGGCACCTGGTCAAGGTCGAAGAGGTGGCATCATGAAACTGAGTGATCTCAGACAGGCTCCCGGTGCCAAGTCCAAGCGCAAGCGCCGCGGACGGGGCATCTCGGCGGGCCAGGGCAAAACCGGCGGCTTTGGAACCAAAGGTCAGGGCGCCCGCTCCGGTCGAGGCGGTAACCCGTTCTTTGAGGGCGGTCAGCTGCCCATGGTGCGCAGGCTCGCCCGGCGCCGTGGTTTTCGCAATGTGAACCGCGTCGAGTACACGCCGGTTAACTTGGGTGACTTGGCCGTCTTTGAGGCGGGTACGGTGGTCGACCCGGAGGCCCTGGTGGTGGCCGGGCTCGTGCGCAACCTCGACCTGCCGATCAAGGTGTTGGCGCATGGCGATCTGAGCCATGCCCTCACGGTGCGCGCTGACGGGTTCTCCGAGCAGGCACGCACCAAGATCGAAGCCGCGGGTGGTACGGCTGAGGTATTGAGCTAGCACGCCCTGGGGGCGGTGGCCCCTTACGTTGGGAGATACGCATGCTGCAGGCAGTCTCGAATGCGTTCAAGCTACCGGATCTAAGGAAAAAGATCGTCTTTACGATCATAGTCCTTGTGATCTATCGATTTGCCGCCCACGTGCCCATCCCGGGTGTCAACCTGGAGGCGATGCGGGCCATGTTCCAGGCGAACCAGCTTCTGGGCCTGTTGGACATGTTCTCCGGTGGGGCCATGTCGAACTTTTCGGTGATGGCCCTGGGGGTATACCCGTACATCACAGCGCAGATCGTATTGCAGTTGCTCACGCCCATCGTACCTTTTCTCGAGCGGCTGAGCAAAGAGGGAGAGGCTGGGCGAGACAAGATCAACCAGTTTACCATGCTGTTGACCATCCCTTTGGCCATTCTGCATGGTCTGGGCCAGGCGTCCCTCCTGGCGCAATCCAGCACGGCAGCCGGGCCCGCTATCTCGAACTTTGGGTTCCGCGCAGGCACCTGGTTGCCGACGCTGTCGACACTTTTGACGCTGACCGCCGGGACCATGCTGGCCATCTGGATGGGGAAACTCATCGACGATGATGGTATTGGTAACGGTATCTCACTGATCATCTTTGGCGGCATCATCTCTGGCATCCCTCAGCGCCTGGCGCAGATGGCGGTTACCAGCCCATGGTCCATCCTGGTGTTCCTCGTGATCACCGCGGTGACTGTGGTGGGCATTGTGCTGGTGCACGAGGGGCAGCGCCGCGTGCCGGTGCACTATGCCAAGCGTGTGCGCGGTAATCGTATCTATGGCGGTCAGAGCACTCACGTGCCCTTGCAGGTCAACTCGGCCGGGATGATACCGCTGATCTTTGCCGTGTCCATCATGATGCTGCCCGGTATCGTCTCGAGCTACTTTGTGAACTCTGGGACAGCCTGGGTTGCCCGCGTCGCCGGTGCCATCTCGTCGATGTTCAGCACCACGGGAGCCTTTTACTGGATCCTGTACTTTGTGCTGGTGGTGGCTTTTACCTACTTTTACACCGACGTCATCTTTCAGCAGCAGGATCTCCCGGAAACGCTCAGGCGGCAGGGTGGTTTCGTGCCGGGCATTCGCCCCGGTGCGCGCACTGCCGAGTACCTGCAGGGTGTCGTGCGGCGCATCACGCTGGTGGGCGCCTTGTTCCTGGGTATCATCGCCATCCTGCCTATCCTGGTGCAGGCTGTTACCGGTACGCAGGGAATGTTGATTACCAGCACAGGGCTCTTGATCGTGGTGGGCGTGGTGCTTGATACGATGAAGCAGCTCGAAGCCCAGTTGATGATGCGCCACTATGAAGGGTTCATCCGGAGGATGCGGTAGTACAATGGTGGACATCATTCTGTTGGGTGGCCCGGGAGCGGGCAAGGGCACGCAGGGCGAGTTGATGGAGACGTGGCTGGATTTGCCGCGGGTCTCCAGCGGGGATCTGTTCCGCTACAACCTCTCGCAGCAAACCGAACTTGGTCAGCAGGCCAAGGGATACATGGACCGTGGCGAGCTCGTACCGGACGAGATCACCATCGGCATGGTAGCGGAGCGGATTGCTCGACCGGATTGTGCCAACGGCGTGGTGTTCGATGGTTTCCCACGGACGGTGGGGCAGGCGGCGGCGCTGGATGCGCTGCTGGCTGGGATGGGTCGTGCGGTAAACGTGGTGTTGAACATTGCGGTCTCGGAGGATGTGCTGCTGCAGCGGTTGGCTGGGCGTTGGACCTGCTCCTCCTGCGGTGCCATCTATCACCGGCTGTTCAGCCAGGAAAAGGTGGAGGGCGTGTGCGATGCCTGCGGCGGCGGGCTGATGCAGCGTGAGGATGACAACCTTGCCACTCAACAGCGCCGCATTCGGGTCTACCAGGAGCAAACAGCGCCGCTGGACGCCTACTATCGTCAGCGGGGCGTCCTGGTGGATATCGACGGCGAGCAGTCTCCCGAGCAGGTCGGCAGGCTGATCCGCGCAGCCATTGAGGCGGTTCTGCCATAATGGACAACCAGGGCCAAAGGTTGTAAGATATGACGTCTAGGCGCCTGCCGCACGAGCTGGAAAAGATGCGGCGTGCCGGCCGAATTGTGGCGCAAACGCTGCGGCACTTGAGCCAGATGGTGGCCCCGGGGGTTACCACGCTCGATCTGGATAAAGAGGCCGAGTCCTTTATCCGTGCCGCAGGGGGTGTGCCCTCTTTTCTGGGGTACCGTGGGTACCCGGGCACTGTGTGTGCCTCTGTCAATGATGAGATCGTGCACGGCATCCCTGGCCAGCGCGTGTTGGCCGAGGGGGATATCATCAGCATTGACGTGGGTGCCATCTGGGAGGGCTATCAAGGGGACGCCGCGCTGACGGTGGGTGTGGGTTGCGTGTCAGGGGCGGCGCAGCGCTTGATGGATGCCACGAGGTCGGCGCTCTATGCAGGTATCGCAGCCGTACACGACGGTGTACGTTTGGGCGATGTGTCGCACGCCATCGAGCAGAGTGCCCGCGCCAGTGGCTTGGAGATCGTGCGAGAATATGGTGGACACGGCATCGGACGAGAGATGCACGAGGGGCCCCACATTCTCAATTGGGGTCCTCCTGGTGGGGGGATCAAGCTTCGGCAGGGCATGACGATATGTCTTGAACCGATGCTGACGCTGGGTGGTTTCGAGACCCGGCTTACGGGCAACCGGTGGACAGTGGTCACGGCAGATGGTTCGCTGGCGGCCCACTTTGAACACACCATCGCTGTTACAATGGATGGTGCCGAGATTCTGACTCTGGATGATGAGACTGGCTGGGAGGCAATGGGATGAAGGTCAAGCCTTCAGTGAAAAAGCGTTGTGAAAAGTGCAAGATTATCCGTCGCCGTGGTGTGGTGCGCGTCATTTGCGTAAACCCGCGCCACAAGCAGCGTCAGGGTTAGAGACACAGAATTCCGGGGCGATCCCCGGGGCGTAGCAGGAGGGCTTGGATGCCGCGTATTGCAGGAATCGATGTACCGAACGAAAAGCGCGTAGAGATTGGCCTCACCTACATCTATGGCATCGGCCGTTCGCGCAGCCGAGAGATCCTGGACAAGACCAATATCGATCCCGACACCCGCGGACGCGACCTTACCGAGGCTGAGGTGGCGCGTTTGCGTGAGGTAATTGGCCAGGATTACATGGTCGAAGGCGACTTGCGTCGTGAGGTGGCCATGAATATCAAGCGCCTCGTCGATATCGGCAGCTACAGGGGGCTGCGACACCGTCGCAATCTGCCCGTGCATGGCCAGCGCACCAAGACCAATGCGCGGACCAGACGGGGTATCAAGCGCACCGTAGCCGGCCGCAAGCGCGCCGAGCGCAAGTAACTGCAGGGCTCAGGGGGTAAGTAACACATGGGGCGTAGAAGAGTTACCAGGCGTGTGCCGCGTCGCGAACGCAGGAATGTGCCCCGCGGGCGCGTATACGTGCAGGCGACCTTTAATAACACCATCATTACCGTAACCGATCAGGACGGTGGGGTAATCGCTTGGCGTAATGCAGGGCAGGAATTCACCGGTTCGCGCAAGAGCACGCCTTTTGCGGCGCAGAGTGCCGCCAGCACGGTGAGCCGCTCCGCCATGGAGATGGGCATGCGCGACGTAGACGTATACGTCAAGGGGCCTGGTCCCGGACGTGAGGCCGTTCTGCGCCAGCTGCAGGCATCAGGCCTGTATGTGCGCTCTATCACGGATGTCACGCCGATCCCGCACAACGGGTGTCGGCCGCCGAAAAAGCGTCGCATCTAGCGCGTCAGGTTTGGTTCATTGGGTAGCGGTGCGGGGAGGACGCCTCGTCCAGCGTAAACCCGCTTCCGGGTCTGGCAAGAGGATTGCCGGGGCCCGGCAGAATTCAGGAGGATGAATGGCCAGGTACAAGGAATCGGTTTGCAAGCAGTGTCGGCGTGAGGGCATGAAGCTCTTTCTGAAGGGCTCCCGTTGCCTGTCGCCCAAGTGCGCCATGGAGCGTCGGCCCTATGCGCCGGGCGACCACGGTCGTCAGGGCCAGTTCCGCCGGCAGGTATCGGACTATGGACAGCAGCTCCGCGAAAAGCAGCGCCTGCGCCGCATCTATGGCGTGCTGGAGCAGCAGTTCCGCCGCTATTATGAGCTTGCAGAGAAGATGCGTGGTCAGACGGGCGCCAATCTGCTCGTGATTTTGGAGCGGCGTCTGGATAACGTGGTGTATCGGCTGGGCCTGGCCGAGTCGCGCGCTCAGGCGCGCCAGCTGGTTACCCACGGCCACATCGACCTCAATGGCAGGCGCACCGACGCCGGTTCGGCCCTCGTTTCGCCTGGTGACGTTATCGCCGTGCGCGAGCGGAGCCGCGGCAACACCTACTTTGCCGAGGTGCGTGAGGTTCTGGAGCATCAGACGGTTCCGGCCTGGCTGACGCTGAACGTTCAAGAGTTGTCCGCTGTCGTCAATGCCTTGCCTAGCCGCGACGCGATCGATCTGCCCGTCAATGAGCAGCTCATCGTCGAGTACTACTCGCGGTAAAGGGAGCTTCTTCCACACGCGTGACAGTTATTCAGGCGCGCCTGTGCGTTGTCAACAGCCCGCACAGGCGCCCGCAGGCAAGGAGGAATTCCCTTGTTATACCAGGTACTACCCAAGATTGAGATTCAGGCGAGCACCCAGAACTATGGGCGCTTTGCGATCGGGCCCATGTCCCACGGGTTTGGGACTACTGTGGGTGTGGCGTTGCGGCGCATTCTGTTGTCCTCGCTTTCGGGCGCGGCCATCACCTCGGTTCGGGTATCGGACATCCCGCACGAGTTCATGCCCATCGAGGGTGCCAAAGAAGACATGACCATGCTGCTCCTGAACCTCAAGCAGGTGCGGGTGGTTTCTCACTCCGAAGACCCGGTGCGCATGCGCGTCTCCGCCAGAGGCAAGTCCGTTATCACGGCAGGTGACATCGAAGCGCCCGCCGACGTGGACATTGTCAACCCGGAGTTGCAGATTCTCACCCTCGACACGCTGGACTCGGACCTCGAGTTGGAGTTTGTCGTTTCGCAGGGCAAGGGCTACTCGCCGGCCGAGAACCATGGTGAGCTCCCCATTGGTGAGATCCCTGTGGACGCCATCTTTTCACCGGTCACCAAAGTGGCCTATCGGGTTGAGATGGCCCGTATCGAGCAGATTACCAACTATGATCTGTTGAGCATGGAGATCTGGACGGACGGGACTATCCGTCCCGTGGAC
>JAAYED010000015.1 GCA_012728955.1 Chloroflexota bacterium
ACCAGCATCACCTATGCCTCTTATGTGCTGATGATCAAGACGGCCACCCGCCGTGGCTATGGAGCGCGCACCATTCTGTTCTACGGCCTGGCGGTGGGGACACTGTGCCTGGCGCCGTTGCAGCGCGCCGAAACGTTGCAAGCGGTGCTGCGTGCACCCGGGATCATACCCTGGCTGATCGCCCTGGCACTGGTGACCCTGGGAGCAGGCCTCACCTTTAACGCCGGGTTGCGCGATGTTCCCGCCAGCAGCGCCAGCATTGTCGCCACCATGGAGCCCCTCACGGCAGTGGTGCTGGGCTGGCTGATCCTTTCCGAGAGCATGGACGGCCTGCAGGTGCTGGGAGCGCTGTGTATACTCTGGTCCGTAACGGTGTTGCAGCTGCAGCGGGTCAAGCGCCACGGCAAGCACGGGGCACCATAGGAATCAGTCGGGACAGCTGGCCCCAGTGCACCTGAGACTCGGGTGGAGCAACGGCGTGGCGAGCACCGCCCGGTATCGAGGAGCGGGTTCCTGCCAGCGCAGAGCGGAAGGGTGCCGTGGAGGGGGAACATGCCACCTGTGACCTTTGATCAACGTTTTGCTGCGGTGCCGGCAGCGCAACGGGATGCGCTGCAGCGCTTTTGGCGCGAGCATCCCTACACCGACCACCTGCCTGACGGCACTCCCTGGCGCTATATCGCCATGGGGCAGGGACGACACCTGGTGCTGCTTCTGCCTCACGCCCTGTTCCCCGCGGATGCGTGGTTTCAGCTGGCCCTGGCGCTGGAGGGGCGCTATCGCGTGCTGCTGCTGGATGGCTATGCCTGGCAACGGGTATTCGACCCGCTGCGGCTGACCGAATTGATTGTGCAAACCATCGAGGCCGAGAAGCGCCACTCGGCGACCATCGTGGCCCACAGCTGTGGCGGGAGCCCGGCTCAGTGGCTGCTGCACCGCTGGCCCCATCGCGTGCAGGGGATGGTGCTGGTGCAGGCGCCGGCCCTCACCGAAAGCAGCGCGGTGCCGTATGGCGGGTCACGTCTGCGGCTGAACACGCTCCCCTGGACACTGTCACCCGCAGCCCTGGCGCGGGCGCTGGCGCCGAACCTGCCCGCCACCGGCGAGTGGGCAGAGTTTGCCCGGGCGTACATCGGCCTCTACAGCGCCGAGGTGGAAAAGGCGCTGGTGCCCAAGATGCTGGGCGCCGAGCGCCTGATGAGGGCACTGTATCGGCCCGAGACTCAGGATCTGCGCAGCTGGAGAGGCAGAGCGCTGGCCATCACCGCCGAGGACGATCCCTTTGAGGGCGACAGCCTGGAGATCTACCGCCAGCGGTATGCCGATCTGGAGGTGACACGCTTTGACGCGGGAGGCCATTGGACACCTCTGCTCTATCCCGACCTGCTCGCCGAGCGCGTGGCGCGGTTCCTGCTGGCACTGGGCCTAACGCGCTGAGCTGTCGCCTCCCCGTCTGGGGCGCCTCCCTGGCCGGGTATCGCCCGCCGGACGACGTTCCGTCCGCTGTCGGCGCACATCGCCGCGCAACCCGGGCCGACCGCCGGCGCGTCCCGGGCGCCCCTGTTGCCGCGCCGGTGTCGCAGGGCGCTCGCCCTCATCCCTCTGACCGTCCCAGGAGCGCGCGGCAGAGGCACGCTCATCCTGTCCATAGGCCCCGCGGGGCCGACGGGGAGGACGCACCTCGTCTCTGGCAGGGGCACCCTCACGGCGCACCGCCGGACGCTCCTGCGGTGCAGCTCTGTAGCCGCCGCGGGCACCAGCATCCCGGTCTCGATCGCCCGATACCTGGCCGCCCACACCCCAGTAGGCGCGCGGCACCTCCTGTATCACCACCTGTACCGCACCGCTGGGCACCCCCACCTCCTCAAAAGAGGCAGTGATCCCCTCGATCAGTCGTCGCGCGCGATCCTCTCCGAATCCCTGCCACACCTGGACCTGCACAATTGGCATGGGCCCTCCTGCAACGGCATAGAGTGGCGTGCATCATAGGCGTGGCAGGGCGTGTGGTCAAGGTTGCGTCTACGCTCCCCATGCTGATGGCGTCAACCATTGACGAGGCCCATAGCGGTGATATACTGCTGCTTGGAGTGCGACTGGCACCAAAAACGGTTCGGGAGGAATCATGGCTAGCGACAAGTTCCGCATGGGTTTGGTGGGCACCGGCGGCATCGCGAAAACGCACATTCGGGCAATGGCAGAGCTGCAGCAGCGCGGCCTCAAGGGCCTGCTGTTGAGCGCTGTCTGCGACACCAATGCCGATAACGCCGCCGAGGCGGCGCAGATGTGTGAAGAGCTGCTTGGGCACCGACCGGCGATCTACTCGGACTATCGCACGATGCTCGAAAAGGAAACCATGGATGGCGTGGACCTTTGCCTGCCGCACGGCCTGCACCACAGCATCAGCATCGACTGCATGGAGGCCGGTCAGCACGTGCTGTGCGAAAAGCCCCTGGGCATCACCATCAAGGCCAGCCGCCTGATGGCAGAGGCGGCGGATCGCACCGGCAAGATCCTGTCGGTTGCGGTTCCCTATCGCCGCCTGCCCGGCATGCGCCTGGTCAAGTGGGCGCTCAACGATTCCGGCATGATCGGCAAGCCCCTGTCCTTTTTCAACACCATGGCACGCGGTGGCCCGCGGCGCCAGCAGACGGGCCCCCTGCCCTATGCGGCCCAGTGGCGCCGCGACCGCCTGATGTCTGGTGGCGGCCCCGCCATGGATGGTGGTTTTCACTGGTGCGATGGCATCCGCTATCTGCTGGGTGAGGTCGACACGGTGTACGCGCGGGCTATCGAGCAGGGCTCGGGCGAGGTGCGCAGCGTCCCCGAGGTGCGCGAAGATACGGTGTTTGCCGTGGTCACCTTCAAGAACGGCATCACGGGCACCTGGTCGTGGAGTTTTGACGCCCCCGGCGAGAACTTTCAGAAGGTGCTGTTCTACGGTTCGGAGGGATCTATCAGCACGGATATCGGCCACGCCATTTTCCACCTCTTCTGGCGCGGCAATGACTGGATCGAAACCGGCACCATGACCAACCGCGATGGCCAGTCGTGGGATTTCGAGGCGCTCAAGGCGCTGCAAAAGCAAGCCGTCGGCGATGCGCAGTGGGAGTTCATGTTCCCGCGCGGCCTGGAAAACGGCTTTGGCTATGAGATCTGGGAGTTCATGGAGGTCATCCGTGGCAACCGTGACAAGGTTGAGGTGGATGCCTGGGACGGCATGCACTCGCTGGCGATCTGCGAGGCGGTGTACGAATCGGCCACCTGTGGCGAGGTGGTACGTGTAGATGATGTCTATTCCGGCAAGGTCGATGCCTACCAGGCGCCGATCAACGCCCATTGGAACATCTAGCCGTTGGGTGCCACACGAGGGCGGGGTGTTCCCCGCCCTCGTTTTATTTTAAGGCTGCTTGCCACGGCAACGGATGGAGCGGCAACCCGGTCTTCCCAGGGAGGAATTCTGCGATGCGACGTTACAACATGGCGGATTTGGCTGGTAAAAACGTCGAGCGGATCGGTGAGGGGCTGGTGCCCGGCACCTTTATCCATCACGGCGGACTGAGCTTTCACCCGGTGGGCTTTCGCACCCATGCCGAGGGCGAACACATTCACGAGACCCACGAGGTGTTTGTGATCCTGCAGGGCCGAGGACAGCTCGAGCTCAACGGCGCCGCCGAGCCCGTGCAGGCGGGGGATGTGCTGGTGATCGAACCGGGCGACGAGCATCACCTGGTGGGGGACCCCGCCCACCCCATCATCAACCTGTGGTTTCATTGCAGCGACGAGCGGCATCCCGCGCAGATGAGCACGGAATAGCCGCTCGTCGAGTCGATCGGGTCAGGCGTAGAGCGCAGCCGTCTGCTCCATCTTGTCGATCACGGCCACGCCAAAGGGGCACGCATCCTCGCAGGTGCCGCATTGGATGCAATCCGAGGCGTTGAGGTCGAGCGCGGCATAGGCCTCGCGCAGGGCGTCAGTGAGGTTGTGGGCCGCCAGGTCGCCCAGGCGGTTCACATTGCCCACCGTGATGCCCACCGGGCAGGGCAGGCAGTGGTTGCAGTACACGCACTCACCCGTCTGGTAAACGGCAAAGGAAGACAACAGCGCGGAAAAATCGCGCTCATCATCGCTGGCATCGTACCAGCCCAGGCCTTCGTCCATCTCAGCCACGGTGGCAAAGCCGGGGACCACGGTTGCCACGCCCGCGCGCGAGAGCACGTAATCGAGGCACTTGACGGCCGTGATGGGCAGATCGGTCTGTACCTCGGTGTCGGCGCCGCCGGTCTGAAAGCCCATCAGTGACTTTTGCGTCTCGGGCTGCAGCAGCTTGCCGCCGGCAAAGGGCTTCATGGCGATTACGGCCACATTGTTTACGGCGCAGGCCTCCAGCAGATCCCTCTTGCCCTCGATGGCGTTGGAAGCAATGTTCACCGGGAACATGAGCACATCCACCAGGCCCGATTCCACGGCCTGCCTGGCCGTCGATACGGTATGCCCGCTCAGCCCGATGAAACGCGCCTTGCCATGGCTGCGCAGCTCTTGCGCCAGATCGGCCAGGCCACCGGGCCCCATCACCTTGTCATAGTCCTCCTGCGTGTCGACATTGTGGAGATAGAGGATGTCCACATAGTCGGTCATAAAGTGACGCAGGTACTCTTCAAAAAAGTGCCTGGCCTCTTGAGGCTCGCGGCTGATGCCCGAGTCGCGGCCACGCTCCACAGCGCCCAGATGGGCCGTCAGCATCACGCGATCGCGATACCCCTTGAAGGCCTTGCCATAGATCTCGCGCACATAGCCTTGCCCGTAGAACACGTCGAACAGGTTGATGCCCCGCTCGATGGCGGCATGAAGGACCTGATCCACGTGCTCCTGCGGCTTGTTGATGAGGTATTCGGTACCAAACGAGATGGTGCTCACGGAAACACCCGTGCGGCCGAGAACGCGCGTCTTCATTGGATACTCCTGTTCACTATGGATGATGATCGATCCTGCGAAAGGCAGTCTAGCCGCAGGCGCGCTTTCCATCAAGTCGGGCTGCATCTGGCCTTGTAAGTATCTTGACAACGTTGACATAGCGCCTATCGTAAAGGGTCAGTATCACAGGTGGAGGAAAGCGTGAGGCAGTGGATCGCCCGTGAGCGTGGAGTGCTGCTCGCCTTTGTGGTTGGCGGGCTGGGCGTCTGGCTGGCGCCTTTTCTGCACATCCCTGGGGGTTCGTTTACAGGCGCCATGCTCGCTACGGGCGCCGCCAACCTCGCCCTGGGCGGCCTGCGCGATGCGCCCAAGGGGATGCAAATGGTGGCGCGCGTGGTGCTGGGGTTGAGCATCGGCGCCTCGGTAACCCACGAGACGCTGGCTGCGATTGCACGCTCCTTTGTGCCCGTGGTGGCGATGGTGGTGGCCGTGGCGCTGCTGGGGATGCTGGCCGCCTGGGCCATCAGTCGCACCACCGGCATGAAGCTACCCACGGCGCTGTGTGCCGCCTCCCCGGGCGCGTTGCCGGCCATGGTGGCGCTGTCGCGAGAGCTGGGCGGCGAGGCGCCGGTGGTAGCCACCATGCATCTGATACGTTTGATCTCGATCCTGTTGGTCATCCCGACACTGGCCATCACCTGGTTTCCCGCCGATACCAGCCATCTGGCATCAGCCATACCGATGGAGACAGCTTCCATGCCGTACTCGCCTCTGGTGACGGTGTCACTGCTGCTGGCCCTGGGCCTGGTGGCCGGGTTGCTCGCCAGGCGGCTCAAGCTGCCCGCTGGCGACCTGCTGATGCCCATGTTTGTGGCGGCGATCGTCAACCCGGGCTGGCTGCATGTGGCACCCTTTCCGCCTGCACTGCGCCTGTTCGCAAACTGGGTCATCGGCATCGGCGTGGGCACCTCCATCACCATGGAAGAGCTCAGGCGCTTTCGCCCCTATGCCCTGGCGGGCACGCTGATGACGGCCTTTTTGCTGCTCAGTGGGCTGGGATTGGGCTGGCTGCTTGCCCGGCTGACAGAGATCGATCTGCTCACTGCCCTGCTGGGCTGCGCCCCCGGCGGCGCTACGGCCATCATGGTGATCTCGGGGGATCTCGGGGCCGACGCGCAGCTGGTGGCCTCCATGCACGTGACCCGCATGATCCTGCTCATGGCGCTGTTGCCGATGCTCATCCGACTGGCAGAGCGCCGCATCAGCCGTGGCGCCGCCGAGCGGTTGACAGTGCATTGAGCCGCGTGCTATCGTCACGCCAGAGCCCTGCATCATTCGGCAGAGAGGTGTTCCCGTGAAGAAAATCATTAACCAACCGATGGATTTCGTGGACGAGATGCTGGAGGGGTTGCTGCTGGCCCATGGCGGTGCGCTCAAGGCCGCCGAGGCTGACAGCCGCGTCATCCTGCGGGCCGATGCCCCCGTGGCGGGCAAGGTGGCCATCCTCACCGGCGGCGGCTCGGGCCATTTGCCCGTGTTCCTGGGATACGTCGGTGAGGGACTGGCTGACGCGTGCTCCGTCGGCAACGTGTTCTCCTCACCCAGCGCTGAAACCATGTACGAGGCCACCCTGGCGGCCAATGGCGGCGCGGGATGCCTGTATCTCTATGGCAATTACCAGGGCGATACCATGAACTTTGACATGGCTGCCGAAATGGCGGCCATGGACGATATCCGCGTAGAGACCGTGCTGGTCTCGGACGATGTGGCTTCGGCCCCCGCGGAGGAGTGGGAGCGCCGACGGGGCGTGGCCGGGCTGTTCTTTGCCTACAAAATCGCCGGCGCCGCCGCGGCAGAGGGCGCCGACCTGGACGAGGTGGTGCGCCTGACCCGTGCCGCTGTGTACAATACCCGATCCATGGGCGTGGCATTGGCGCCCTGCACCGTCCCTGCGGCCGGGGTGCCCACCTTTACCATTGCCGATGACGAGATGGAGATCGGCATGGGCATCCACGGCGAGGCGGGGGTTCATCGCGGCAAGTTAGAGTCAGCAGATGCCATCGCCGATCGCCTGGTGGCAGAGCTGCTCCCCGATCTGCCCTTTGAAAAGGGCGACAGCGTGGCTGTGCTGGTGAACGGGCTGGGGGCGACGCCGCCAGAGGAGCTGTATGTGTTGTATCGCCGCGTTCACCAGATTCTGGACGGGGCAGGGATCAGCATCCATCGCAGCTATGTCGGCGAGTACGCCACCTCGTTGGAGATGGCAGGGGCCAGCGTGACCCTGCTCAAGCTCGACGCCGAACTGACGCGCCTGCTGGATGCACCGGCCAGGTCACCCTTTTTCGAGCAGAGCCAGGGGGCATGATGGTAGAGACATTGGATCGAACTACAGTCGCCCAAGCGTTGGAACGCATCGCCACCGACCTGCCCGCTCAGGCGGAGCGGCTGCGTGAGCTGGACGCTGCCATCGGTGACGGCGATCTGGGGATCACCATCACTCTGGGATTGGGCGCGGTGCTCGAGGGCCTGCCCGCCCTGCAGGAGCAGGACATGGCCAACCTGCTGCAGCGCAGCGGCATGGCCTTTAACCGCAAGGCCGCCTCGACCTTTGGGGCGCTGTATGCCACCATGATGATGCGTGCCGCCCGGGAGGTGCGCGGCCTGCAGGAGATCGGCCTCGCCGACCTGGCCCGCATGGCGGATGCCGCTGCACAGGGCGTGATGGAACGCGGTAAATCGCAGCCGGGCGACAAGACGCTGCTGGATGCCCTGGTTCCCGCCGCGCAGGCGCTGGCCCGGGCTGCCGAAAACGGGGAACCGCTCGCCACTGGGGTGCGCGCCGCCGCACAGGCGGCCGCCCAGGGTGCCCAGGCGACCATCGAGATGCGCTCAAACCGCGGGCGCTCCAGCTGGTTTGCGGATCGCACAGTGGGTGCCCAGGATCCAGGTGCCACCGCGATCCAGTTCATGTTCGAGTCGCTGGCGGACTTTATCGAGTCGCTGGGCTGAACGGGCAACAGGAAGCGGGCCGGCCCCCTGGTGGGACCGGCCCGCTTTTTTCGTGCTGTAACTAGCCAAGCAGAGGGGTCAGATCGTTCAGGCGGGTAATACCGCCCAGCCCGGCGATGGCGGCATCAGTGATGCCCGCGGCACGCAGCGGAGCCACCACATCTGTCATCAGATCCGGCACTCGGGAGCGCAAAAAGGCCGCCCGACCGTCGGGAACCAGCTCGGCGGCAGGCATGTTCGCCGGCGCCAGGAAAGTGTTCCCCGCCACCAGCTTTTCCACCATGTCGCCACAGGTGAGCGTGGCGCTGCCTTCGATGAGCGAATACACATAAAAGCGCTTGCCATCCGGAGCCACCTGCAGCGGGGCAACAACATCCCAGCGTTCGAGGCAGAAATAGCGGCAGGCAAAGATATAGGTCTGCAGATTGGCGCCCTGCACCACCGAGACCGGTCGCGTGCGGCAGTCAAAGGGCGTCTCGACGTGAATATAGTCCGCCAGCTCCTCGGGCGTCCTGCCGGCGCCCTGAGGCCCCTCGCCCTTGAGCATGTTCAGGCCCACAGTGATATCCGAGTTCTGCATGATCTCGTAAAAGAGCACACCGCCCTTGGAATAGTGCATGGCGTTGGCGTACAGCAAAAAGGCATCGTTTGGTTCTACGGGATACTCGACCATACACTCGCGGGATGCCTTGCGAGAGAGCGCCTCCACCAACGTTGCGCGATCGGTGCCGGGCTTGATTCCACACTGGATGGTGGCGTTGGGCCGGGTGCGCAGCATGTACCAGGCCTCCGTCTTGCCGGGATCATCCGCCCGCTTAAAGGCAGGGGCCTGTGCATCGGTCGGGTGGATCTGTTCGCCCAGCGGATTCGATGCGTCCAGGAACTTGATCAGGAGCGGAAAGCGCATCCCACCCTTGGCCACCTGCTCGGTGCCTAACAGGTCGGCACCATACAACTCGATGGCCTCATGCAGCGTCTTGCCCGCCAGGGGGCCATTGATGATGGGACTGCTCTCGCCGGGGCGGTCCACCACCTCCCAGGTCTCGGCGATGCGATGGTCCTCGGGGAGGCCCGTCTTTTGGAAGGACTCAACGATCCAGCGATTGCCAAAACCATAGTTTCGCAGGATCTCTTGAAAGCGCAGGGGATACAACGCCGGTACTGTCGATGCCATGTTCCTGTTCACTCCTCGAATTGATTCGACTGTCGAATGGTTCAACGGATCAAGTAGTCCCGCAGAGCACCCTCGATCCGCTCCAAAGCGTCCATCAGAGTACTGCGGTTGGTTGCCAGATTCATGCGGACATGCCCCTCGCCGCCAGGACCAAACTCGGCCCCCTCTCCCAGCGCCACCCTGGCCTGTTCCAGCAAAAAGGCGGCTGGCAGGGTGGGCAGCGCCAATCGACTGAGGTCCAGCCAGGCCAGATAGGTGCCCTCCAGGGGCGTCATCTGCACACCGGGCAGCCGCTCGGCCACAAACTGCTGCAGGGCAGCACGATTGCCATCGAGGTAGACCAGCAGCTCGGCGAGCCAGGGATCGCCATGCTCATAGGCGGCCGTGGCAGCGGTATAGCCCAACACCCCGATCCCGGGCACAATGCCTCTCTGGGCGCGGACAAAAGAGTCCCGCAGCTCTTTGTTGGGAATGATCGCGACCGAGAACTTGATGCCTGCGATGTTAAAGGTCTTGCTGGGGGCCATGAGGGTGACGGTTCGCTGGGCGATCTCTGGATCCAGAGAGGCGATGGGGACATGCCCATGCCCGGGCATGATCAGCTCACAGTGAATCTCGTCCGAACAGATCAAAAGGTCATGCCGCAGGCAGAGCTCGGCCATGGCCTGCAATTCGGTGCGGGTAAACACGCGCCCTACCGGGTTGTGAGGGTTGCACATCAAAAAGAGACGGGTGCTGGGCGAGAGGGAACGCTCCATGCGCTGCATGTCGATGGTGTAGCGGCCATCGGCGGAACAATCGAGCTGCATGCGATCCTGCCCGATACCGGCACGGCCCGCCACCCCCAGCATGGGAAAGTAGACCGGCGTCTGAACCAGCACCGACTGATCGGGCCGACAGGTGGCCTGAGCGACGATGTTAAAGCCCACCACCACCCCGGGAACAAACACCAGAGCCTCGGGCGCAACCTGCCAGCCATAGCGGCTCTGCAGACGCGCACAGAACACTTCTCGGAGCTGGGGCGGTTCGACGCCATAGCCAAAGATGCCGTGCGCCACCCGCTGCTGCAGCGCGCTGATCACCGCCGGTGGCGCGCAAAAGTCCATGTCTGCCACCCACAGTGGGATGACGTCGGGGCCATAGCGGTGCCATTTGGCGCTGTCTGAATCGAGTCGATCGATGACACAGTTCCAATCAAAGCTCATCACACTCCTCTGCGGGCGAACCCGACTGCAGAGATCTCTACGCATTGTAGGAGCCAGAAGTGTGGATAGCAAGCAGGGCACAAGGCACCAGATGCAGCAATGTGCGAGCGGTGATACACTGGGCGCATCTCACGAGAGGACAAGGATGCGGCGTGTTACCCACAGATGTGGATCCCCGCGGAGCGCAAGAGATCGGCGCGCTCCTGATCCGTATCGGCATCATTGTGATGGTGGTGGGCGGGCTGGTGGCTGCGGCCATCGCGTTGACCACCACCGATCCGGAAACGGCCACCCGCGGCCAGAACATGGTGTACGCCATGGCC
>JAAYED010000191.1 GCA_012728955.1 Chloroflexota bacterium
CATGGGCGTTGGCCACCCGCGCGGCATCGATCACCTCAGCCTCAGTGGCCCCGGGATTGCCAAACAGAATGTTGTCCCTGACGGTGCCGTGAAAGAGGAACACATCCTGCAAGACAATGGCGATGTTCTCGCGGAGGCTGTGGCTGGTGAGCGAACGCACGTCGTGACCGTCGACCAATACAGCGCCCTCGGTGACGTCGTAGAAGCGGGGAATCAGGCCCGCCAGGGTCGTCTTGCCCACTCCCGTAGGGCCCACCAGCGCCAGAACGCTGTTGGCGGGAATGTTCAGAGAAATGTCCTTAAGGACAGTGCCTCCACGCTGGTAGGCAAAGCTGACGTGCACCAGCTCCACCTCACCCCGCGCCGGTGCAGGCAGCGGCACGGCATCCGGCCGATCCGCCACATCCGGATCGCGCTCCAACAGTTCAGAAACCCGTTCCGCTCCAGCCATCGCCTCCTGAACCTGCTCCCAGACCCCCGCCAGTGTGCGCACCGGTTGGTAAAAGATCTCCAGGTAGAGCAAGAACGCCACCAAATCGGCCAAAGGGAGGATGCGCTGAAAGGCCAGACGGCCACCAAAGTAGATTACGATTACGGTGCCCAGCGAGGAAGCAAACTCGACTGATGGGCCGAACACCGCCAGATAGCGCAGAACCTTGAGCATCGACTCGCGGTAGCGGTCGATCCTCCGGCCCACGCGCACGGCCTCGATCTCTTCACGGGTAAAGGCCTTGATCTCGCGGATCCCTGAGAGGTTGTCGTTGACCGTTGCGTTAAGCTCCGCCAACTCCTGCTGGCGCTCGCGAAAGGCGGGGCGGACGTAACGGTTAAAGGCCTGCATGGCAACCAGGATCAAAGGCACCGGGATGAGCGTGAGCAGCATCAGGGTGGGGTTCATGCGCAGCAGAACTACCGTCACGCCCAGCAGCGTCAGCACACTGACCAGCGTGTCAGGGATGGCGTGGCTGATCAACCGCTCGAACATCTCGGAATCATTGATCATGCGGGACATCAGCTGACCGGTTTGCTGCTCTTCATAAAAGGAGAGCGACAGCCGCTGCAGGTGCTGATAGATGTCCCGCCGGGCGTCGGCCACCACGCCCCACCCCGCGGTATGCGACATGTAGTTGGCAAGAAAGCGAAAGCCGATGCGCGCCAGATAGATCCCCAAGAGCAGCAGAGCCAGGCGGGATACGGCGCCACGCGCGGCGGGGTTCGACCAGTCCAGCTGCTGCACCAGGCTCACCAAATTACGGACGATGCCTGGCGCCAGCAGCTGAACACCAACCAGACCGATCATCGCCAGGATGGCGATAGCCAGGGGTTTGATATAGTTGCGGGCATAGGCCGCCACAAACCGAATCGTTTTCATATGCGCTCCCGACCTACACCCACCAGAGCTAGGGCATGCGTACGATCAGCATGCCGTCGAGGTTGTCCTCTTCCTTCTTGTATCCAGGGATGGAGACCACGTTGCTGCCGTACCTGGCAAAGACGTGCCGGTTAAAGTTGTCCAGGTCGCGCATATAGTCGGTCTCGGCCGCCACCACGCGCCCGTTGAGAAAGATGTTGTCGACGATGATCAAACCACCAGAGCGCATGTGCTCTTCAGCGTAGGAGAAATAGTTCCAGTTGTTCTGCTTGTCGGCATCGATAAAGGCCATATCCAGGGGGCCGTCCAGTTGCAGCGTCTTGAGCGTCTCGAGCGCCGGCCCAACATAGAGATCCACCAGATTCGCTACCCCTGCCCGCTCAAAAACGTCTCGCGCCAGTGCGGCGTGCTTCTCATTGACTTCGAGGGTGATGAGCTTTCCATCGCAGGGCAACGCCTTGGCCATCCAGACACCGGAATAGCCACTGAGCGTACCCACTTCCAGGATCCGTCGCGCGCCGGAGAGCGTCGCCAGCAGATTGAGGATGTGCCCCTGCTCAGGCGTGATGTTCATCTCGGGCACGCCGCGCACCCGCGTCTCGTCAAGGATCCAGCTGTATACAGGATCCTGCACCATCTGAGCTTCGAGATACTCGAGCACTGAGACGTACAGAGGTTTCATCTTGTCATCTTGAATTGCCACCGCTCTTGCTCCTTGGTCTAGAACATTTCCAACCTTGAACGCACCGCACAGCAAACCCGGCCTGGGCGATCCGCGTCCGCCTTGGCCGGGTCACCCACCTATTATAGTGCGCCCTCTATTGGCGGCAATCGCAACAGCGCCAAAATCGCCACATCTCGCGCCGGGAGTCCCATGCGGAAAAAGGGCTCCCGGCAAGACCCTCTCAGACTTGCGGCACCAACGCCCGCTCCAACACTCTCAGAGCGTTGCCCCCCAGAACCAGTCGCAGGGCCTCCTCGTCCCAGCCGCGATCGGACAACCCACCGACCAGATCGCCTAGACCGAACACATCGGGCAGCAGGGTACCTCCCCCATCCATGTCGCTGCCCAGCGCCACGCTGGTGATCCCAGCGGTCGCCACCACATGGTCAAAGTGGTCCAGCAGCCGGGAAAGCGTTGCCCGTTCGGGATCGACAAAGCTGGGCACCCAGCTGAGCCCGATGACGCCGCCCTGCTGAGCCAAGGCTCGCAATTGATGATCGGAGAGGTTGCGGGGATGGTCGCACAAGGCTTGCGCGTTGCCGTGTGAGAAGAGCACCGGACGATCAGAAACCTCCAGCGCCTCGTAGAATGCCCGGGGACTGACGTGCGCCAGATCCACCACCATCCCCAGGCGATTCATC